>JBEKTR010000165.1:0-8049 GCA_049515835.1 Terriglobales bacterium
CGAGCGCACACGGGGCGGATTGGTGTGTCCGGACTCACACCCTCTGCCAAATCTTTATTACTGACTTTGCTCCAGCGCGCCGCTGAACGGCCTTTGATTTTTGTTGTTGCCGACAATCGCGCGATGGAAGATTACGTGCCGGTTTTCCAGGCTTTCCATGAGTTGACGGGCGGGCGCGATCCGGACTCGATTGTCAGTTTACCTGCCTATGATGTATTGCCCTTTCAAAATTTGTCTCCGCATCCTGAAATTCAGGAAGAGCGCGCCTCAGGATTGTGGAGAAGTGCGACCGGAGCCGCGTCAATCGTCGTTGCACCGATCGCCGCAACAGCGACGCGCTTGCGCGATGCGGCTTATTACGCAGGGCTGGCGCGGACTTTGCGGCGCGGCGAAGCCATGGATATCGATGCTCTGCTGCAACATCTGAACACAGTCGGGTATGCGGCGTCGGACGTGGTGGAAATGCCGGGCGAGTATGCGCTGCGCGGAGGCTTGCTCGATGTCTATCCGCCAGAGGCAGAGCGGCCGCTGCGGATTGAATTTTTTGGCGACGAGATTGAGTCGATTCGAAAATTTGATCCGGCAACGCAGAGGTCATCTGATCCAGCAGAAGAGGCTTTGCTGCTGCCTTTGAGCGAGACGCCGGTCAGCGAAGAAATTCTGGGCGCGATTCATGTGCGGCTTTCGGGCAAGCGAATCGAAGGCTCAGAAGAGATTGTGGAGCGCGCGATTCGCTCCGGCGGTGTGAATGTGTTTCCGGGTTGGGAGTTCTATGCCCCGGTTGCGGGAGCGACGCAGACGATTTTTGATTTACTGCCGAACGCTGCTGTTCTGATAGATGAACCGGCCGCGCTGAAGCGCGAATTCGAGCATCTTTGGGCGCGTATTGAAGAGATGCACGAGCGCAGCGGCGTGGGCAATCTTGTGCGGCCGGCGGATCTTTCGCTTTCTCCGGAGGATTGGTGGAGCAAGTTGCCCGATTTGCCAGGCGCGGAGATCGAGCATCTGGGTATTGAAGAACCAGATCGTGAAACTGTTAGTTTTCATTCGCAGCCGACCCTAAGGTTCCACGGATCGGTCGCCGGCATGTTGGAAGATGTGAAGAAACAGTTCAGCGAGGAACGCCGTGTGATCGTTGCAGTTCCGAACATCGGTGAAGTCGAGCGGTTGGCCGATGCGTTCAGCGAAGCGAGCGTTTCGTTTCGATTGGGCAGCCGCACGCGAGGGGGAGGGACATACGCCGACGAGACTGCTTATTTTGCCGGCGAATTGCTCACGGCAACTTTAGTGAAGGCTTATGTTCCTGACGGGCTGGTTCTGCCAGATGCGAAGCTCACGATTTTTGGCGCACGCGATTTGTTCGATGAATCGGAGACGGTAGCGGCTGCGCCACAGCGAAGAAAATCCAAAGTATCTGCGTTTCTTTCTGACTTCCGCGATTTGCAGGTGGGCGATTACGTCGTTCACGTCGAGCATGGCATCGGCCAATATCAAGGATTGAAAGAGATCAATCAGGGCGACGGGAATGCAGAGTACATGCTGTTGGAGTACGCCGAAGGCGCCAAGCTGTATGTTCCGCTGACGCGACTGGATCTGATCCAGAAATATCGTTCGTCGGAGGGCGTAAAACCTGCTCTCAGTCATTTGGGTACGCAGGCGTGGAGCAAGACGAAGGCGCGCGTCCGCAAGGCAATGGCCGACATGACGGACGAACTGCTCAAGCTCTACGCCGAACGCAAGACTGCCAAGGGCCGGGCATTTTCAACCGACAACCAATGGATGCGTGAGTTCGAGGACGCGTTCGCCTATACCGAGACGAACGATCAGGACATGGCGATCGTGGACGTGAAGCGCGACATGGAATCGTCGCAGCCGATGGACCGGTTGCTCTGCGGCGACGTTGGTTATGGCAAGACAGAAGTGGCGATGCGCGCGGCGTTCAAGGCCGTAAACGATAACCGGCAGGTTGCGGTGCTGGCGCCGACGACGGTCCTTGCCTTTCAGCACTTCGAGACGTTCAAGCAGCGTTTTGCCGCGTTTCCTGTGGCGATTGAGATGATCAGCCGCTTTCGGACGACGAAGCAGCAAAAAGAGATTCTGCAAAAAGTGGAGACGGGCAAGGTTGACGTCCTGATCGGCACGCACCGCTTATTGTCGAAAGACATAAAGTTCACCGATCTCGGTTTGTTAATTGTGGATGAAGAGCAACGCTTCGGAGTGCGCCACAAAGAGCGGCTAAAGCAAATTCGCAAAGATGTAGACGTGTTGACGATGTCGGCGACGCCGATTCCGCGTACCCTGCACATGTCGCTTGCGGGACTGCGCGATATGAGCGTGATTGAGACGCCACCGAAAGATCGGATGGCGATTCAGACTGTCGTCGCCACTTGGGATGAAAAGCTGATCCAGTCGGCGATTGAAACGGAGCTTGATCGCGGCGGTCAGATTTATTTCGTCCACAATCGCGTGGAGAGCATTTGGGAGATTGCAGCCAAGCTGCAAGCGCTGGTGCCGCGGGCGCGAATTCTCGTCGGGCATGGGCAGATGGGCGAGGGTGAACTTGAAAAGATCATGCTGAAGTTCATGCATCATGAGGCCGACGTTCTGGTGTCCACGACGATCATCGAGAATGGATTGGATATTCCGCTGTGCAATACGATTTTGATCAATCGTGCGGACCGTTTGGGATTGTCGGAACTGTATCAACTGCGCGGGCGTGTAGGACGGTCGAATCGCCGGGCGTACGCATATTTGCTGGTTCCGCAGGACCTTGAGCTGACGCCGATCGCGCGGCGAAGACTTGCAGCGCTGAAAGAATTTTCTGATCTCGGCGCGGGGTTCAAAATCGCTGCGCTTGATCTTGAATTGCGGGGCGCGGGGAATTTGCTTGGTGGCGAGCAAAGCGGACACATCGAAGCCATCGGCTTCGAGCTCTATACACAGATGCTCGACAATGCGATCCGCCAGATGAAGGGTGAGATTCCGCCGGATGAGATTCCGACGCAACTCAATCTTGGCCTCAATATACGTATTCCGAACGAGTATATCGCGGAGGAAAATCAGCGACTGCGGATGTATAAACGGATTGCCGGAATAGAAACTGACGCGCAGCTTGATGACGTTCGGGGAGAATTGACAGACCGCTATGGCGAGCCTCCGGCCGCTGTTCGGCATTTGCTTGACTATGCTTCGCTGAAGTTACAAGCAGCGCGAGTGGGTGCGACCAATGTCGAGCGAAAGCGCGATCTAGTCAACATCAAATTCAAACAAACTGCAACGATTGATCCCGGCAAGCTGGCGCAGTTCGTCGCTTCGCAGCGGGGAGCGAAATTTACTCCCGATGGCACATTGAAATTCACGCTGACGGCAACCGCTGCCGAGCAAGTCATGAGCGCGATTCGCGCAATCCTGGAACAACTGACGAGCACCGAAGTCGCATCTGAAGCCTAACGCAGTTACAATTACTGTCCATACAGGAATAATTATTTCTATGCGTGTACGTAAAGCTGTATTTCCGGCCGCCGGATTGGGCACCCGCTTTTTGCCCGCAACCAAAGCGCAGCCCAAAGAGATGCTGCCGCTGGTGGACAAACCCATTATTCAATATGGCGTGGAAGAGGCCGTGGCCGCGGGTTGCGACCAGATCATCATCGTGACGGGCCGGGGCAAACAATCCATCGAAGACCATTTTGATGTCAGCTACGAACTTGAGCGGATGCTCGAAGACCGGAAGAAGTTCGATCTGCTGAAGATTGTGCGTTCGATTTCCGACATGATTCATATCGCGTACGTGCGTCAGAAGGAGGCGCTAGGTCTCGGCCATGCAGTGCTGACGGCGCGTGAACTGGTGGGCAACGAGCCGTTTGCAGTGTTGCTGGCAGATGACGTGATTGACTCGAAAGTTCCAGTGCTGAAGCAGATGATTGACGTTTTCGAGCATGTGCATGGATCGGTCATTGCGACGCAAATTGTCGAAGGCGAGGCGATTTCGGCATACGGTGTTCTCGATGTGAAGCCGATGGATGGCCACAACGGGCGGTTATTCGAGATCAAGAACATGGTGGAGAAACCGAAGCTGAAAGATGCTCCATCGAATCAGGCGATTATCGGGCGGTACCTGTTGACGCCGGGAGTGTTCGAAACTCTTTCGCAAATAAAGCCCGGAGCGGGCGGAGAGTTGCAGCTTACCGACGGGATGAAGGCATTGCTGAAAAAAGAGAACATGTATGCCTACGTTTTTGAAGGAAAGAGGCATGACGCCGGCGACAAGCTGGGATTCCTGAAAGCAACCGTCGAGTTCGCGCTGAAGCGGGAAGATCTGGGCGGTCCGCTGCGGGAATATTTGAAGGACCTGAAGCTCTAAGTCTTCGCGTTTTAGCCAGATTTGCCTGTCCGGACAGGTAACTATAGTAACTTACGGTTACCTCGAAACAACCATAAAATCACCTTTGAGGAATTCTGGACTGCAAACCCACGCAAAATTTTGGGTTGCTGCTGCCGTGTGCCTGACGATTGGACAGGTGACCGCATCGGTGTTTCTACCGGCAGGGAGCACGCTGACCGCAATCAGCGATCTCCTTTGCACGCTGGGCATGTTGATGCCGCTGCTGGCATTTGGAGAGAACGCCATCCCATGCCAAGGGCGAATGCGCGCTTTCTGGATTCTGCAAGCATCGAGCTGGCTCATGTTGCTGTGCGATCAGATGGTTTGGATCGTCTATGACAACATTTTGCACTTACCGATGCCGGAAGCTTCCGCTGCAGACGCGCTTTTGTTTTTAGTTGGTGTGCCTATGCTGGCGGGGTTGTTGCTGCGCCCGCACTTGCAACCGTCAGAGCGCAGCGCCCGGCTGGGCATCATGGATTTTTCGCTGCTCATGCTGTGGTGGTTCTACTTCTATGTCTATCTAGTCGTATGCTGGCAGTCGATTTCTCCCAATCTCGAGCTTTACAACCGAAACTACGATCGCCTCTACAACGTGGAAATAATGGCGCTGGCCCTGGTGCTGGGCCTAATCCTGCGTTCAGCGGAACCACCGTGGCGACGATTCTATGCCTACTACTTCGGAGCTACGCTATTCAATTCGGCAGCATTTGTTTTGTTGAATACGCAGATTGAAAAGCACTTATATTTTCCCGGCAAGTGGTGTGACACGGTTTATTTGGCATCGTTCGCGGCGTTTACGTTTGTGGCGGCGCAGGGTCGAGGATTGAGTCCGCGGCCCGAGACCGAAGCCGAAGAAAAGCGCGGATCGTGGATGTCGAAAATGGCAATCATCGCGGTGATGTCATTGCCGGTGATTGCCGTCACAGCGGTTCTCGACCACCATTCGCCGCTCAATGTGGTGCGCTTCCGCGTGATTGTAACTGTGGCGACGATGTTTGCCATGGCTGCGCTGGTATTCATGAAGCAGCACCGACTGCACGAACAACTGAAGCAATCGAACGAAGTATTGCAGGACGCGTCCATGACAGATCCACTGACGGGCGTGCGCAATCGAAGGTTTTTCTCCGCGACGATTGAGGGCGATGTGGCCAAGACGCTGCGCGCCCACGCGGACGGGCACGACGCCACTACCCGAGACCTGGTCTTCTATCTGGTGGATGTGGACGACTTCAAGGAAGTGAACGATCGGCACGGACATGATGCGGGAGACCGCGTACTTGTGGAGATGTCACAGAGAATCAGTTCGGCAATTCGAAACTCCGACGTCCTGGTGCGCTGGGGCGGCGAAGAATTTCTGATCGTGTCGCGCTACACAGACCGCCGCGAAGCCGAGATCCTGGCGACGCGTGTGATGCAGGCTGTGGGCGAGGAGCCTTACGCCGTCAATGAACACGGCGATTCGATCCGGCGGACGTGCTCGATGGGATGGGCGACTTTTCCCTGGAGGGCAGAAGGGCTTGACCAGTTGGGACACGAAGAGGTTCTTAGCCTCGCGGACCGCGGCTTGCAGCAGGCGAAAAGCCTGGGAAAGAACCGCGCGATTGGGATGATTGCCTCGCAAGATGGTCCGACGTCCATCTCTCATGACCGCGTGAATACCAGCCGATTGCCGGTAAGGGCGCTGGCAGTTGCTGGACCTCGAACTTAAGTTTCGCCAATAGAATCCAGCGACCACACTTCGGCAAGGTTTCCCCATCGACAACGGAATACGGCTCTCCGTTTCTGCATCGCGATGGCTCGTCTGTCATAATTCCCCACATGGCCTCTATCGCGCGCGCGCAGGGGGACGAGCAATGGCTTCCTAAGTCAGTACTACTTCTGCGCCATTACACGTGGAAAAGTTTTGGTCACGACATGGTGGCGGGGGTCACCGTGGGATTAGTGGCGCTACCGCTGGCGATGGCGTTTTCCATTGCGTCGGGGCTCACGCCGCAGGCGGGAATTTATTGTGCCATGGTGACGGGGTTTCTGATTTCGCTCCTCGGAGGATCGAAAACGCAGATTGGCGGCCCGACGGGAGCGTTTGTCGTCGTGGTTGCGGGAATTGTCGCCGTGCATGGAGTCGATGGGCTGTATATGTGCACGGTGATGGCGGGGCTGCTTCTCGTAATCATGGGTGCGGCGCGAATGGGGTCGGCTGTAAAGTTTATTCCGCGCCCAGTGGTGCTGGGGTTCACCAATGGAATCGCAGTATTGATTGCGAGTACGCAGATTAAAGATTTCTTCGGATTGAAAATCGACAAGGTACCAGGCGAATTCTGGCTGCGCATGAAGGCAATTGCCGCTGCATTTCCGACCTGGTCGCCGAAAGCCACAGCGATTGCCGTCGGCACGATGGCCGTGATGATTGCCTGCCGTCTGATCTCCACGCGTATTCCGGGGCCGATTGTGGCGATGCTAGGGGCTACGGCGACCGTGTTTCTGGGCAAGCTTCCAGTGGAAACGATTGGTACGCGTTTCGGAGGGATACCGAGCGGGCTGCCGCATATAGCCATTCCGCAATTTCGGCCGGAACTGATTCACGGGCTGCTGGGGCCGGCGCTTACGATCGCGATGCTGGGAGCGATCGAGTCGCTGATGTCGGCCATGGTCGCTGACAGGATGAGCCATGATCATCACAACCCAAATGTGGAGTTGATTGGGCAAGGCGTCGCGAACATGGTTTCGCCGATATTCGGAGGGTTGCCAGCAACTGGAGCCATCGCGAGGACGGCCACAAATATCCGTGCGGGAGCGCAGACGCCGATGGCAGGCATCATTCACGCTCTGACGCTGATGTGCATTCTGTTGTTCGCCGCGCCTTATGCCAGCTACATTCCCATGGCCGTTCTGGCGGGGATACTTATGGTGGTTTCCTACAATATGGGCGAATGGAGGGAGATCCCGCAATTATTGAGGTTGACCAAGACGGACATCAGCGTTTGGCTGGTGACGTTTGGGCTGACCGTGTTCGCCGATCTCACGGTTGCGGTGGAAGCAGGCATGATTCTGGCGGCGCTGCTGTTTATCGCGCGAGTCTCCAGCACCACGACGGTTTCGCAAGTTACGCAGAACTATGTGGAAGACGCGCGAGTGCATAATTTGCAGGACAAAGATATTCCGAGTTATGCGACAATTTTCCGCATCCACGGGCCCTTCCTGTTCGGCGCGACGGACAAGGCGGCGATGATTACGGAGAAACTCAAAGAACTGCCGCCGGTTGTGATTGTGCGCTTGCGTAATATGACGGCCATTGATGCCACGGGAATTTTTGCGCTGGAAGAGATCGCGAGGCAACTTCGGGGTAGCGGGCGGACAATGATTCTGTGCGGCGCCCGTGAGCAGCCCGCGCAACTCATGCTCCAGGCAGAATTTGAAGAAGTTGTAGGCAAAGATAATATTTGTGCGAATGTCGAGGCGGCGTTGCGGCGCGCGGAGGAGGTCTATCGGGGGATGAAAGCTCCGGTTGTCTCCGTATAAAGGCAATGCATGCCGAAACAAGGAAAGGCCGAACTCTCCGGGAAGAGCGCGGCCTTTTACTCACTCATCGCGGCTGTTCTCCACCAAGAGCCATGGCCGGTTGGCAAAGACTCCCATAGCCGCAACGAGAATCCGCAATTTCT
>JBEKTR010000166.1:0-8043 GCA_049515835.1 Terriglobales bacterium
GAAGTAGGTGCCATCGGACACGGACGTAAGTTCGAAATCGCCTAAGTTCATTCGCTGCATGAAATCATTTTACTTTCCCGTTCCCCAGCTTTAGGCAAGACACGATCGATCAACGTGTCACGGCTGCTTCAACTGCTGCTCGAAGTGGTCCTCAATCATGTGAAACAAGTGCATGCTCGCTGCCGAACCGGAGATACTGTGCGTTTTATCCGGGTACAGCATGAAATGGAACTGCTTGCCCGCTTTGATCAGGGCGTCTACCATCTGCACGCTGTTTTGAAAGTGGACGTTGTCATCGCTTGTACCGTGCACCAACAGCAGTGTCGCATTCAAGTTCGCCGCTGCTTTCGGCAGTGTATCGTCGTAAGGCTTAGCGTTGTCTTTGGGCAAGCCCATGTAACGCTCGGTGTAAATCGAGTCGTAATTGCGCCAATCAGTAACGGGCGCAATCGAGACGCCAGTCTTGAAGACGTCCGAGTGCGTGAGCGCATAAAGGGTCATGGATCCGCCATTGCTCCATCCCCAAATACCTACGCGCGAGCGGTCGAGCTGAGGCACTTCGGCGAAGAGTTGGTCCAGTGCAGTCAATTGATCCTGCAACTCGACCGCCCCGAACTGATGCCGGATCGCAGTTTCAAATTTGCGGTCTCGATTCGGCGTTCCCCGATTATCCAGAGTGAAGACCGCAAAACCCTTCTGCGCCATAATTTGGTGAAACAATCCCGAAGCACCATCCCATAGCTCAATCCAGGAATTTGTGACCAACTGCGCCGCTGGACCACCATAAACATTGATGATCAGTGGAATTTTCGTATTGCCGCTTCCAGCGGCCGGCAGAAGCAATTCGCCGTAGAGTTTAGTTCCGTCTTCAGCCTTAAATTCGAGCAACTTCGGAGGCAATAATCCATAATCGGCGACACTGCGCGATTCCCAGAACTTCTTGCAGTTGCCGTTTGCGCTGCACATCAACCGCTGTGGCGGCGTCATAAGCGCAGAGAAAGCATCCAGATAGTGTTTGCCGTCGGCGGCGAAATTGACCGTGTGGGCTCCGTCTTCGCTTGAGATTCTCGTTGGTTCAGTTCCATCAAACTTCACCGAGTATAGTTGCCGCTCCCGTGGATCGTCCTTGTTGCATGAGATAAAGATCGTAGTCGCGTCTTCATCCACGCCCTCCACGTTCAGCACTTCGAAATCGCCGTTTGTCAATTGCTTTTCGAGCTTAGCCTCAGCAGCGAGCGGGTTATCTTTGTTGAAGCTGTAGAGGTATAGATGTGCGTTTCCGCTACGCCAGCTTGTCCATAAGAAACGGTCGCCCGATTTAAGAACGCGGAAATCGTCATTCACTTTCACCCAACAGCCTTCGCAATGCTCGCTGAGCACGAGGCGTGACTTGCCCGAGTTCGCATCCAAGAAATACAGATCCATTGTGTCTTGAGTTCGGTTCAGCACTTCCACCCAGAGAATGCCATCGCGTACCCAGCCGAAGCGAGGAATATAGGGAGTGCTTTCGGTGGTCATGGAAATCCAGCGGATGCGGCCACCCTTGCTTTCGACCACTCCTAGCCGTACTTCGGGATTCGGGTCTCCCGGCTTGGGATATTTTTGTAGATCGACCGTCGCTCGCGAGGGTAGCCAGTTCGCAAGAGGATAAACCGGCACTTGGGATTCGTTCATTTGCAAGAAAGCGATCTGCTTGCCATTCGGCGACCAAAAATAATTGCTGCGAACATTCAGCTCTTCGGCATAAACCCAATCAGCTTGGCCGTTTAAAATATCTTCGCTCTTATCATTGGTGAGTTGCTTCTCCGAATTTTCCCCAATATCGCGGACAAATAAATTGCGTTTGCGCACATAGGCAATGCGCTTTCCATCCGGAGAAAACTTAGGGTCTTCGCTCGGATCTGCCATCGAGGTGAGCTGCACGCCTATTCCTTTTTCGAGCGAGTAAAGCCAGAGCTGGCCTTGGGCGCTGAACAAGAGCGTGCGTGAGTCGGGTGCCCATTGGTAGGGGGCCACGTTATAGCGGGTAATCCATTCCTTCTGGCGTTCGTTCTTAATGCTGCTTAGCGGCGGTGCCAAAGTGGAAAGCTTATTTTCGTTTACCAGCAATTTTCTTTGTCCGGTGGCCGCATCGACGTACCATAGCTCAGCACGTTGGCCAGCGTCGTCGCGCAAAATGTACGCGAGTTTTAAGTTGTCTGGACTCCATTCGAGACTCTCCGGCGGCCTTCCCGTAATGCCGCCTTCGGCGAAAATCGCTTCGATGGTGAGCGGCTTCGCCGCGTTGGTTTGCGAACTTGCAAGCCGTACGAAGCCGGAAATCATCAAAAATCCGAGGATAGTCACATCCACGACGGCAATAGCGATTCGAATCGTTGATTTCACAAGGGATCTCCCGTCAAAAGGCAATGTGACGAAACTATGCAGTTTACACCCCCCCAGCGCCTTCGAAGGCCCGCCGTGCTAAGATTGAGTAGTTTCCTGCATGTCTCCAGATATCGAAAATCTGATGCGGTTGCAGGGCGCGGACAAAGAAATCCGCCGTCTGCAGGAAGAAATCGCGGCGCTACCCAAGCGCGTCGCCGAAATTGAGCAAAAACTGGCAGGCCATAAAACCGCCCTCGAAGCTGCCAAGACCGCCGTCAAAGGCGACGAAGCCGATAAGCGGAAGTACGAAACCGCCATTCAGGACCTCAAGGGAAAAATCACCAAGTATCGAGATCAGTCGCTTGAGGTCAAGACCAACGATCAATACAAGGCTTTGATGCACGAAATCCAGTTCGCCGAACAGGATATTCGCGCAAACGAGGACAAGATCCTCGATCTGATGGTCAACGTCGAATCCCGCGAGCAGAAGGTAAAAATCGCGGAAGCGGAATTAAAAACTGAATCGGCGGAAGTCGAAAAAGAGAAGAACGAAGCCCGCGAGCGGACCGCGGAAGACCAAAAACAGCTGGCCGATTGGGCCGCGAAACGCGAAGTGATTCGGGCCGCCATTAACCCTGATCTCATTCGCCACTATGAGCGCGTAATGAAGTTCCGCGGCACTGGCATCGCCGAGGTTCGGGACCAAAAATGCCTTGGCTGCCAGACGCTGCTTCGCCCGCAGACGTACAACGAGGTTCGTTCGGGAAAAACGATTGAGTGCGAATCCTGCCAGCGGCTCCTGTATTTCGATCCCAAACGCGAAGATCCTGCGAATAAGCCCGTTCCGGCCGCAAAAAAGCGCGCAAAAGCCAAAGTCGTGGGCGGCCGCTCATGGTTCTATCGAGTGGATTTCGATGAAGTCGGCGAGGTGTTTATCGCTCTTGCCAACTCGGAAATGCGGTCCAGTTGCCGCGTTTATGATGCGCACAGCGGGCGCAAAATCGGCATCACGCGGAACCGTGAGGGAGACTTCGCCACGGCATTTGCTCACGAACTTGGGGCTGGCATTCAGCTACGCCCGGCGCCATCCGATAAGCAGATCGATGATTGGGGCGACGAACTGCCAAGCGTCATCCTTGATGAGTTACATGCCGACGTGAAATCTGCCAAGCCCGCTCCTGCTGCCGAACCCCAAACCGCCGCCAGCTAGGTTCTCGCAATAACTCCGAAAGACCATGTGCGGGGACGCCCCCTTAGCGAAGTCGAAGGGACCGTCCGATCGAGCAAGCTCGACAGCGTAAGATCACTTAATGTCTCCACTTTCCACAATCAAAGTATCCTCGCGCGGAGCAAAACGCCTAAAAGATGGCCATGTATGGGTCTATCGCTCGGATATCACTTCTGATGGAGACGCCGCACCCGGCTCACTCATCCGCGTCGTGGATGATCGCGGTAAGCCGCTTGGGAGCGCTCTCTACAGCAGTTCATCTCAAATCGCCATTCGTCTTGTCTCGCATGATGATGTGAAGGATTTGTCGGCCTTGCTTCGCCAAAGGATTGGAGCGGCCATCGCTTACCGTGAACGCTTTGTCCATAACACCGACGCCTACCGCGTCATTTTCAGCGAAGCAGATTCGCTTCCGGGACTAATTGTTGACCGCTACAACGATGTTTTGTCGTTGCAAGTCGTCTCACAGGCCATGGATGCGGAGCCTGTCCGCCGAGCCGTCCTCGAAGAGCTGGGCAAACTCAATCCTGCCGCCATTGCTGAGCGTGTCGATCCTAAAATCCGCGAACTTGAGCAGCTGCCGGCGAAAGAATCAGGGCTCTTACAAGGCGAAAAATCTTCCACCATCTTCACGATGAACGACGTTCGCTTTCACTTCGATGTACTCGAAGGCCAAAAAACCGGGGCCTTCCTCGACCAGCGCGAGAACTACGCTGCGGCGGCTCGATATGCCCGAGGCGAGGCCCTCGATGTGTTCACTTATCAGGGTGGCTTCGCCCTTCATCTCGCAAAAGTTTGCTCCGGTGTCGCAGCTGTCGATAGTTCCCGCCCTGCGCTTGAAGTCGCCGATCGAAACGCCGCCCTCAACGGGACTCAGAACGGCCGCGAAATTGAATGGATCGAGGCCAACGCCTTCGATCTTCTGCGCGACTACTCTTCTTCGGGTAAACACTATGACACCATCGTTCTCGACCCGCCCGCCTTCGCCAAAAGCAAGCGTGCTCTCGATACTGCCCTCCGCGGGTACAAGGAACTCAATCTCCGCGCCTTAAAAATGCTCCGTCCCGGCGGAATTCTGGTTACATGCTCCTGCTCGTTTCACGTTTCCGCGCCAGAATTCCTCGCCATGGTGGCTGCTGCTGCTATTGACGCCCATCGTACCCTCCGAATTCTCGAAAGCAGAGGGCAAGCCCAAGATCATCCTATGGTGCTTTCTATCCCCGAAACATCCTACTTAAAGTGCCTCATATTTCATGTAAGTTGATGTAAAATAAGCACATTTAATTGTTGATAATAACACGCTCATATTTTATGATTCTTTTGTGCTAATAAGCACATCAAAGTAGTGGCAAACGCCACACTCTAAGACATTTGAGATCGAAGGAGACTTAATCATGACCGTAATTACCCGTTGGGATCGCTCGCGCGAGCTTTCCACCCTGCAAGACCGTCTGAACCGCTTGTTTCACGGCGCCTATCCGGGCGGCGAGGAAGCGTTGACCACCAGCAGCTTTGCTCCCGCCGTGGATGTTTATGAAGATGAGCACGAAGTTTCGCTCAAACTCGAAGTTCCCGGAGTGGATGAGAAAGACCTCGACATCCGCGTGGAAAACAACACGTTGACCGTGACCGGCGAGCGCAAGTTCGAAAAGGAAGAGAAAGAAGAGAACTTCCGCCGCATCGAGCGCCAATATGGCAGCTTCACCCGCACCTTCACTCTGCCGACCACGGTGGACGCGGAGCAGGTGAAAGCCAGCTACGACAAAGGCATCTTGAAGATCAGCTTGCCCAAGAAGGCCGAAGCCAAGCCGAAGCAAATTAAGATCAGCGTCGGCACGAATAACGACAAGACGCTGGAAGCGAAAGCCCCCAGCAAAGCTGCGTAATTGCTCGCTCAGGGGCGGACACCTAGTCCGCTTGGTCGAGCGGAGCGCGACACATGTTTTGTGTGGCGCGGACATTCCTGTCCGCGCGAAGCCGGGAGGCGGCAGAGGTCACCGCCTCCCGTTTTCAATTTGCAGCATCTAGTCATTAGCAAATAGCATTTGGACGTTGACACCAACCGCTATTTGCCAATCGCTAAATGCGAGGAGATTTTTATGGCTATTCGTTGGGACAAATTTACAGTAAAAGCGCAGGAGGCGGTGCAGCGCGCGAGCACTATCGCATCCGAGCATGGAAACTCAGAAATTCTGCCGCTGCATTTGCTGGCAGCATTGCTCGAGGATAAAGAGGGCATCGTTCCGCCCGTGCTCGACAAGATCGGAATCGGCGCGGAAGGTGTATTGCACGATGTTTATCAGGAAATTGAACGCCTGCCGAAAGTATCCGGCGAAGGTGCGGCGCAGGCCACTACTTCCAATGCCCTGAACAAACTGCTGGAACAGGCTTTCAAGGAAGCCGCCAATTTCAAAGACGAGTACGTCTCGACTGAACATCTTCTCCTTGCTGCCACGCAGCAGAAGCGCGACGCCGCGCAGCAAGTTCTTTCGAAGCATGGTGCAACCTACGACGCGATTCTGAAAGCGCTCGCGTCCGTACGTGGGTCGCAGAAAGTCACCGACCAGAATCCTGAAGCGAAGTATCAGGCTCTGGAACGCTACGCTCGCGACCTCACTGAGCAGGCCCGTCGGGGCAAGCTTGATCCCGTCATTGGCCGAGATGAAGAGATTCGCCGCGTGGTGCAGGTTCTATCCCGCCGGACGAAAAATAATCCTGTGCTCATCGGCGAACCGGGCGTCGGCAAAACTGCCATCGTCGAAGGCCTGGCCCAGCGGATTATTTCCGGCGATGTTCCCGAAATTCTGCGGAACAAGCGCGTCATCTCGCTTGACCTCGGCGCAATGTTGGCGGGAGCAAAATACCGCGGCGAATTCGAAGACCGCCTCAAAGCGGTTTTAAAAGACATCGAAGACTCGCAGGGCCAAATCATTCTTTTCATCGACGAGTTGCATACGCTGGTCGGAGCCGGGGCCGCCGAAGGCTCCATTGACGCCTCCAACATGCTTAAGCCTGCGCTTGCTCGTGGCGAACTCCGAGCCATCGGCGCGACCACGCTGAATGAATATCGCAAGTACATTGAAAAAGATGCAGCCCTCGAACGCCGCTTCCAGATTGTTTTTGTCGGTGAGCCCAATGTCGAAGACACCATCGCCATTCTGCGCGGACTTAAAGAACGCTACGAAGTGCATCACGGTGTGCGCATCAAAGACTCGGCCATCGTTTCCGCCGCGACGCTGTCGCATCGCTATATCTCCGACCGTTTTCTGCCCGACAAAGCTATCGATCTGATCGACGAAGCTGGGTCTTCGCTGCGCATTCAGATTGATTCTTTGCCCACGGACATTGACCAGCTCGAACGCCGCGCCACGCAGCTCGAAATCGAAAAGCAAGCGCTCAAAAAAGAAGATGACGCCAATTCCAAAGACCGCTTGATGGTCATCGAAAAAGAACTGGCGGAGATTCGCGAAAAATCCAATACGCTCAAGGCCAATTGGAAAAAAGAAAAAGATTTGATCGCGCAGCAGCGCCAGCTCAAAGAAAAACTCGAGCAACTCAAAATCGAAGAGCAGGCTGAAGAGCGCAAGGGCAATTTGCAGCGCGTCGCCGAAATTCGCTACGGCCTGATTCGCCAGACCGAAGAAGAACTAGCCAAGCTCAACCAGCAGATGAACGCAAAAGGCAAGCCGCGCATGTTGAAAGAAGAAGTGGACGAGGAAGACGTCGCGCGCATCGTCAGCAAATGGACCGGTATCCCTGTCAGCAAAATGCTCGAAGGCGAAGTTAAAAAGCTGGTCAACATGGAGGACCGCCTGCGCCATCGCGTCATCGGCCAGGATGAAGCGCTGGAGCGCGTGGCCAACGCCATTCGCCGCTCCCGCGCCGGACTCAGCGATCCCAAGCGCCCCATCGGGTCGTTTATTTTTCTCGGGCCCACCGGCGTAGGCAAAACGGAACTCGCGCGCGGCCTCGCCGAATTTCTTTTCGACGACGAACACTCCATCGTCCGCATTGATATGTCCGAATACATGGAGAAGCACGCCGTCTCACGCTTGATCGGCGCGCCTCCGGGCTACGTCGGCTATGAAGAAGGCGGCCAACTCACCGAACAGGTGCGCCGCCGTCCCTACGCCGTAGTGCTCTTTGATGAAATCGAGAAGGCACACCCGGATGTCTTCAACGTCCTGCTGCAGGTGATGGACGACGGCCGCCTCACCGACGGCAAAGGCCGCGTAGTCGATTTCAAAAATACGATTCTGATCATGACCTCGAACATCGGGTCCAGCTATCTGCAAGCCGACCACGTGCAAACGCCGGAAGAATTCGAGAAAGCCAGCGAACAGGTGATGAACGCTCTCCACGGCCACTTCCGGCCTGAGTTTCTGAACCGCGTCGACGACATCATCGTCTTCGCGCCGCTCGGCAAAGAGCAGCTGGTCAAGATTATC
>JBEKTR010000167.1:0-8042 GCA_049515835.1 Terriglobales bacterium
TTGATTTCGGCACTCTCTATTCACAGAACTGCGCGGGCTGCCATGGCGCGGAAGGTCGCGGCGGAGCTTCGATTGCCCTCGCTAATCCGGTGTATCTCGCCATTGTCGATGAAAGCGCGATACACAATGTTGTTGCCAACGGAGTCAGGGGAACGTCCATGCCCGCGTTCGCGCAAAGTGCTGGTGGGTTTCTGACCGAAGAGCAGATCAATGCGATTACGAGTGGAATTTTTTCACATTGGCAACGCAAAGGAATTCTCGAAGGAACAAGTCCACCTTCATACGCTGCAAAAACGACGGGGGATGCCGCACACGGCCAGATCGCTTTCGGCGCATATTGCGCATCCTGCCACGGATCTGAAGGTCACGGTAGTTCCAAAGGTAGTGCCATCAGCAACGATTCGTTTCTCGCGTTGGTCAGCGATCAAATCCTGCGGACGATCGTGATCACTGGCAGGCCGGAGCTAGGTGCTCCCGACTGGCGCGGAAATGTTCCCGGAAAGCCTATGTCAGATCAGGAAATCACAGATGTAGTTGCATGGCTGGCGTTGCGCCGCGTGCAAAGCCCCGGCCAGCCTTATTCCGCTTCGAACTATGTACAACACCATGATGCGGAACACCAGGAGAAATAAGAATGTCAACTAAGCCTGTGACGACGCCGTCGACTGGCACGCTTTCCCGACGCGGCTTCTTCATGAAGCTCGGAATCCTGTTCAACGGATTCGCGGCGATGGTGATCGCTCTGCCCATCGCGCGTTTTCTTTTTTCCTCGATAACGCGGGGCAACGCCAATGGCTATCTTTCCTGGGTCGCACTAGGAAACGCCAGCAACTTTCCCGAAGGTGAGACGCGGATGGCGACTTTTCGCAATCCATTCGTGATGCCGACAGACGGAAAGACTGTTGACACTGCATGCTGGGTCCGGCGTATTGCGGGCGATCAATTCCAAGTATTTGCAATCAACTGCGCACACCTCGGTTGTCCAGTCCGCTGGTTTCCCCAATCCGGCTTATTCATGTGTCCTTGCCACGGTGGTGCGTACTATCGTGATGGGGCGCGTGCGTCGGGACCACCGGAACGCGGGCTGTTCGAGTATCCGTACAAAATCGAAAATGGTGTTCTCACGATCAATGCTGGACAATTGCCAACGCCCGGCGACCCAGTCGCACGTCTGTCATCGGAGAAACCGCGATGCGCCTGATCCGGAAAATTGGCGAATGGTTCGACCACCGCTTGCAACTCGCGGCACCCATTCGCGAAGCCGCGGAACATCCAGTGCCGCGAAATACCGCGAGTTGGTTCTACGTCTTTGGCAGCGCCGCGCTCACTGTCTTTATCTTGCAATTGGTCACCGGGATCCTGCTGGCGCTCATTTATGTTCCCTCGGCCGGCGAAGCATGGAGCAGCTTGCAGGCCCTGAATCATCAGGTGGCGCTGGGATGGTTCATCCGCGCAATGCATGGATGGGGCTCCAACTTCATGGTCGCCATTGTCCTCATTCACATGGTCCAAGTGTTTCTCTTCGGAGCTCACAAATTTCCCCGTGAACTGACGTGGGTTATCGGCGTGTTTCTTCTGTTGATGACTCTCGGCATGGCGTTCACCGGACAAGTCATGCGCTTCGATCAGGACGCTTACTGGGGATTAGGAATCGGCGCTTCGATAGCTAGCCGGGTTCCGATGATTGGTCCAGCGGTTGTGAGACTAATGTTGGGTGGGCCCATCATTGCTGGCGCCACACTCTCCCGATTTTTTACGTTGCACGTATTCGTAATTCCCGGGCTGCTGATCGGGTTTGTCAGCCTCCATGTCTTGATGGTGTTGAAGCTGGGTATCAACGAATGGCCGATGCCGGGACGCATCGTAAAGCGCGCGACCTACGAGGCCGAGTATCATGCTTTGACCAGGAAAGATGGCGCGCCGTTCGTTCCGTACGCGATATGGAAAGACATGTTCTTTGCCGCGTTCATCATTCTTGCAGTCGCTGCATGCGCATTCTATTTTGGTCCATTCGGGCCCACCGGGCAGCCCGATCCAACCATCATCCAGACTGCGCCCAAACCGGACTACTTTTTCCTGTGGCTCTACGCCCTGCTCTCACTTCTCCCTCCCTCGCTTGAGACGCCATTTCTTCTCATCGTCCCGCCTATTGCAATTCTTGGATTGATTCTCCTGCCGTTTCTTTCGGGAGAAGGAGAAAAAAGCTGGAAGCGCCGCCCGATTGCGGTTGTTACGGTATTGCTGATAGCCGTCACGCTCGGCACTTTCACTCGCATGGCCCAGTTCACGCCCTGGAGCCCGCACATGAACGCCTGGAGCGGGGATCCGATACCCGATCAATACATACATCACTCAAGTGCACTTGAGCGGCAGGGTGCGCTTGTGTTTCAGGTCAAGCAATGCCGAAACTGCCACTCTCTCGGCGACATGGGCGGCCAAAGAGGACCAGCTCTGGATAGCGTTGCGGTCCGCCTCACGCAGGACCAACTTATTCGTCAGGTTATCCAAGGCGGCGGCAACATGCCCGCCTATGGGAACAACTTAAGCCCGGCAGAGACCACGGCGCTCGTAGCTTTTCTTGAAACCCTGCACCCTGCAGGCCAACTTCCGGCTCACGATGCGGCACGGGAGCTGGTACTCGGCAACGACCAAATGAAAACATCCGGGACTGAGCCCTAGGCACTCATGTTATACGCCCATCACATCGCGTCGTTCCGTATCTCTGGCGCCTTGATTTTCGCCGCTCTCGTGTATTTGCATGGATGGCTGCGCCTTCGCAGGCAGGAGCACAACAACGTTCAAGGCTGGCGTGCCGGTAGTTTTGTACTCGGTCTTTTCTTAGTCTGGCTCGCAACGGCATCGCTTCTGGCTGAACTCGATCACGTCATGCTGACGGCGCACATGGTTCAACATCTTCTTCTCATGACATTCGCGCCTCCTTTGATCTTGTTTGGCATGCCCCGAGAGACAATGGCGCATGGGTTGCCGAGGCGGTTCTTGCAAATGATCAGCCGTCTCTCCCGATTGGAACCAACTCGGCAATTGGCAAGCGTGCTAACACACCCGGCATTTTGCTGGTTCGGAGCGGCGAGCACGTTAATTGTGTGGCATATTCCTTCGATGTTTGCGCTCGGATTGAGATCGCAAGCGTGGCACGGGATCGAGCAAGCATCGTTTTTCGCAACTGGACTTCTATTCTGGTGGCCGGTAATCCGGTCGCGGTTTAGCGTTTCAATATGGCCGGAATCGTCGATGCTCTTGTATCTATTCCTGGCTACGTTGCCGTGCGATATTCTTTCCGGATTTCTAGTTTTCTGCGATCGTGTCGTTTACCCAGTTTTCTTTTCATCTTCCCGGTTGTTCAGGATGTCCGCTCTGGAAGATCAGCAATGTGCGGGCGCGTTGATGTGGACTTGTGTTACCGTCGTGTACTTGATTGCCGCGGCGGTTTTCGCAGCACGCTTACTTTCCCCACATCGGTCGGAAGAGTGGTCGATTTTGCAGCTCGAGTCGGAACGCCTCGCAATGCCGCCGGATTCGCAGCGGATGGAGGCTGCCTGAGTGGCCGCCGAGTCCATAGTTATCCCGCAACTCGCACCTTCCGTGTCGCAAAACGGGGGTCTTACGCCGTCCACGCTCTCAGATTGCTGGGCACTCACGAAGCCTGAAGTTAATTTCCTCATTTTAATCACGGCCGGTGTTGGTTTTTATCTGGGATGCGGAAACGAAGCCCGACCGTTCTCATTCCTGGGACTGTTCAACACTTTGTTTGGAACGTTGTTGGTTGCAAGCGGCACAGGGACGTTGAACCAATACCTAGAACGAAGGTTTGATGCACAAATGCGCCGTACGGCACGGCGACCCGTCGCAGCTGGCCGCCTCAAACCGGCTGCCGTCCTGATGTTTGGAGTGGCACTGGCGGCGGCCGGAACCGTCTATCTTGCCGTCGCCGTCAACCTGCTTGCGAGCTTGTTGGCGGCCCTGACATTATTGACCTATCTGTTCCTATACACCCCGCTGAAACGAAAAACGCCGTTGTGTGTTCTTGTCGGCGCCTTTCCCGGTGCCATGCCGCCACTCATTGGTTGGGCAGCAGCCTCCGGCGGATTGAACCTCCAGGCATGGACTCTTTACGCCATGCTCTTTCTCTGGCAATTCCCACACTTCATGGCCATTGCATGGATGTATCGCGAAGACTATGACCGCGCCGGCTATTTGGTTCTGCCCAAGGGGGATGTGAGAGCTCCTTTCGTAATGCTGGAAACTCTATTGCCACTGGTCGCACTCGTTGCTATCAGCACTATGCAATTCCCGACACGGCACGTAGCGACTTTTTACTGTGGAGTGGCTCTGCTGGGAACAGGATTCACGTACTTCGGATGGGAATTCGTGTTTAAGCGTTCGAGAGTTGCCGCACGCCGCCTGCTGATGGTGTCGATTATCTATCTTCCATTGTTGTACGGACTGAGCGCGACACTGTGCAATGGGAGTAGATAATCCAAGGGCAGGACTTTCCAGTCGGTTTCAAGAGATCGGACGCATCAGCTACCATTTCGACGTCGGGAGACCTCGCGAAGTTTCCTTCAGATGAAACAAACCAGCCCAGTGATCGCTCCTCCATCTTCCTCCAATACCTCCAAATGGCTCCTACCATGGCTGGTTGCAGTCGCCTTTTTTATGGAGTCGTTGGATACAACAATTCTGAATACGGCCGTTCCCGCCATCTCTTCCGCCCTCGGCGTCGCTCCTCTCAGCATGAAGGCGGTGCTGGCGAGCTATACGCTCAGTCTGGCGGTCTTCATCCCAATCAGTGGCTGGATGGCGGACCGGTTCGGGACCCGTCGTGTATTCGCATCTGCGATTGGTCTATTCACCCTCGGATCCTTTCTGTGTGGAATATCGAGCAATATACATTTGCTGATCGCTTGTCGCATCCTGCAAGGCTGTGGCGGCGCGATGATGGTGCCGGTGGGCCGGCTCACCCTGGTGCGAACATTTGCCAAGTCAGATCTCCTCCGCGCCATGAGCTTCGTTTCTATACCAGCCCTGGTGGCGCCCATGCTTGGACCCATCGCCGGAGGTCTGATCGTCGGGTATCTTCACTGGCGCGTCATTTTCTTCCTCAACATTCCAATCGGGATCACGGGTTTGATCCTCGTTTATCTACATTTGCCGGACTACCGCGAAGAGCAAACCTCGCCGCTCGATGTTGTCGGACTCATCCTCTTTGGTTCTGGCATCGCATTACTCTCTTATGTCCTGGAGATATTCGGCGAGCACACTCTGAGCGCAGGCGCTATGTCCGGATTGCTGGTGTTGTCCGTCGCCTTGCTCGCAGGATACGGAATACATGGGAGCAACATTCCCTTCCCATTGCTGAAGCTCAAGCTATTCAGCATTCGCACGTTCCGCGCCGCGGTAGGTGGCAGCTTCTTTACTCGTATCGGAATCGGCGGAGTGCCTTTTCTCCTGCCCCTCCTCTATCAAGTGGGTCTGGGGTTCACGCCGATCCAGTCCGGCATGCTCATCATGCCTCAGGCCATCGCCTCGATGAGCATGAAAGCAATCATGCCGCGCATTTTGCGTCGTGTTGGATATCGTGGAGTCCTTATCTCCAACACGTTAAGTCTCGGCGCCCTTCTGATGGTCTTTGCGACCATCGGTTTGCGAACGCCTGTTTGGGCCATCGTACTCCAGGCATTGCTTTATGGAGCATTTACATCGCTGCAGTATACGAGCATGAGCACGCTCGTATTCGCGGACGTAACTGAAGAAGACGCCAGCGGCGCAAGTTCCATTGCGAGCACCGCGCAGCAGATGTCGATCAGTTTCGGGGTTGCCGTAGCGGGTTTAACTACGGCGTTTTTCATTCCTGGCACTCACTCGAATCCGCTTGAAATGATTCACGGAATCCATAAGGCCCTGGTCGCTCTCGGCATATTGACCATCCTGTCAACAATTGTCTTCTGTGGATTAAAGAGCGGCGACGGCGACGATGTGAGCCTCCATAAGGTTCTTCACACGGGAGGATGATTCAACTTGACATCCACCAAACTGTTATCGCCTTTGTGGCCGACCGGGATGAATGCTGCCTCGCTTGGAATTCAATGAACAGAGCCGCCAATCGCATGAATAACTTCGTCATGTGCCTCGAAGCAGTCGAGCTGTGACTGGAGGAGGAGCGCCTTGGCATCGAATTCCTGAGCGGTTGCGGTATCCGCCTGCGAAGTCAGCGCCGCTCCCCGAAGAAGTTCCTCATGCCGGACTCGTTTCGACTCCGTACGTAGAGAAAGAACTTCTTCGGATACCTTCACCATCTGCTGCGTCCTTTCTAGCTTGTTGTATGCAGTCTCGACTGACAGTTCGACTTCATCGGTCACCTTCGCGAGATTCTCTTTCGCCTGAGACAATTGCGCTTCGCGTTCATGTAAAATGCCGTGTTTCTTGCCACCATCGAACAGATCGTAACCAAAGTGAACGCCAAACGTACCGAAATTGCGCGCCAGGAACGGGACATTTTCCTGATGGCTATACCGGGCAAAAGCCTCGACATCGGGAACCCAGATATCGGTCTTGGCTAGACCTACCGCTGCTTGAGCTTTCTCCACTTCAGCCCGTGCCGTAAGGATCTCCGGATGTGAGGCCATAGCGGCGGCAACTAATTCTTCGCGCGCGCGAGTGTCCTGGAATTCAGCAATGGCAGAATCCAGATCTATGGTCGTGTTTAGTGGCAGGCCTATCAAGTCGTTGAGCTTAAGCTTAAGGTCAGACAACTGAAGGTCTGTTGTCAGTATTTCTTGCTTAGCTTGCAGCGATTGAGCGCGGCTATCGATCAATTCTTGTTCAAGTGTGCTGCCGAACTTCACC
Source organism: Terriglobales bacterium (assembly GCA_049515835.1). Taxonomy (GTDB): domain Bacteria; phylum Acidobacteriota; class Terriglobia; order Terriglobales; family Acidobacteriaceae; genus JAJPHW01. The sequence goes on from JBEKTR010000167.1 coordinate 6,868, forward strand.
TGCTCTACGCGCTCACTCTGTAGGTCTTCAGACGCTTTAATGCGGGCTTCGGTGGCGCTTCGGTGCGCCTGGGCTATTAGAATGTTGTAATAGACCTGATGGACCGCGAGTGCCACATCGTTCTGTGTCGATAGCGCTTTGCCACGCGAGGCTTTTACGTCGGCTTCGGCTAAATCATTTTCGCGTTTGATCTTTAGCAAGGTCGTTAATGGCTGGGTGATCTGAGTTCCGCTGGTGATGAAGTCTTTGCCTCCCTGGCTGATAATGCTATTCACCGGCGGAATGGGCGTTCCCGCCGCTGTTCCGAGCTCGCCTGCCTTGATCTCAATCAACTGCGTGTCGGTCGCATGCATGAAGGTGCTATCGTTCCGTATCGATGGAAAATACGAACTCTTTGCGACTCGCTTCGCCTGCTGTTTCTCGTCAACTCCATAGCCAGCAATACGAATGTCGTGGTTGTGCTTCAACCCCAATTGGACGGCCTCCTGCAATGTGAGATGACGGGGCGCCGGCGCGGTACTACTTGTTTCCTGGGCCACCGCAGTACAAGCAAAGAAGGCAATTGTTACGAGCGGAAACAACTTCATGAATTCGACTCCCCATGAGCGGCGGGAGCCTGCTGGATGTCGCTAAGATCGCCGTAGTTCAAGGGCGACTTGCGCAGCAAAGCGACAAGGATCAAGGCGCACGCACAACTCCACGCGATCAATAGATATCCGTCGAGCAAGCTCAAGCTGTACGCTTGGAGTCGCAATCGAGCCCCAACCAGATCCACAGCGCGCGCTCCCGCAGAAACTGCGCCCGATGACTTGGCGTAGAGGCCTGCCGTCATGGCACGAATGTTCTGATCTGTGATCCAGTTCCCGGTGCTCACATGGAGTCCCAACAGGTTCGAGTGCAACTTTTCCCTCTGAGCTATAAAATGGCCCATGTAAATGGCGCCGGCGGTGCCTCCAAACAAACGGACTACGTGAAAAAAAGCCGAAAAGCTTAGGACCCACTCAGGTTTGGCCAAAGCTCCCGCGAAGATTGCCTGCAGCACGATGCAGCCGACCAGCCCGATGAAAGCAAACGCCTGCCCGACACCAGTCAGTAACTCTGTGCGATAAAAGTTTTCCGCGACCCAGGTGGTCGTGTATTGAGAATTCAACCAGGCCGCGAATGCCGTACAAGCA
>JBEKTR010000168.1:0-8032 GCA_049515835.1 Terriglobales bacterium
TATTCCGTTTCAGCGATAAACCTTCCCTGCTGACTTCGATGGCGGCCGAGGGTTTTGCCTTGATGCCCGACCCAGCCGTCATTCCACTTCTCCCCAAGCACGTCCATCACTTAATGACATCGCCCGGCCCCATTGTGCTGAGTGGCATGGCGCACGAAACTTTTCTGAGTTCTAACGGCAACGTTGCGCCGCAGTTGTTCAAGTGCCTGGCGCCGCTGCGCAGCGGTGGCAAACTTGTGGGCCTTGTGGCTATGGGACGACGTGAAGCCGATGCCGAATACGACGGAGAGGAACTGGAAGCCCTCGACTTACTGGGCAACTACGTCGCTCTGGCGCTACAGAATTACAACCTCACGCAAACTCTGGCGCAACGCGTAGCGGAAAACTTGCGCATGCTGGCTTCGCTGCATGGTTTTTACGATAATGCGCTGGAAGCATTTGCATCAGCGATTGACGTGAAGCACGTGAACATTCACGGGCATTCCCAGCGCGTGGCCCGCTACGCGGCAGGCATTGGCGAAGCGATGGGGATGGACGCCGACGAGATCTCCGCGCTGCGCTCGGCCGGATTGCTGCACGACATCGGAAAAGTTTCTGTGGACAAACGCCTGTTTGCGAAATCAAGCGCGCTCGACGCCGACGAATTCCGGGAGATGGCCGACCACACCGTGATTGGTCACCAGATCGTGACAGGCGTGCAATTTCCCTGGCCGCGCATTCCTGACATTGTGCGCTGGCACCATGAGCGCGCGGACGGATCGGGTTATCCGGATGGGCTGGTGATGGATGAGGTGCCGCTACCGGCGCGAATTATCGGGTTGGCGGATACGTTTGACGCGATGACCAGCGAACGCCCCTACCGCGATTCCATCACACTCGGCGGAACTCTCAGCGAAATCGTACGCATGACGCCGCAGAAATTCGACCCGGAAGTCGTGCAGGCGCTGCTGATTCAAGTGCGCCGCGACGCGGTCGGCAATAACCGCCAGTTGTTCCTGGAAGAACACATGTCCGGCAACCTGGCGCCCACCGACGTGGATCATCTGGCTTCCTCGCTACTTCATAAAGCGAACCACGGGCGATTGTTTCTTACCTAGACAAATTTCTTGTAAAAGAAAATTTAGTTTGGGCAGCACGCGCTAAGGTTTTCCCAAAATCCGCCGATTGACTAACTGCACGGATTATTTTGCCCAAAACCCCAACGTCAACCCATCGTTCATTAGCAACCGCATTAAGCAATCCGACGTTAAAGCAGTCCGGATGCCGGATTCGCAACTCTGAAGACTTGCGCTTTTGAGGAACTCCCGAATGGCGACGGCGACCCAATCGAACTATGAAGTTCTAGGCCAACATGCGGATGCGTTGCGCATTATTTTTGAAACTCTCCCCATCGCGGTGATGGTCGCGGACAACGACGGGCGAATTATTTTTTGCAATCCCGCGGCGGAGAAGATCTTAGGCGCAGAAGGGAAAATCAGCGAAACGGAGCTGCACGCGATTCAGGGCTGGTACCGACCCGACCAAGTGACTTTGTTACCGCCGGAGCAGTTACCGCTGGTGCGAGCCGTCCGCGGCGAGCGTGTCACCGACGAATTGGTATTTCTCCGTGGGACGCAAAACGCCCGGGGCGCGGGATACTGGATTCGTGTGAACGCATGGCCCTTGCGGGGCCCAGAGAGTGAACTTTGCGGCGGCGTGGTCATGTTTCACGATTTCACCGAAGGGCGCAAGGCGTTGCAAATGCTGAATCTGCTTGCACACGTAGTGGAGCAGACGGGCGACAACGTCATCCTGACGGACCGCAACGGAACCATTCAGTATGTAAATCCCTCGTTTGAGACCACGACGGGTTATTCGAAAGAAGAAGCGCTGGGCAAAACGCCGCGGCTGTTGAAGTCAGGATTGCACGACGCGGGCTACTATCGAGAATTGTGGCAGCGCTTGCAAGCGGGGCGGCCGTGCCAGGGAATGGTCATCAACCGCAAGAAAAGCGGAGAGCTGTATTGGGGGCAACAGGCGATTACACCGATTCGCGATGAGTCGGGACATTTGACGCAGTTTGTTTCCGTGCTGCGCGACATCACGGAGTTGCGTAAGAAACAGGAACAGGAATTCCAACTGCAACTGGCGCGCGATGTGCAAAAACAATTTTATGCGGCCGCGCCGAGCGTGCCCGGACTCGAGATCGGGGCTGCAGCTTATCCGGCCTATGAAACCGGGGGCGATTATTTTGATTTCATCCCCACGGCCGACGGCTCGCTGGTGATTGCCGTGGGCGACGTGGAAGGCCACGGATTCGGTTCCGCGCTGGTGATGGCTTTGACGCGGGCCTATTTGCGGTCGTTCGTGGCGATGGAGTTGCCGCTGGATGATGTGCTCGAGCAAGTGAACCGGATGTTGTTCAAAGATTTGGAGAGTGGGCGGTTCGTGACGCTAGCACTCGCTAAGATTGATCCGCATCACAGACACCTGTCCTTCGCGAGCGCCGGACATGTGAGCGGATTCCTGCTGACGCAAAACGAGAATGATGCCTCGCCTCTTGAAAGCACCGGGCCACCGCTGGGCTTGTTCGAGGATTCCAAGTTCGGGTGGCGGGAAGAAATTCCGTTGCAGATTGGGCAGACGCTGCTCTTGATGACCGACGGGGCCGCGGAATCGGCGGCGCAGGATGGCATGGAATTTGGCGATGAACGAGTGCTCGCATGCGTGACTGAGCGGCGAAACCAGAGCGCGCAGAGCATTGCCGACGCGATCTTTGAGGCGGCGCGGAGTTTTGTGCAATATGAACCGCAAGCCGACGACATAACCTCGGTGGTGGTTAAGGTAACTGGTTGAGTGGCCCTTGTTTGGCGCTTCGTTCACGGTAACTTCACGGAAGTAACCACGGTTGCCAGCAACTTCCCGGTGGTTTCGGGTTCATAATTGTAGTGGAGATACTCGTCTCCCTGCGTCTCTTCGCTTGCAGTGTGCGCGGTGAATTATGACCAGAATTTCGCGTCTTTCTCATTCTCGCCAACTGGCGGTTGCGCTGGGCTTGGTGACTTTGGCATGGTTAAATCTGCCTGTCACCGCGAAGAAAAAGCATGACCCTCCAGCTGGGGAGATGGACGCGCAAAAACAAGTTGTTCATGCGCTGAACCGGTTGACGTTTGGGCCGCGGCCCGGCGACGTGGAGCGCGTCACCGCGCTGGGTCTCGACAAGTGGATTGATCAGCAGTTGCATCCCGACAAAATTGACGATGGCGCACTGGACGCGCGGCTGGCCCCGTTTCGTACGCTGGACATGACTTCATGGCAGCTGGCGCGAACATTTCCGCCGGGCCCAGTGATTCGCGCGGTGATGGACGGAAAGATTTCCATGCCAAGCGATCCGGCCGAGAAAGCGATTTATCAACTGCAAATCGCGAAGCTTGATGACAAGCAGGAAAAGAAACAAGCGTCATTGCAGAGAACATCGCAAACTTCGTCGGTGAATTCCACAACCCCTGCTAAAGATTCGGGCGATGAGAGCGACAGCACGAAGCTCCCCGTGCCGATAATGGATCCAGACGAAGAAGCGCGGCGCGGTGATGTCATGTATGCGGACGCCGAGGCGCAGCAATTGATCGCGATGCAGCCGGAACAGAGGCTCAACGCGACCCTTAACCTTTCGACTGCCGATCAACGTGTCCTCATCACGGAAGTCAAAGGCAACCAGCGCGAGAAGATTTGGGAAGGCGTGCCGCAGCAACAGCGTGAACTGATGATGGCGATGAACAATCCGCAGCAGGTGGTGAACGAGGAGTTGTTGCAGGCGAAATTGCTGCGCGCAATATACAGCGAGCGGCAGTTGCAGGAAGTGATGACGGATTTCTGGTTCAACCACTTCAATGTGTTCATCGGCAAGGGCGCCGACCGTTACATGCTAACGGATTATGAGCGGGATGTGATTCGTCCGCATGCACTCGGCAAGTTTGAGGATTTGCTGGTGGCGACAGCGCAGAGTCCGGCGATGTTGTTTTATCTCGACAACTGGTTGAGCGTGGGGCCAAATTCGGATGTGGCCAACGGCATTAAACGCAATGGTGACAGGAAAGATCAGAAAAAACGGGCCATGCAAAATGGCCCGCAGCAGCAAGCCAAGGGCAAACGCAACGGGCTGAACGAAAACTACGGCCGCGAGCTGATGGAACTGCACACGCTGGGCGTGAACGGGGGATACACGCAGAAAGACGTAACGGAAGTTGCAAAAGTCTTGACCGGCTGGACTTTGAAGCAGCCAGCACAAGGCGGCGGGTTCCAGTTTGATGAGCGTATGCACGAGCCCGGAGACAAAGTCGTGCTCGGGCATCGTATCAAACCGAGTGGCGATAAGGAAGGTTATGAAGTGCTGCATATTTTGGCGCACAATCCTTCGACCGCCAAATTTATTTGCACGAAACTGGCGATGCGGTTTGTCTCGGATGAGCCGCCGCCGGGACTTGTGCAGCGGATGTCGCAAACATTTTTAAAAAAGGACGGCGATATTCGCGAAGTCATGAAGACGATGCTGAAGTCGCCGGAGTTCTGGGCGCCGGATGCGTATCGAGCAAAAGTAAAGACGCCGCTTGAATTTGTGGCTTCGGCCGTACGGGCGAGCGGCGCGGACGTGACTAACGCCATGCCGATGGTGCGGCAACTGCAAACGATGGGGATGCCGCTATACGGCATGCAGCCGCCAACCGGCTACTCGATGAAGGCAGAAACGTGGGTCAGTTCTTCCGCGCTGCTGGGACGGATGAATTTTGCGCTGACGCTGGCGAGTGGGAAGATGCGCGGGGCGAAAGTGGACGTGCAGAGTTTACTCGGATCAAATCCGCCTGTGGAGGCAGAAGGCTCGCTGGCAAGTCTTGAGAGCACATTGCTGGTGGGAGATGTTTCGAAGCAGACGCACGATACCATCGCGGCGCAGTTGGAAGATCCGAAAATTACGCAGAGCAAGCTGGACGATCCCAGGCGTTCCCCGAATGCGGGCACGATTGCCGGGTTACTGCTGGGGTCGCCGGAATTTCAGAGGAGATGAGAAAGCTCAGCATTGGCACTTAGCGATTGGACAGATCAAGAACTTACGTACTAAATGCTAGCCGCCGAGTGCTGAGGAGATAATTTATGTCCATTACTCGCCGTGTTTTCATGCGTAACAGCGCGCTCGCAGTGGTTGGCACATCTGTCGTGCCTGCATTTCTTACGCGCGCGGTCCGCGCGGCGGAGACAGCGGGCGTGCAAGGCAAACGACTGGTCGTCATTTTTCAGCGGGGCGCGGCGGATGGGCTGAACATTGTGGTCCCACATGGCGAGCAGTCGTATTATGCGATGCGGCCGTCGATCAATATTCCGCGAAACGCGGTGCTGGATCTTGATGGATTTTTTGGGCTGCATCCGGCGATGGCGTCGTTTCAGCCGCTGTGGAACCAAAAACATTTAGCAATTGTTCATGCGGCGGGTTCGCCCGATCCTTCGCGGTCGCATTTCGATGCTCAGGACTTTATGGAATCGGGAACACCGGGCGTAAAAGCCACCGAAGATGGCTGGCTGAACCGGACGTTACATGAATTACCCAAGCCTGCTTTCACTTCGGGCAATGCGCAAGGCGATGCCCCGTTTCGAGCGATTGCGATGGGGCCGTCGCTGCCAAGGATCTTGACCGGAGCGGAGCCAGCGGTTGCGATCAACAACATCAACGATTTCGGCGTAGGCGGAAATAATAAAAACGCTGCGCCGATTTCGAATACTTTCGAAGCAATGTACGACCATTCTGTCGATTCAGTTTTGCATGGCACGGGGCAGGAGACGTTTGAAGCAGTGAAGATGCTGAAGTCGGCCGATCCGGCGAAATATAAGCCGGCGGCGGGAGCGAATTATCCGAAGGGATATTTTGCCGACAGCTTGAAGCAGTTGGCGCAGTTGATCAAAGCGAACCTAGGCGTGCAAATCGCTTTCGCTGATATCGGCGGATGGGACCATCACGTGAATGAAGGCAGCACGCAGGGTCAGATTGCGAATGTGCTGGGAGATTTTTCGCAGTCGCTGTCATCGTTCTGGATGGACCTCGGCGATCTGGCGGAAGACACAGTCGTGGTCACGATGTCAGAGTTTGGGCGCACGGCGCGGGAGAACGGTAATCGCGGAACGGACCACGGGCACGCCAACGTCATGTTTGTGATGGGCGGCCCCGTGAAAGGCGGCAAAGTCTATGGGCGCTGGCCGGGGCTCGATGCATCGCAGTTGCATGAAGGCCGCGATCTGGCGTTGACGACGGACTTCCGGCAGGTGCTGGGTGAAGCTGTGGCGCGGCATTTGGGAAATAAAGATTTGGCGGCGGTGTTCCCGGGATTTGAGAATCCGGGATTCTTGAAGTATTTGGGATAATTCTATGACGCGGACTCGCCGGGCAGCTGCCACCATGCCAAAGCAAACAGAACAAACGCGGTCGCGATAAATGCGGTAGGCATGACGAAGAAATTATGCAAGGAAACCACGGTCAATGCCGCCAGCCAGATGGCGTCCACGATTGCAATGCGTTTTAGCAGCCCTGACCGTTCCCGGGACAGCAGCAGGTTAATCGCGCCCATCACGAGCGAGCCTAAGGTGAAGGAAATGCTGAGGCCGTGCATAAATTCCTGCATGCTACGCATCGAACCCATCAGATTGAACCTGTAGTTGGTCATCAGGTCTAGCAACTGGCGCTCGGCGTCATTGGCCGGGGCCATCTTCTGAAACAGTGACAGCGAATGAACCAGCCCCATTAGCACCAGCATCACGCCGCCTGCTTTAAATAACCCTCGTCCCCATTTGTCGGCCATGATGAAAAGCCTCGTGTTTGCGCTAGATCTTTTTACTCTGGCTCCGGCAAAAGCTCAACCATCACTTCCTCGTTCTCAATCTTGATGGGATAGACAGCAACTTTGGCTTTGGGATTGTGCGTGGCTTCACCGGTCTGCGGATCGAATTGCCATCCGTGCCAGGGACAGACGACTTTGTTTCCTTCGATGATTCCCTGGCCCAGCGGGCCGCCACGATGGAGGCAGACGTTGTCCATGGCTGAGATGACACCGTTGACGTTGGCGACGCAAATGACTTTCTCGCCGTCTTCGCTTTTGCAGAGAAATTCTTTGGCTTCGCCTTCAGCAGGAAGCTCGGATAGGGCGGCGAGGCGGATGAAGTGGGGCATGGGTGAATCCGATTAGTCGAACGGATAACTAGAGTGTGCATCGCCCAGATTAGCGCCCAACACCGGGGCGTGAACCTGGGGCACCGCGCGGCTAAGTCGAGCCCCTCCAGATAGTCATTACGGCGTGATGCGGAAGATGACGCCCCCACCGTAGGCCCCACCAGCGCTCGTCGTCCCGTAAAGGTTGCCTGCTGGATCAAAAGCCAAACCACTGTAGGGTGCTCGTCCGTCTGGGCCACTGAAGCTATGCAGCACAGTCTCATTGCCGTTGGCGTCGATTTTATAGATGGTTCCCAGGCCGTAGGCGCCCCCACTTGCTGTCATTCCGTAGAGGTTTCCCGCGCTGTCTACGATGACATTATTGCCGTATGTCGGCCCCTCGCCATCTGGGGGAGGCCCGAAGCTGTAAAGCACAGTTTCAGTTCCGGCACGGCTGATTTTGAACACAGTTCCATAATTATCGGCGCCGCCCTGATATGTAGTGCCATACAAGTTACCTTTTCCATCCAACACGAGCCCTGCCCACGGCTCAGCGCCGTCCTGAGAGTTGGATGGGAAGTTGTGAATCACGGTCTCGGTTCCAGAGGTATTGATCTCGAAAACAGTCCCGAGTCCATTTGTTCCACCAACTAACGTAGCGCCGTACAAATTGCCCGCTGCGTCGCGCACTAACCCCGAAAAGGGTTCGTAACCATCTCCGACCCCGGGATTGAAACTATAAAGTACGGTTTCATTGCCTGAAGAGTCTACTTTGAAGACCGTGCCCAGGCCGTACGTACCACCGAGATAGGTGGTTCCGTAAACGCTCCCTGAGGCATCGATCGCTAGCGATCCAGCAGGGTT
>JBEKTR010000169.1:0-7965 GCA_049515835.1 Terriglobales bacterium
CGCGAGCGAAAGTTGTCAGAATAATGACGCGGGTTCCGGTGCGGCGACTGCGAAGTTCGGCGGCGACATCAAGGCCAGTCATCTCGGGCATTTCGATATCGGTGACGAAGACGTCGGGTTTGTGAGTCAGTACGGCTTGCAAAGCTTCTTTACCGTTCCGCGCTTTGGCGACAACCGTGATGTCGCCTTCAATCTCGAGCAACGCGGCGAGGGCACCGAGAACCATTCCTTGGTCCTCAGCGATGACCACGCGAATGGTCTTGCGGTCTTTCGCTTGTGTTTGCGAAGGATTCACAATGCCCCGTTCGCTTTCGCGGGCTGAAGGGGAAATTGAATGACGAGCCTGGTTCCGGGATTAGTTTCGCGGCGAAATGTACCGCCCAGTGCTTCAATCCTTTCGCGCATCCCGCGCAGTCCGTTGCCTTCTTCCTGGGAGCCGCCGCGGCCGTCATCCTGAATTTCGAGCAGGCAAGTGCCATCCAAAGGTGCGAGGCGCAACTGACAGTTGCGAGCATCCGCATGTCTGACCACGTTGGTGACGGCTTCGCGCACGACGAGCGCGACGACGCTTTCTTGCGCCGGAGTTAGAGAAACTTCAGTTGCATCGGTATTTACCGCGACTCCGGCTGTTTCCAGCGTGGCGCGCGCATTTTTGATTTCCGCATCGAGACTGTGAGCACGATAGCCGCGAATAGTACTGCGCACCTCGGCTAAAGCCGCTCGCGAAGTTTGTTCCACGTCGGCAATTTCGGCTTTCGCGCGGGCCGGATCGCGCTCGATCAGTTTTCCCGCAAGTTCGGACTTGAGAATGATGACTGAAAGTGTATGGCCCAGAACGTCATGCAAATCGCGGGCGATGCGTTCGCGTTCGGCGACTTTGGCGAGATGTTCGATCTGGTCTTGCGCCTGGCGCAGTTTGACGAGGGAACGGTCACGCTGCGCAAAAAATACGTTGCTTCCACCAATGGCGAGTGACAGGCCGCAGGCATAGAAAAGGAACCAGTTGTTGATATGGAGCAGCTTCCATTCGAGCGCCCCGACGGCAGCGATGGCCAATAAGAGCACAACCGCCCGGCCTTCGGTTTCCACGGCGAAGGGGATGAAGGCGCAGGCGAAAATAAAGAGCGTCGAGGCCCCGCCATTGAATGGCGCATAGGCGATGCCCAGCGCGAGGATGCCTGCTACAACCCAGAGCTTGCCGCGACAGCCAACCCAGAAGAACGTGAAATAGAGCCCTAGGAATAGAAACGTGCCCAACACAGTGAGGGCCCATTGTTTCCAGCCGGCGTGACCCACAATGGGGTCAATAAAAAAGAAGATGAAATAGGAGAGCCAGACGTAAGGCGCCCATCCGTGCTCGAGTTTGCGGGGTAAGAGATTCATTTGCTCTGCTTGGGGCCGGGCTTCACTTTCTTAAACCACTGCTTCTTAGGCTACCGCTTTTCTGCTCCAGCGTCAGCCGGTTTCCGACGGGGAGGAGCCGTCCGGTTACAACACAGGCCGCGGTCAAAGCCGGAGGTAGCGTAATCAGCGGGAGAGCAATCTTTCCGGCTCCAGCCTGCCAGAGAATGGTCGCCACGATCAACATCCAAATCAGGGAGTCTTCGGTGCAATCTTTCATAAAAATCTCCTATCGGTAGCGCCAGATTAGCCGTACAGCTTACCTTCGTCGCGGCGTTCGCCATACAGGGCCACGGCGATGCACAAAGCAGTGAAGATGGTGAGCGCAGCCCAATGAATCCAATTCGGCTCGTTGCGTCCTGCTCCGATGACACCAAGGGCCAACTGCGAAACGTGATACGAAGGCAGGAAATGAGCCAACTGTTGCAGGAACTTGGGAAGGAACATGAATGGAACCCACAACCCGGAGCAAAACGAGAGCGGAAGATAAATCATGTTAATGACGCTGGGTGCAGAATTTGGGCCGGCAAAGTAGCCGATGGCAAGTCCCATCGCGCAGAAGGGAAGGGATCCGGCGGCGAGCGTCGCAATCAGCTTGAGTGCGGTGAAAAAGGAAATATGAACATTGCCAAATGCTATGCCGAGAGCTAAGAGGCAGAGCACGACCACGATGCTGAAGATCACGCCCTTAACGATCTTCGCCGCGAAGTAGGCGATGGGCGGCATGGGGCTGGCACGTTTGACCTGTAACCATCCCAGACCACGCTCCGCTGAGAGCGCGGCCGCCGTGCCGAATAGCGATGCGCCCATAATGCCGAAGGTGCCCAAAGTCGCCAGCGAATAAGTGCCTACACCTACGTCGGCTAGGGTTTGGCCACGGTTAATCAACAGTCCGAAGAGGATGTAGAACATCACCGGAAATCCGATTACCGAAAAGGTATAAACACGCAGGCGCAGCGAGCGCAGCAATTCATACTTCGTTTCTTTCCAGTAAATCCTTGCGAGACTCGGAGTGGTTATTGTGGTCGTTATTGCGGTTGTGGCCATGATTTTCTCCTCGGTAGTTGGTGCACTACTGCTTGGCTTCGTTTTCGGCGGTGAGGGCGAGAAAAGCTTCTTCGAGTCCTGCATTTGTAACTTCGAGACCGCGGAGCGTTGTATCGCGCGAAAACAGCTCGCGCAATACGAGTTCTGCTACCGCTGCGCGAATTTCGACAGCCTCCCGATCTGCCGTGACTGTGAGCACGCCAGGAATTTGCCGGATCTCTTCGATCGACACACGAGTAATGCAACGGATCTTGTGTCCGCGGGTCCGGGTCTTGATCTCCGCGGGGGTGCCTTCGGCGATGATTTGACCTTTGTTGATGACGGCTACGCGGTCTGCCAAGGCGTCGGCTTCTTCGAGGTAGTGCGTGGTTAAGAGAACGGTTTTGCCGCGGGCCACGAGTTTGCGAATCTGCTCCCACAGAACGCGGCGGGCCTCCACGTCCATGCCGACCGTGGGCTCATCGAGGAACAGGAGGTCGGGATCGCCGCAAAGAGCGAGCGCGAAGAGCACGCGTTGACGTTGCCCGCCCGAGAGATCGCCGAAGAGCCTTTCTTGAATATCCGCAACGCCGGCGATAGTCAACGTCTCCTCCATCGATAGCGGATGCGGGTAGTACGAGCGAAACAAATCAATGTGCTCGCGGACGCGCATGGTTTCCGGTACTTTGGCGACCTGCAGCATGGCCCCGGTGTGCATGCGCGTCGTTGGATTCTTGGGATTGCCGCCAAAAACGTTGATTGTGCCCGCGTCCGAGGACGCGAGGCCAAGGAAAAGTTTCACCGCAGTCGTTTTGCCGGCGCCGTTCGGCCCGAGCAGCGCGATGAGTTCTCCCTGGCGTATAGAAAAATCAACATTACGCAGTGCTTGCACGTTTCCGTAGCTCTTGCTGACGCCCACTAGACGCGCGGCCAGGGGTTTGGCATCTTCATCCTGCCTCCGAGGATCGGTAGGGGCGGTTTGCATTTCGGCAATCATGTTGTGCGCCTTTCTTCTTTTTACGACTACGCCGGGGCATTTGCTTCAGCGACAAAGACATCATGCCGCGAATGATTCACGGGCAGTAGTGGAGAACATCAGGGTGCGGCAGTGACAAATGTCATCTGTGACTTTGCTTGGCCGCCTCACTACAATTTGAAAGGGGGAAGGAATCGGCGATGACAGTCCATCATGCAGGATGGAAGAACACTCAGCGGACGCTGTCGCATGCCTTGCGCACCAGCCTCGCTGCCATGTTGTCGCTCATAGTCGCAAGACAATTTGGCCTTCCGGAATCCTATTGGGCTGCGATTACTACGCTGGTAATTATGCAATCCACTCTCGGCGCCGCATTGACAGTTTCCGGCCAGCGTATCCTGGGTACAGCCTTCGGGGCCGTGTTGGGAGCGATCATGGTACGGGTCTTACATCCCGGAATTTTGTTATTCGGCTTGGGGGTGTTCATACTCGGGATTGTGTGCGACATCTGCCGACTGGATCGCGCCGCCTACCGTTTCGCCAGTATCACGCTGGCGATTGTCATGCTGATTAACTCAACCCGGCCGGCATGGATTGTGGGGATACATCGTTTCTTCGAAGTGGCGACTGGAATTGTTGTGGGTCTGGTGGTCACGTCGGTCTGGCCTGCGGCGGAAGAATAAAGATATACCTTCGAATACCTCGGCACCGAGTCTTATGTATAATCCGTGGGCTTATTTGTGTGAGGAAGAATGCACGGAACTCGCAGAGTTGAGATCTACAGCCAGACCGATTTGGGATGCCAGAGGGAGAACAACGAGGACTCCTACGGTTCATGGCAACCGTCCCCAGGGGCAGAATCCGCACAAAAGGGCGTTCTTCTCGTGGTTGCCGATGGCATGGGCGGCTATGAAGGTGGGCAAGAAGCCAGCCGCCTCGCCGTGGAGACGGTGAAAGAGACTTATTCCGGAAGCCTCGCCGAAGATCCGCAGACCCTGCTTTTCAAAGGCTTACGAGAGGCCCATGCGCGCATTGTGAAATATGCCGCGGCGCATCCGGGGCTGCGGGGCATGGGCACAACTTGTACCGCCGTAGCGGTTGTGGGGAAGAACCTCTATTTCGCTCATGTCGGCGATAGCCGGCTTTACCGTGTACGGGATGGGGAAATTTCGCGACTCACGCGCGATCATTCTTATGTAGGAAGGCTCGTCGAGAGCGGAGCGATCAGTGCCGAAGAAGCGGAAACGCATGTTCAAAGGCATATTCTCACTGCGGCTTTGGGTGCGGGCGAGGAAGTTTACCCAGACGTTCCAGAACAACCGCTCACGGTCGAGGAAAACGATGTACTTCTCCTGTGCACGGATGGGCTATGGGGACTGATTAATGACGGCGAAATAGCAACTACTGTCAGTAGGAATTCACCGGCCGAGGCCGTGCGGCGATTGGTGCAATTGGCTCGAGAACGGGGTGGGCCCGACAACATCACTGTGCTGATGCTATTGGCGTAATTCCCCGGCCTGCGCACGATAAAACTACCACTATGACTGCAACAGTTTGCATATGGTGGCGGTTGCCATCGGCGCCAGACCACGCAAATGCACACAATGGAACGACTTACGTGAAGCCGCCAGTTGGCATGGCTGGCACTCGGGTTGCTTGAAAAGTAATGGAAATGTCTATTAATGTAATGGACTTTATGGCAATATAGGCAATCATGAAAATCTCCCAGAAGGGTTTATACGCACTGCAATCGATGATGATGCTGGCGCGCCGCTACAATCAGGGCGCTATCCGCATTCGCGATATTGCGTATGAAGAAGATCTGCCAGAAAAATTCTTGGAACTGATTCTTCTCGAATTGAAGAATGCCCGCATGGTGGAGAGCGTGCGCGGAGCCAAAGGCGGTTACCAACTTCGGCGCCCGCCGGAAGAAATTACCCTGGCGGAAATCATCCGCCTTGTCGATGGAGCGTTGGCTCCATTTGGGGATGCCGATCAGTTGCGCACGCTAATTGATCGCGACGTCGAACATCGCGCGCTTTACCAAGTGTTTTTGGATGTACGAGATGCGGCGGCCAAGATCCTTGAAAGCACTACCTTGGCTGACATTATGAACGGCCGGCGAAACATATCCAAAACGAAGAAGGGCCGCAAGCGGGATTCGGCGCATGTTCTCCCTTTAGTAGTGCACGGCGGTGGGAACCGCGGGGAATGATTGAGAACGCTATGAGGAAAGCCATCTTCACGCTGATGTTGACGGCTCTTTCGCTGGGCAGTTTCGCCCAGACTGTCATACGCGTGGGCGCGTTTCCCAATATCAGCCATCCGCAAGCCATGGTGGGCAAAGCAAACGGTTGGTTCGAAAAAGCAATGGGCCCGCAGGTCAAGGTGGAGTGGACGAGTTTCAATGCCGGACCTTCGGCGATTGAAGCCTTGTTCGCCGGGGCGATTGACATGGCTTACATCGGCCCCAACCCGGCGATTGCCGGTTATGTCCGCTCAAACGGCCAGGCGCTTCGCATCGTGAGTGGAGCGTGCAGCGGAGGCGTCGCTCTGGTGGTACGAAAGGACGCGGGCATCAATTCGGCGCGGGATTTTCACGGCAAGCGCGTGGCTTCGCCGCAACTTGGCAATACGCAGGACGTCGCATTGCGTTCGTGGCTGCTGTCACAAGGCTTGAAGACAACGGACAAGGGTGGCGATGTGCAAGTCATGCCGATGGCGAACCCGGACCAACTCACGTTGTTTCTGAAGAAACAGCTGGATGCTTCGTGGGCGCCCGAACCGTGGGCCTCGCGGCTAATGCAGGAAGGCAACGGCCGGCTTTTTCTGGATGAGCGTGATTTGTGGCCTAATCATGAGTTTGTCATTACGAATTTGATTGTGAGCCAGAAATTTCTGGCGCAACATCCGGATTTAGTAAAGACTTGGCTTGGCGCGAATGTCGACTTAACAGATTGGATTAATAAACACACTGATGAATCCAAGACTCTCTTGAATCAGCAAGTTCAGAAGGAAACCGGAAAAGCGCTCGCGGCCAGTATTTTGAACGAGGCATTTGGCAGGATTCAACCTACCTACGACCCATTGCGCGCCACGCTTTTCAAGTCCGCGCGGGACGCTTTTAGCGAGGGTTTTCTCGGAAAACAAATGCCGGATCTCTCGGGTATCTATGACCTCACGTTGTTAAACCAGGTATTGACCGCAAAAGGGAAGAAGGCTATCCAATGACGCCGAAGTCTTCAGCGCAGTTGCAGAGACCTCTCGTGCACGGCCATCAAGTGCGGCCGCGGTACATCAGCCCGCAAAGCGGATTTCCGCCAAGCAACGTCCGGAGCCTCCATTCCGGTCCCGCGATTCCGAAAGTCTCTCTGCGCGGTATTTCCTTGAGCTATAAGTCCACGGGTGGAAAGCAACTGCTGGCGCTCGACAACATTGATCTGGACGTACGGGCCGGAGAATTTCTTTGCATCGTTGGCCCGTCCGGCTGCGGCAAATCCACGCTGGTTCATCTGATCGCTGGAATGCACGCTCCAACGTCCGGGCAGGTTCTGGTGGATCACAAACCGGTTAGCGAGCCTGGAACGGATCGGATGCTGATTTTCCAGGAACTCGGACTGTTTCCCTGGCTCACGGTCGGGCAGAACGTCGAATTTGGAATGAAGATGAAAGGCGTTCCCAAGGCCGAGCGCGCAGAAAAAACCCAGTATTATTTGCGCCTGGTGCATTTGTCGCAGTTTGAAAAGAGTTACACACATCAGCTTTCGGGGGGTATGCGGCAACGCGTGGCGTTGGCCCGGGCATTGGCGACTGAGCCGGACGTGCTGCTCATGGATGAGCCTTTCGCCGCGCTGGATGCGCAAACGCGCGATCTGCTGCATGACGAACTTGAACGTATTTGGGCGGAAACCGGGCGCACCATCATTTTCATCACACACAATGTTCGCGAGGCCATCCGCTTAGGTGATCGCGTCGCGTTGATGACCTTTCGCCCAGGGCGCGTGAAGCGGGAATACACCATTGATTTGCCCCGGCCTCGTCAGTTGGAAGACTTTGCCGTGGCCTCGACGGCGCGCGAAATTCTGAATGACCTGCGCGAGGAAATTGATAAGTCGCTGGAAGCGCAATACAGCGAAGCGCCGGTTCGTGATCGACCCCTTCGCCATGAAAAGGTGCGGTCATGAAGGCACGCACAACCCTCACAAAGTTAGGACGCCATGTGGTTTTTTATGCCATCTTAATCGGCATCTGGTGGTTGCTGGCTGCGCTAAAAATCTGGCCGCCGTATGTCTTTCCGACCCCGTGGGGCGTTTGGGATTCTCTTCGCGCCGGTTTTGCCGACCACAGTTTTTGGATTGCGATCAATGTCAGCATGAAGCGCATGCTAGTGGGCTATGGCATATCGGTAGTTCTGGGCATGGTGCTGGGGCTGGGCGTCGCCAGTAGTAAGTTCCTGGAAGAGACCCTTGGAGGGCTTTTGGTAAGCCTCCAGAGCTTGCCCAGCATTTGCTGGCTGCCGCTTGCCGTGCTGTGGTTTGGTCTTAGCGAAAAGGCCATACTCT
>JBEKTR010000170.1:0-7922 GCA_049515835.1 Terriglobales bacterium
AACGCTGCACTGAAACCTCCGGTTCCCGGCGAATCTCGTATAGTCTTCTTCGGCGATTCCATCACTGACATGTGGAAACTTGGCCAATACTTCCCCGGCAAGCCGTACATCAATCGCGGCATCAACGGCCAAACCACTTCCCAAATGCTCGTCCGTTTTCGCCAGGATGTGATTGACCTCAAACCGAAAGCAGTGGCAATTCTAGCGGGCACGAACGACATCGCAGGCAACACTGGCCCGATGCGATTGGAAGACATCGAAGCCAATTTGGCTTCTATGGCTGAACTTGCGCGGCTTCACGAGATCAAAGTCATTCTCGCGTCTGTTCTTCCGGTGAGCAGCTACACGCCGCAGCCGCAAGAATTATTTGCCGAACGCCCGCTGGACAAAATCCTCGCGCTCAATCGCTGGATAAGAGATTATTGCGCCGCGAACCACTTGATCTTTTTAGATTACTTCGACGCTATGGTGGACGAAAAAGGCCTGCTCAGGCGAGAGCTCTCCGAGGACGGATTGCACCCAAACTCGGCCGGCTACAAAATCATGACCCCTCTAGTGGAGCAAGCAATCAACACTTCGCTTGGCAAGTGAGTCCAAATCGCAGTCCCATAACTTCGGGAACAATCTGTTAGTCTTTCTCGTATTGCAAACATGACCACTCGACGCGCTCCGATTGCTTTATCAACTGCCTTCATGACGGTTTTGCTTCTTGCATCGGTTTTCACCATCGCCCAAGACACTAAGAGAATGCCGCCAGTCGCACGCGCGGCGAAACCGAAGGTCTGCTCGGCCTGCATCCGTGCTCATGAAGAATTTTTGGCCTCTGACGCCATGCAAGGCCGCGGCAGTGGTACGCATGACGAACTGGTCGCGGCGACCTACGTCGCCGCCCAACTGCGCGCTTACGGCATCGCACCCGCCGGCGATGATGGCGGATACATTCAGGCCGCGCCTCTGATCGAACGTAAATTAACTGGCGCGCCTAAAATCGAAATCACACCTGCGAATGGCAATCCCATTACGCTGAACTATGGCAAAGATTTTCTACTGCGCTTTTCTACCAGCCCCACATTTTCGGGGCCTTTGCAAAAGGTGGATACCGACAAAGAAGAAAATCCTGAATTGACGCCCGGTACCGTCGTGTTCGCGACCGGCGCAAATCCCCGCAAGATACAGTCTGCCGCCATGGCCGCAGCCGCCGCCGGAGGAATTACTGTTTTCGTTCCCGGTCCCGCGAAAGAATTTGATACCGAATCAAAAGAACTGCCCACACTCCCCAATCAACTAAAGGGCGTGAGCAGCGGCATGGCGACCATCAGCTTCTTTGAAGTCAGCCCCGACGCCGCGAAAACCTTGTCTCAGACAGACGATGGCACGAACGTAAAATTCGTCGCTAGCGTAAAAGAGGAAGACGGTTTCACCTGGAACGCTGTCGGAATTCTCAAGGGCACCGACCCCAAGTTGAAGCAAGAGGCCATCTTGCTTTCCGCCCATCTGGATCATTTGGGAATCGGTGAGCCGGTCAACGGCGACAGCATCTACAATGGCGCAGACGACGACGCTTCCGGCACAACTGCGGTGCTCGAACTCGCCCGCGTGTTGGGCGCAGGCCCGCGCCCCAGGCGCACCGTTATTTTTGCGTTGTTTGGCAGCGAAGAATCCGGCGGGTTAGGCTCAAGTTATTTCCGCGAGCATCCGCCTGTTCCTTTGAAAGAATTTGCAGCAAATCTCGAATTTGAGATGATCGGTCGCGCCGATGTAAAGGTCCCGGCCGACACTCTCTGGCTCACCGGATGGGAACGCTCGAATCTGGGGCCGACGCTGGCTGCACATGGCGCAAATCTGGTTGGCGATCCACACCCTGATCAGAATTTCTTCGCCCGCTCCGACAACTATGTGCTGGCGAAAAAAGGCGTCGTGGCGCAAACAGTTTCAAGCTATGGCCTGCATTCCGACTATCACCGTCCCAGCGACGATGTCACACATCTTGACTTCAAGCACATGGATGCCGCCATCGGCTCGATGCTCGCGCCCGTCGAATGGCTCGTAAACTCCGGCTTTACGCCGCAGTGGAACAAAGGTGGCCAGCCGTAAAATTAATAGGGGCGGACACTCGGGTCCGCCCCTACTCGTACTCTCTCATTTAGTTCTGTTCCACTTCTCTATCGCTTATCTCCGCCTTCATTACGGGGAGCCGACTCAGGCCGTGGGGCAGCTTGGTGCTGTGAACCCTGCGGTTGGCCAGGCATCGTGGACTCCGGGCGTGGCGCCGATTGTGGTCGTGGTACGGTGCCATTCGACCTGCCCTGTGTGCTCTCCTGGCGCGGCGTGGCTTGTGGAGCCGAACGCGGTGTGCTTTGCAGTCCAGAAGAAACTGGCGGCCGCGGAACACCGTTGTTTCCAGACTGCGTTTGAGGCCTTGTCGAAGATGACGGCGTGTTCTGGGACATCGAAGTCGGCCGCGTCATATTCGATGGCGGCCGCGGCACGTCGCGGCTCTGGCTTGAAGAAGGCTGGGTTGACGAAGGTTGGTTTGGCAACGGCTGACTCGGCGAGGGCTTGTTTGACGTCGATTGTGTGGGCGAAGACTGGCTCGACGAAGGCCGCGGAACCGATGTGTTCATCTCCCCATTTTGATTTTGCGGACGCTGATTCTGCGGACCGGTAGCACCTTGCGTTCCTCCTGCGTTGCTTGAGGGTGGACGCGGCACCGTATTGCGCGACGGCGCTGCGTTCGTCCGATTTGTCGGGTTCGCTTCCGCCGACGGCGCGCGGTAAGGCGCTCCCGCGGACTGCGCCTTTACCACTCCAGTTCCGTTGAACTGCGAAGGCCGCGCGGTAGCCGCAATCGCCGGTGCGCCGTGATTGACGGACGCCAGCAGGTCCCGATTATTGCCCGCCATCTGTTGATGCTGCACTTGCGCTTGCAAGGGCGCCGTATGCTGTTCGCGAGACGCCGCCAACTCCTGTGGTGTAGCTACCGCGGTCGTTCCACCGCTGCCGCCATTAAAGCTCGCGCGGTTCACGTTTGTGTTGTTATTGATCACGGTTTTGTTGTACACATTCGTCACGTTGGTGACGTTCACATTAGTCACGCTGCGGTTGTAGTAGTACGCGCCATGATTCCAGTACCCTCCCGCAAAACCCACTCCGCCATAGCCATAGCCATAATTAATGCCACCGTAGAAGCCGACATGTGGTCCCCAATACCCGCCATGCCACAAATAGATTCCTCCGCCCCATCCCCAATAGCCAGGAGTCCACAGCAAACCAACCGGAGCGACGACCCATGTACCGGGTACCCAAAAATAGCCAGCGGGGCCATAAGCCCAGTAGCCTGGCGTCCAGGCATATCCCGGCGCGGGACAAGGCGGTTGCGTATAAACCGGCAACGCCGGCGGCCCGATCGTGATGGAAATTCCAATCTGCGCAAACGACGCAGCCGGCAAAATCATTAGGATTGCCGCTATCACTAGAAGTCGAATTTTTCGATAAATGTTCATGCTGCTCCCTTTGCCCAAACGCACCCGGAGGCTAGGAGTAGAAACACCTTTTCGGGGGATATGTTGCGGTAGGCTTATCCAGCACAATCGCTGGGATAATCAGTGCGTGCGGCGGGATTTGGAGATTCGCTCGTCAATCGGTTTGCGCCCGGCGAAGCCTTCGTCAGTCCCGTGCCAATGCGTAATACCCTGCTCGCCCAATTTCCAGCACAGCAGAATAATCTGACCATCCACTTCGCAGGGAAAATCCAGCAACCCAATGTCGAGGTCTTTCACTTGCACGCCGATCGAGTCAATCTCGGCCATGGCGTCTTTAGTTTTCAGGATGGCTCTCTCACGCTCGGCTTTGCGGCGCGCAACCTGAACGATGTTGACCGACAATCCGCCGCGCAAAAATACTCGATGCGCCAGATCTTGAAATTCTTCATCCACGGTTTCGATCAATTTCTTTCCCTCAATGGACGTGCGCAGCAATGACTCGAGCACCGGCAGAAGAGATTGCGCTTCATCGAGGGTAAAGGTGCGATCGGCCATAACGACTACCCTTTCATTCTAGCTGATTTCAATCTTTGACCTTGAAACGCTCCCGGGGATAACAATCACAGTCTGTTTCGTTTTGTAAAATGACCCGAAACCCCGCTACCAACGTGCCCTACGCGCGATCAGCGTGGTACACTCGGTTGCCAATTAGTTCACTTCCCCCGTCGAGGATACCCAATGCGACTCTCAGCACTTCTTCTAGCAGCGGCGCTGCTGGTTACGTCTGCGTCCGCCCAAACATTCCAAGTGCTTTACACCTTTAACTTTACTGACGGAAGTACACCGAATGGAAGTCTCATCCGCGACAACGCGGGCAATCTGTACGGCACAACCCAACTCGGCGGCACTTCCGGTAGAGGTGTGGTGTACAAACTGACCCCCACCGGAGAGGAAACAATTTTGTACAACTTCACTGGTAAAACCGACGGAGGAATACCGATTGGCCGTTTGCTTGGAGACGCCCAGGACAATCTCTACGGAATCACCTCCCTTGGCGGAGATCCTACATGCAGTTGCGGCACCGTATTCAAACTTGCGCCCAGTGGCACGTTGACCGTATTGCATAGCTTCCTGGGCGGCACTGACGGTGCCCAAAACTCCGGCCAGCCCGAGTTGGGGCTGGTCATGATCGGCACCGATCTTTACGGATCGGCCAGCTTCGGAGGCGTTTCAGGGTGTGACGGCAGCCTAGGCTGCGGTGTCGTCTTCAAAGTCACCCAGACCGGCGAGGAGACCGTGTTATACAGATTTACCGGGAAAGCAGATGGTGCATTTCCACAAGATTTGAGCGCCGACAGTCAGGGCAATCTGTACGGGGCCACTGGCGGCAGCTACTCGCAGGGCAACACCGGAACCTTGTTCAAGATGACTACGACCGGCGCGATGACCGTGCTTTACACCTTCCCAGGCGGCGCAGTTGGAAATTCTCCGCGCTGGCGTTTGTTGCGCAGTGCTGGTGGCACCTTTTATGGCGTGACCCAATTCGGCGGTGATACAGATTGTCCCATCGCATCCAGCGGTTGCGGAGTGGCGTTCATGGTAAATCCGGCAGGCAAAGAGAGCGTCCTCCACACGTTCAATACCCAGGCGCAGGATGGGCAAGAGCCGTCGGGAGGAACCGTGGATGGGGCTGGCAATCTCTACGGTGCCACTTTCTACGGTGGAATCGTCAATGCAACTTGCACCTTCGGATGCGGCGTCATTTATGGGATCGCAAGCAATGGAAGCTACAAGATCCTGTACAGTTTTACCGGCGGCAACGACGGATGGATTCCGACTGGTGGCTTGACTCCGGACGGCGCGGGCAATCTCTATGGCACTGCCGTGAACGGAGGGGGCTCAAACAACGGCGTGGTCTATAAGATCACACCGTAAGCGCGGACGCTGCATGTATCTCGAAAGATAAGACCGACACTAAGAAAGGCACCCTCTGTGTTTATTCACCGAGGGTGTTTTTCAGTGACGATGTGCCTGCACCCATTCATCGAATTTCCAGCATTCTATCGAGTGCCACGCGCGCCCAATATTTCACGTCGTCCTTCACTTTGATTCGGTTGACGACATTGCCTTCCACAAGGTTTTCAAGCACCCAGCACAAATGCTGCGGCGAGATGCGGAACATCGTCGTGCACAAGCAACCAGAATCGTCGAGCGTAATAACTTTCTTTCCTTCGGCTGCGAACTCTTTGCCCATTCGATTGACGAGATGAATTTCCGTGCCTACAGCAAACGTGCTGCCTGACGGAGCTTCCTGAATCATCTTCAGCAGGCCTTCGGTGGAACCGATGCCGTCAGCTTTTTGACAGACTTCCCAGCGGCACTCGGGATGAACAATGACTTGAATTCCCGGATATTTCGCACGCACATTATCCACATGCTCGGGCAAAAATCTTTGATGTACTGAGCAGTGGCCCTTCCATAAAATCACTTTCGCAGAGCGTAAGCGATCAGGCGTCAGTCCGCCGTTGATAAGATACGGATCCCACACAACTATCTCATTCAACGGAATGCCCATGGCATAGCCCGTATTGCGTCCCAAATGTTGATCGGGAAGAAAGAGAACCTTTTCGTTTTTGGCGAAAGCCCAGTTAAACGCTCCCGGCGCGTTCGATGATGTGCAAACCACGCCGCTACGCTCGCCGCAAAAAGCCTTAATCGCGGCGGTCGAGTTCATGTAGGTAATGGGCGTTACCCCACGACCAGAGTCATCGGTCACACCGGCGCGAATCAGTTGTTCCCAGCAATCTTCGACCTGAGTGATTTCGGCCATGTCGGCCATGGAGCATCCGGCATTGAGATCGGGGAGGATGGTGATTTGGCCGGGTCGGCTCAGAATATCGGCGCTCTCCGCCATAAAATGCACGCCACAGAAAACGATGTATTTGCCGCCCGCGCGCGCCGCTTCTTCGGACAATTTATAAGAGTCGCCGCGAAAATCCGCGTAACGAATGACTTCATCACGTTGATAGTGGTGACCCAGAATCACGCAATCACGCCCCAATTCGCGGCGGGCGGCTGCGATGCGGTCGTCCATTGTGTGGTCCGGCTGGACGAGATAATTCTCCAAACTGCAAACTGCTGTTGCTGTAGCCATCTCATGTCCTGCTTTCAGCTTCAATTTCAGAGCAAACAACGAAAACTACTTCGCTTCTGCCCGAAATTAAAACGGGGATGTTGAAAGCCTCTCAGCGGCTACAGCAGATTCGCTGCGTCTTAACTTTGTATATCGACGCCCAACCTGCGGGGATGTTGAAGCCACTCACTTCCTGTACAGCCTAATGGATGCTCAGAGAATGCAAAAGTCGCCTAATTTTCTCAGCGTCCTTGGATTTACTGGCCTCCGCATGTATTGTGCACTGTTATTTGCCTCTATGGCAAGGGCTTACGGCTTATTCGCCATCTTGTTCAGCGCCCGCCCAAACTCTTTAACCGTATCAGGCTTCGCCTTGTTGTAGATGAACTGTCCTTCGCGGCGGCATTCGATCAAATCGGCATCCGCCAAAACTTTCAGATGATGCGAGACTGTGCCTGGCGCAACATCTTCCATTTCCACCAACTGCCCGCAAAAACACTCTCCCTTTTGGGCAATCTCCTGGTAAATCCTCAACCGGGTCGGATCAGCGAGGGCCTTGGCGATTTTAGACAGCTGAACCGGGTCCATGTCCTTATTGATTCTAAATGACGAATTCCCGGCTCATAAAAACCTGAAACTTATCATTTCAATATTCATCAAACTGTTGAAACAAGTGCCGGATCAAATCAATGCACTTGTGGGGAGATATTATGAAGAGATTTGCAGGCAAAACAGTTCTAGTAACAGGCGGAAATAGCGGCATTGGCTTGGCCACGGCGAAGCTATTCCACGAGGAAGGCGCGAAAGTCGCGATTTCAGGCCGCGATCAGAAAACTCTCGACGAAGCATTGAAAACCATCGGTAGCGATATTTTGGCGATTAAGGCGGACGTATCCAATCCCGCCGACCTTGATCGCATGTACGCGGCAATCTCCTCTAAGTTCGGCAAGATTGACGCCCTTTTTGCCAATGCCGGCATCGGCAAATTCGCTCCGGTCGAGCAGAGCGACGAAAAGCTCTTCGATGATATTTTTGACGTAAATGTCAAAGGCTTGTTCTTTACGGTGCAAAAAGCGCTTCCTTATCTGAACGACAGCGCCGGCATTGTGCTCAATGCATCCATTGCGGGCGTTAAAGGCGAACTCTACACGAGTGTGTACTCGGCGACCAAAGCGGCAGTGCGATCTTTCGCACGCACCATGGCTGCCGAGCTGGTGACCCGCAACATTCGCGTCAACGTGGTCAGCCCCGGACCGATCGTCACCCCAATCTTCGACCGCCTCGGTTTGCCCAAAGAAGCCGTGGAC
>JBEKTR010000171.1:0-7856 GCA_049515835.1 Terriglobales bacterium
AGCGCAAGATGAGCACGCGATCGCAGTTTTGCAGGGGTTGCCTGCGTCTGATTTCAAGGCTCCAGTCCGCAGTCTCGGTGCGCAACCACCGCCAGTTCCTCTGGGCGTGCCCTCCGAACTGCTCCAACGCCGCCCGGACATCGCCACCGCCGAGCGGACCGTTTCTTCCGCAAACTCCCTGATCGGCGTCGCCAGGGCCTCATTCTACCCGAATATTCCGCTAACTGGGGGTGGCGGCGTAGAGAGCCGTGATATCACCACCTTATTCAATGCGCCCAGCTTCTTGTGGTCTCTGGGATTAAGCGCCATAGAACCTCTCATTGCCGGCGGACGCCTGCACGCGCAACTTGATTTTGCCAAGGGCGTCTATCAGGAAGACATCGCCAATTACCGTGAATCAGTTCTCGTAGCATTTCAACAAGTCGAAGATGCGCTCGCGGGACTGCAAGCCCTCCAATTGGCTTCGGACTCGCAGAAAAAGGCCGTGGATGACGCGAACCGTTCTCTCGATTTGGCCAATGCCCGCTATACTGGCGGCTTGGTCACGTATCTCGACGTGATTACAGCTCAGGAGCAGGTCCTAACGAACGAGCGGCTGGCGACGCAAATTGCGGGCCAGCGTATGGTTACTTCGGTATATCTAGTGAAAGCACTTGGTGGGGGATGGGACGATTCGAGCCTCGCGGCCATCGGCGTTAAACCAAGCCTCAAACAAGCCGTCCAGCAGTAGTTTAGTGGCTTCCGCCAAGGTCCTTCACAATCTCGCTTACGAAAGACTTCGCGTCGCCGAACAACATCAAGGTTCTGTCGAGATAATAAAGAGGGTTATCGATCCCGGCGAATCCCGGACTCATGCTTCTCTTAATCACCATCGCAGTTCGCGCTTTGTCCACATCCAGAATCGGCATTCCGAAAATCGGACTCGATTGATCGGTGCGCGCCGCCGGGTTCGTGACATCGTTGGCGCCGATCACTAAGGCAACATCCGTCTGCGGAAAATCGCCGTTAATTTCGTCCATCTCCATCAGCCGATCATAGGGGATATCGGCTTCGGCCAGCAGCACATTCATGTGGCCAGGCATGCGCCCCGCCACGGGATGAATCGCAAACCGCACATCCACGCCGCGCTTGGTTAGGGCATCGAACATTTCCCGGACCTTGTGCTGCGCTTGCGCCACCGCCATGCCATAACCGGGAACCACGACGACTTTATTCGCTGCCGCTAATATTCCCGCCGCTTCTTCTGCCGTCGCGCTGCGTACGGTTTTTTCCTCACCTTTACCGGCAGCCGCAGGCGCGACTTGTCCGAACGCCCCGAATAAGACGTTGGTAAACGAGCGGTTCATCGCTTTCGACATGATTACCGAGAGGATGAACCCGGAAGATCCATCAAGCGCACCAGCGATAATGAGCAGCTTGCTACCGACCACGAATCCCATGGCTGCCGCCGAAAGACCTGCGTAGGAATTTAGCAGCGAGATAACTGTCGGCATGTCCGCGCCGCCGATGGGAATAATCATCAACACGCCAAACACCAGCGGTATGCCCACCACGAACGGGAATACCTGCTTTGCCCCCGGATGCATCACCAAATACACGGCCAGCCCGACGGCAATCGCCAGAAACCCCAGGTTCACGATGTTCTGGCCCTTATATGTGATGGGGCGCTGCGGCAGCACTTCCTGGAGTTTTCCTGCTGCCATCAAACTGCCGGTAAACGTGAGTGCTCCCAGAATAACTTCCATCGAGAGCACGCTCATCGTGAACGCAGGCACATTGGGGGACCGCAAATAAAATTCAGCTGTACCGACTAACGTTACGCAAAGGGCGCCAGCGGCATGGCTCAACGCGGTTCGCTGCGGCACCGCCGTCATCTGCACCATGCCCAGCGGAATTCCTATGATGGTGCCTATCACCAACGCGATCGCAATCCAGGTGTAATCGATAATGCCTTCGTGCAGCAGGGTCCCGCCGATCGCGAGCACCATGCCGATTTCGCCGGCCCAGACGCCACGCCTTGCAGTTGCCGGTGAACTCATCCAGCGCAGCGACAATATGAAGAGCGCGCTGGCAACCAGATAAATAACTTCAATAATGGTCTGTGATCCCGCCAGATTGTTCATGGTTTTGTCGGACGGCTGGACTTGAACATCTTTAGCATGCGGTCGGTGATGAGAAATCCGCCCACGATGTTGCTGGTGGCAGCTACGACGGCGATGACCCCGAGCACTGCCGAAAACGTGCTCTTGTGCTCGCCGACCAGCACAATTGCGCCGACCACGGCAATCGCATCGAGCGCGTTGGTCAGTGACATCAGGGGCGTATGCAGTAGCGGGGACACCCGCTTAATGACCTCGAATCCGATAAATCCTGCCAGCATAAAAATGAACAGACTGTTAATTAGCATCCATGTTCTCCCATCAAATTCGAGCCCTACTTACTGCGCAACCAACGTGGGCAGACCATAGAACTCGCGAACTCGCGCGTTCACGATCTCTCCTCCACGCGTAATCATCGTGTCGCGGATAATGTCATCCGCATCATCCAATCGTGGCTTGCCATCTTTCATCAAGTGAGTCAGGAAAGTCGTCAGGTTGCGGGCATACATCTGGCTGGCGTGATACGGAACACCGCTGGCCAGATTAATCGGACCCACCACCGTGACCCCGTGCTTCACAATGGTTTCACCGGCCTTGGTGACTTCACAATTGCCGCCCCGTTCCGCCGCAAGATCGAACACAACCGACCCCGGGGCCATGCCTCTTACCATTTCTTCCGTCACCAGAACCGGCGCCTTCTTGCCGGGAATCACTGCCGTCGTGATCACGACATCGCTGTCGGCAACCACTCGGCCCAGCAACTCCCGCTGCTTTTGATAAAAAGATTCGTCCTGAGCCTTGCCGTAGCCGCGGGCATCTTGCGCGTCTGTCGCCTCAATCGGCAGTTCGACGAATCGTCCTCCCAGGCTCTGCACCTGCTCCTTCACGACGGGACGCATGTCATAAGCTGACACCACGGCTCCGAGCCTCCGCGAAGTCGCAATCGCCTGCAAGCCAGCCACGCCCACGCCAATAATAAGAATCCGAGCGGGCGTGATCGTACCCGCCGCTGTCGTCATCATGGGAAATAGCCGGGGCAGTGCGTCAGCAGCCATTAAAACGGACTTATAGCCGGCGATGGTCGCCATGGTGGAGAGCGCGTCCATGCTCTGCGCCCGCGTTGTGCGCGGGACCATTTCCACCGAGAAGCCCGTCACGCCTGCGGCTGCAACTTGCTCTACGACTTCTTTGGTCCCTAGAGGACGCAAAAAGCCAATGAGGATCTGCCCATTGCGCAGCAAAGGAATGTCGTCTTTGCCGTTGATGTCATTCGCGCCATAGCAAAGCACCTGCGCAATGACGTCTGCGGTGCGAAAAACGTCGGCGCGCGTGGGGAGAACCCTCGCCCCTTTTTCGGCATAGGCGGCATCCGGGTAGCCCGCCGCAACTCCGGCGCCCGATTCGATGACCACTTCAAATCCAGGCTTGGCCAGAGCGGGAACAGACGCTGGCACCAGCGCAACCCTGCGCTCGCCCGGATAGATTTCCTTCGGCACTCCAACAATCACGTGGGAACCCTTCCCTTCGCTACTGTTTTGAGCAACACAGTGTAACGGATGATGGGCTGCAATAACACAGAAATTAATTGGGCTCTTGCCCCGAGCCCTCATTACTCCAGGTTGACGACAAATAAAAAAGACCCTCCGCTTGCGCGGAAGGCCTTTTTCGGGGGAGGGCGTCGGGATCTTTTCCTTCGCCGAAAATTCACAGCTACTCTTACTTTGCCGGCTGATCAGTCGATGCTAACTGTTCCAGATCATTCTTCATCAGGCTGATCTCCACGCGTCCGCCACTATTGCGTTTCGCCTTAGTGTCATCCGCGCTCGCGGTTTGCACCGGGGCGTTGCCCATGCCGACCACAAAAATCCGGTACACCGGAATTTCATGATTCAACACTAGGTAGCGCACGACCGAATCGGCCATCTTCTGCGACGTGGCGATGGCCGTCTGCCCCTTGCCGGACGAGAAGCCCTGTACTTCGATGATGTATCCGCGCTGATCTTTCAGCGGGGTGGCCATCTGGTCAAGAGCGGACTTGGCGTTTTCGCTCAGTACCGTCTGTCCTGGACGGAAGCGGATTTCCGTCTGCGCCCCCGTCTTGTACTGATCGATATTACCGACAACCTGCTCCACGTTGGTCAAGCGGTTATTGGCCGTGGTTGCAGTCTGCTGCGCCTGCTGCGCTTTATTGCCAGCATCGATTGCGTGCTGATCAGCCGCGTCGGCTTTCGAAGACGCGAGCTGGATTCCCTGTTGCGCGCGCGAGTCCACGTCTTTGATCATCTTGCCGTTTGCTGCCGTAAGCTCGTCGAGCTCGTTCACACGATCGCGAATCGGGGCCGTTTGCCGTTGCACATACTTCTTGCGCGCGAACGGATTCACTCTGCCCCAGAACCCTTCATGGGTTTCGGCTTGCAGCGGCTGCTTGCCGCTCGCGCCCATGGTTGCTGTGGATTGGGTCGCCGTGGACTGATCCGCTGTGTTCTGCGCGGGCGTCATGGCCTGATCGTTCGTCATAGCGGGAGCGGCCGTCGCGCTTTGATCACTCGAGGACGGGGTCGCGCTCGTTTGGGACAAAGCTGGCAGCGCTAATGCCGCCGATATCAATACAGACATCACAATGCGTTTGTTCATAGTTTTTCGTGCCTCCAGGTAGCGAGAAATCGCGTGGTCAGCCAGCCCGAGAGCCATCTCAAACCGGACCCTCGGCGGTAACATACAAAACCCTTTAGATGGCGACATTCAGCCTATTCCTTTTCAAAATACAAAGCTAGCCAATCCACCGTTCCATCTCATACTTACAGTTATGATGCCAAACTCATGAATCGAGTTAACGTATGTATTATCAATAGTATAGCACGAGGAGGAGAACGCGCCTAACCTCGTATAATCTGCGCAAATGCTGTAATTTTGGCAGGTGCTGCCGACCCGTCGGCACCGGCGAAATTCTGGCCCAAATCGTCTTAGGGAGCCTAACCCAGGTATTTTTCGTATTGCTCGTAAATGTAGTTATCGGTCATGCCCGCGATGTAATCGCAAACCACGCGCGCCAAAGGTTCTACTTCGGCTTTTTCTTGATATGTGGGGGGTAAGTCGCCAGGCCGCGTCATCCAAAAATCGAAGAGTTCCCCAATCACTTTTTCCGCGTCTTGCTTTTCCGAGCCAAGGGCTGGGCTGAAATATAAGTTTGCGTGCAGAAATTCTTTGGCCTGCATCCGCTCATGTTCGACTTCCGCGCCGAACTGAACCAACCGCCGCGCATCACGACGCACGTCCTCTAGCGATCGAATCCCCTCCGCCGCAATTTTCTCGCGCGTATGCCGGATCAGATCGTCGGCGAAACGGTTCAACACGCTTTTGATCGCTTCGTTGAACTTTAGCTTTTCGAGTGCATCCGGATGCGTTTTCTCCGCCACCTGATAAAAGCGCTCAAACACGGGAATACCTTCGCGAATCTTCTCAAGCGTCAACAAATGTGCTTCGTAGCCGTCGTCGAGATCGGCAGTGTTGTAGGCGATCTCATCCGCCAGGTCGATCAGTTGAGCTTCGAGCGGTGGCTTCTGATCGAGGAGATATTCGGCCAGTTGCGGAAACTGCGCCACATCATAATCACGCGAATGTTTGATGATTCCCTCGCGGACCTCAAATGTCAGGTTCAGCCCGCGAAACGCCGCGTAGCGCAATTCAAAATCCTCGACAATTCGCAGGGCATGCAGATTGTGATCAAAGAAAAGCCCATGCTTTCGCATCGCCGCATCGAGAACTTTCTCGCCTGAGTGGCCAAACGGCGGATGCCCAAGGTCGTGAACCAAGGCGAGCGCCTCAACCAAATCAACATTTAGACCGAGCTGGGCCGCTATCGTGCGCGCAATCTGTGCAACTTCAATGGTGTGCGTGAGCCGGCTGCGAAAATGGTCGGAGTAGCGGCGCGTGAAAACCTGCGTCTTCGATTGCAACCTGCGAAACGCACGCGCGTGGATGATACGGTCGCGATCGCGCTCAAAATCGTTGCGATAAGAGTGGGCAGGCTCGCTGTAGCGACGTCCGCGCGATTGTTCCACGCGTACCGCATAGTCGGCGAGCATGGGGGAAGTTTACCAGAAGCAACAGAAGCAAATAACGGCTGAAGTTGCCCGCGAGGCTATTGTTTCTGCGGTTCTTCTTTCGCGAGCTTCACCTTGGCCGATTCAAGCTTTTTCTGCACCTGTGCCAGATCGTCAGTGTCCACTTCTGAGGCAACCGTCTTGTTCCACTCTTCAAGCGCGCGCTCCCAGTGTATGGCCGCAAGTTTAAGCCGGCCGGTCTTCTGGTAGAGGTCCCCGATGTGGTCTTGCACTGTTGGGTCGCTCGCCATATGCTGCACTGCCTTCGTCAAACTGTCTTCCGCCAGGTCATATTTGCCGAGCTTGTAATATGCCCAGCCCAACGAATCTAAATAAGCCCCGTTCGCCGGGTCCAAACCAACCGCTTTCTTAATCATGGTCAGGGCTTCATCCAGGTTCTGTCCCCGATCGGCAAGCGTGTAGCCTAGATAATTCAGCACGACCGCATTCTGAGGATCACTTGCCAGAATCTTCCGGAACTCCGCTTCAGCCTCGTCGTATTTTTTCTGCCGCTCGTAGGTCGAACCTCGCAGAAATTGTACATATTCCTTGTCTTCGGGCTTGGTCGAGAATCCTTCCGCTTTATCAAGCGCGGCCTCGGCATCGGACCAGCGTTTGAGCCGGCTATCCATTTGCGCTAATGCAATATAGACTTCGCGATCGGCGGGCGTGCCATTTAGCAGCCCCTGCACCATTTGTAGGCCTTCATCCGCCTTGCCCATGTCCGCAAGTTGCGCGGCATAAACCATTTTCAAGCCGCGGTTCTTCGGTAGCTTTTCAACCGCTTCTTTGGCTGCGTCGGTGGCCTGCTGCCACTCTTTTACTTCGCGATAAGTGTCAATGATCTGCTGGTAGCCACGCTCGGCATTGTCATCGCCAAGCGCCAGCATCTTGCGGAAAGTATCGATGGCTGCCGAGTCCTGGTTGTTGTCCCGGTAAGCCGTGCCCAACCGCTCCAAAAATAGCGCCCGATTATTCTTCTCGCTCTGGCTATAGTTGCCGTCGCTCTTTTCGGTTTTCTTCAGCAACTCCGTCAATGTCTGGATGGCCTCGTCGTAGCGCCCCTGGGCCTGATAAACAGCCGCCATGTTGTACGGAACTTCCATCGAGTCCTGCACCATGGACCCGGCCTTCTTCAAGTTCTCCAGCGCCAGATCAAACTTGCCTTGCTGGCGGTAAATCTCAGCCATGCGCACATAGGTTTGCGCGTCCTCCGGATTCGCATCGGCAATCACTTTGTACTGCTCAAGCGCAGCATCAACCTGCCCGTCTTCCATCAAGCTTTCGGCCAATCCGCGAATCGCATCCAGATTGTCGTGATCGAGTTCCGTCGCCTTGCGATACGCCCCAATGGCTTGCTTATATTGCTTCAGTTGCTCGTAGGTGTAGCCCAGCGCTGAATAGAGTTTGGCGGAACGTTCGGCGTCCGGCACCGAACTCAAGGTTTGCGCGGCCCGCGCGCTATCGCCCTCTTCGTTGTAGAGATAGGCGAGCGTCGTGACGGCCTCTTCATTGTCCGGCTCCAGCTTGACCGCGATCTTGAACTCGGCTTCCGCTTTGTCGAGTTCGTGATTCAGCCGGTACAACCGGCCCAGCAGCAAATGATCGTCAACGTTGTCCGGTTCCAGCTTGATGATTTCCTTGTACTGCTCAA
>JBEKTR010000172.1:0-7798 GCA_049515835.1 Terriglobales bacterium
CGTGTGATTGCGCATGGTGGCTTCACGAATCTCGGCGTTGACCACAGCGTCAACTTTTTGCCCTACGCGAATCACCTGTTTGGCTACGACCTGATGCGCCCGGACGCCCTGAATCGGCGCATAGCAGCCCTTCACTTCGGCTACGACCGTGTTGTGATCGTCGCTGTAAAACCATCCCTTGTCGCCAACTTGGCCGCCGGACTCAGCGTAGAACGGCGTGTGGTCGAGGATGACTTCACCCTCCTGTCCGGGCTTCAATTCCTGCGCGCCCTGTCCGTTGTGAATGATGGCGAGCACTTCGCAGTTATCCGAGCGCGTCTGGAGATAACCTTCAAACTCCGACTTCGGCAATTTCTGATATGCCGGATTGGCGGTTTGCTTGGCTGCACCCTTCCAGGAGGCGCGTGCGCGCGTGCGCTGTTCTTCCATTGCGCGATCGAATCCATCCTGATCGAAAATCAAACCGGCATCGCGTACAGCGTCTTGAATAAAGTCAAGCGGCAGACCGTACGTGTCATAGAGCATAAAGGCCCCAGCCCCCGGATAATCCTTTACTCCACTTGGGACCAGATTTTGGCGAATGGTGAACTCTAAATGTTCGAGTCCGACCTCCAACGTATTGGCAAAGCGCTTCTCCTCCGCGAGGACCATCTTCGCTACCCGCTCCGCTGTCTCTTTCAACTCCGGATAGGCGTCCTGCATTACGTCGCGCACGGCAAACACCATCTCGTTGAGAAACGGCTTCGTCTGTCCAAGCAATCGTCCGTGAGTGATCGCTCGACGAATGATTTTGCGCAGAACATATCCACGGCCATCATTTGCTGGCAGCACTCCATCCGAAATCAGAAACGTCGCCGCCCGTGAGTGGTCTGCAATCACACGCAAAGAAGCTGCTGATTTCGTATGTTCTTCTTTGTCCAACTCTTTCTTGAGCGAAGTCCCCGTTAACTCCGCCGCCCGTTTGATCAACGGCGTGAACAAATCGGTGTCGTAGTTTGAAATCACGCCCTGCAACACCGATGCGACCCGCTCCAGCCCCATCCCCGTATCAATCGAAGGCTTGGGCAACGGATTCAGCTTGCCGCTGGCATCGCGGTCGAACTGCATGAACACTAAGTTCCAAATCTCGACATAGCGTCCGCAATCACAGGTGAAAGCGCAATCGGCGTGTCCCTGATCGCTCGCCGCCGGCCCCATGTCATAGTGAATTTCACTGCACGGCCCGCAGGGGCCGGTGTCTCCCATTTGCCAGAAATTGTCTTTCGCGCCCAGTTCGAAAATGCGTTCTTTAGGAATTCCTTGCGCCGCCCACAAATCATGCGCCTCGGAATCGCGCGGCACGCCGCCCTCACCGTTAAAGACGGTCACGTAAAGTTTGTTCGGGTCAATCCCAAACCACTCCGGCGAAGTAATCAGCTCCCAGGCGTAGGCGATGGCGTCTTTCTTGAAGTAATCGCCAAAAGAAAAATTGCCCAGCATCTCAAAAAACGTGTGATGGCGGTTGGTGAATCCGACGTTTTCGAGATCGTTGTGCTTGCCGCCCGCGCGCACGCACTTCTGTGATGTCGTCGCCCGTGTGTAAGCGCGTTTTTCGAGGCCAAGAAAGACATCTTTGAACTGATTCATCCCCGCATTGGTGAAGAGCAGCGTGCGGTCGTTGGCCGGGACGAGGGACGACGAATGGACCTCTTTGTGCCCCTTTTGCACAAAGAAATCCAGGAATCTGCGGCGAATTTCAGAGCCAGTCATCATGAATGTTTAATTTTAGACGATAACCGCGGAAACAGCGTGAGAGCCGTGCTAGCCCAGATCGATCAAATTATGGAATTGATTGCTTCGACTCCAGCGGTACACTGCAAAATCACGGTCGAGCGTAAGAATCTCGCCGGTGCCGAAGCTGTTTGCCAAATGAATGAGGCAGGCGTCAGCCAGATCAATCTCACGATCTCGGTATTTGTGGAAAATGCGGCGGACATCGCTTGCCGCACTCGCTAACTGAAACGGAAGTTGAAAAACTCCCGAAACCACATTGTCGAGTATGCTTTCCGCGGCGCCCGGCAGATTGCGCAATAAATAGCAGCTTTCTGCAATGACCGCTTCGCATGTGATCAAAGGAAACCGCAGGTGTTCTACGACGTCCACGCAGCGGCGATGATGTGTTTCGCTTCGATCGAGCCATGCCACAATCACGCCCGTATCGAGCAAGACCGGCTTCACCGGCCAAAGCCTCGCAAGTGCTTCTTATCTGACCCCAGGTCCGGTTGCCCAGATGCAAACCTGCCCATGCCTACAATCTTTTTTCCACCTGAACCAATATGACAGGCAGCCAACAATTGCAATCCTTCCCGGATGATTCTGGATGGGCTCCATCCCAATTTCCGGGTCAGTTCAGCAAGCGCTTTTCTGGACTCTTCATCCAGCCGGGCTTGGATTGTGCTGCTCATGCTTTTAATTGTATCACAGTCATATATTTGTAATACATCCTAGCCAGCCGCATTCCACGGACTTTCCACGCAGGTTGGTTAAGATTCCAGCTCTTCTTCCAACACCCCTAGCACTTCCTCGTCCACATCCCACTTCTTCAAAATCCCGAAAATCGTCTTCGACCCAAATCCCGCGCGTACCAACTGCCGAAACACGCGCGCCGCCGTTTTCTTATCTTTCGGTTTCACGATTCGCTTTTTCCGCAAATATTCGCGCGCCTGCTTCTCTTCATTGATTTCGTCGTACGCTCCGCCGATTGCCTCGGAGATCAAATCTCCGTGCACGCCCTTAATCTTCAATTCCGTTTCGACCCGCCGCCGTCCAAACTTTTCGTTATCTCGCCTTGATGAAGAGTACATCGCGGCGTAGCTCGCATCGTTCAAATATCCCTGGTCTTTTAATTTGCGAATCACCAACTCGACTAGCGTTTTCCCATATTCGGTGTCTATTTCCACACGTGGCCGCAGCAGCCTTTTTAGCTCCGCAACTGTGCGCATGCGCCGCCCCAGCGCGCCGACAGCGTATTCGTACAACTCGTTTTCCGTGTCGAGCTTTCTAGGTTGCGGAAAAGACATGGGTTACCCGTGGTTACCTCTATATTAAGCTTTTGTGAACCGCCCAATTTGTCATCATCTTTTTACGTCTTTTTACTAAACTCTTACGTGACAAAGGGAACCTAAGCGCGTCTATATACGTATAAGAAAACAGGCAACAGGAGTAAGTCATGCTAACGATTGATGTAGAAAAAACAGGACAAGTGGCAGTAGTCAATTGCGCTGGACGCATTGTCCGCGGCGAAGAAGTCAGCACCCTAAAAAACGCCGTCGTTTTGGAAAAGAATATGCGCGTCATTGTGCTCGATCTCTCTGAAATCAGCATGATCGATGCCGGCGGTCTGACTGCGCTGGTTGTGTTGCACGAGTGGGCCATGAATCGCGGCATCCGGATGCAGATTGTTAACCCAACCAAATTTGTTTGCGATGTGTTAAAGCTGACCGGCCTGAACGCGATGTTCGAAGTCTCGACCTTCGACTACGCGCTCTGGCTGCTCAGCGGCATGGAGTGCTCGCGGTACGCGGCCGTATGCTGAGCGATGGACCGATCCGCGCCGACCAGCGCGTCGCCGGAAGTGCCGGTAATTTGCACGCGCAGCCACTGATTGGGCGCGAGATTTCCTGCAAGGTGAAGCTTTAAATAGTTATCGGTGAGCGCCTCGGTGGATCGGCCGTCTTTTTTACAGTCCGCTGCGTCCAACGTGATTGCTTCGATCGTCTTCCCAATAAATGATTCCATAAAGGCGCGTTTCTTCTGGGCGACGATTTCGCGCAGAATTTGATTTCTGTGGCGTGCAATGTTGACGGGAACCTGATTCGGCATTTTCTCCGATGCCGTGCCCGGACGCGACGAATAGGTAAAAACGTGCAGATAAGTGAAAGGCAGTTCTTCGATCATTCGACGCGTTTCATCGAAGTCCGCATCGGTCTCACCCGGGAATCCAGTCATTACATCGGCGCCAATTGCGGCATCCGGCATGGCGGCGCGAATCTTTTCGATTTTCTCGCGATAATGCCACGGCCGGTATTTGCGATGCATGGCTCTGAGGATCTTGTCGCTGCCTGATTGCAAGGGCACGTGCGCATGTTTCGCAATTCTCGGAGAATCAGCGACAAGCGCAATCAGCTGGTCGCTCCAATCCATCGGTTCGACAGAACTGAGTCGCAGCTTCTCCAGATCGGTGTCATTGAGAATCGCGCGCACCAGATTTTCGAATCGTGATGGCTCCGGCAGGTCTTTTCCCCATCGCCCCAGATTGATTCCCGAAATTACGATTTCTTTATATCCCGCCGCGACCAGTGCTCCGACTTCTTCGAGGATGCGCTGTAATGGCAATGACCGGCTCTGTCCACGCACAGAGGGTATGACGCAAAACGAACAGCGATTGTCACAGCCATCCTGTACCTTGAGATTGGGGCGCGTGCGAGCGTTAGGAGCATCGAAAACGGGCGCGGCCAGGAGTTCCGTATGGGCAAAGATGTCTGAGACAAGTATTCGATCAGCGGGAGACAAAGAAGCAGCCAGGTTGGACAACGGAACAAAATCACCGACTGTTCGCCCGACGGCAATTTCCGCCAACCGGTGCTTGTGCGAGTTCCCGACCACCCGCGTCACGCCGGGGATTTTCGCAATCTCTTCCGGGGCACGCTGCGCGTAACATCCGGTCACAACGATCTGACACTCCGGGTTTTCGCGATGAATTCTCCGGATGGCAGCTCGAGCATCTTGATCTGCTGATGCCGTCACAGTGCAGGTATTCAGCACGACCACTTCCGCCGCCAGAGCTTCTTCCGCGCGTTCCAACCCTAATCCGCGAAACTGTTGTTCAATCGCCGCCCCATCGGCCTGGGTCGCCCGGCAGCCGAAATTTTCCACATAAAAAGTTGCCACCAGAAAATCCTCAGGCTCTCTGCACTCCGCCAAGCGTTTCCAGCACTTTCACAATTCGTCCGGTCCATTGCGCGACATCTTCATCACGCAGCGTTCGCTCATTCGCCTGGAACTTCGCTCGCAGCAACAACGAATGTTTTCCGGCTGGAACGGAACCACCTCTAAAGATCTCCACTGGAGCAATCTGCCTCAGTTCCTTCAACCGCAACTCATGCACGGCAGCTGAGATCTCTCCAAAGGATACCGCATCATCGAAGATGAACGAAAAATCCCGCTCGACCGCCGGATATTGCGACAACGCCTGATATCGCACTTGTTTCAAATCATGCTGATACAGCCGGTCAAGATATAGTTCCGCGACGTACACGTCCTGTTTAAGCTTTCGCGCGCTCGCGACATCCGGATGGATCTGTCCAAATTCAGCCACCACCGTGCCGTCCATCACCGCGCGACCCGAACGGCCAGGATGATAATAATCCGCAGCCCCCATTTCAAAACTTAGGCTCTGATATCCGAATTCACCCAGGAGATCTTCGATATCGCCCTTCAAATCAAAGAAACTCAGCGCACGCACAGGCTGATGCACGTTCGCAGACGCCGTCTGGCCAGTCGCGCCCAAGCAAATTCTTTTGAGTTGTTCCGCCGTCGTTCCTGCCTGCTGAAAAACATTTCCCGCTTCGAACAGACGAACATTGTCGCTTCCACGATTCAAGTTGTAGGCGAGCATGTTCAGCATGCCGGGAACGAGCGACGTTCGCATTACCGAGGCCTCCGCGCTTAACGGATTTTCCAATTCCAGCGGAGGCAACTTCGAATACCGCTTCGCGTCTTCATGTGAGATAAAACTCAGAGAAATCGTCTCGTCATAGCCAAGAGCCAGCAAATCTGAGCGCAGCTTTTCATCGCGCTTCGCCTCTGGCAGATCCACGACAGCACCAACATAAGCAGGCAGTGTATTAGCAAACTTGTCGTAGCCATGCATGCGTGCGATTTCTTCAATCAAATCAATCTCGCGCTCAATATCTAAGCGCCAGCTCGGAATGGTCGCAGTGAACTCAGGCTCATCGCTGGGTTCGGCTGTCAAATCGAAGCCCAGGCGTTTCAATACACCAACGATTTCATTAGCCCCGATTTTCTCTCCCAGAATGCGATGGACTTCGCTTACGCGCAATGCCACGGGAGCCAGGTCGAGTTGCCGCGCGACAACATCAATCTCGTCGCCGTCTATCTCGCCGCCTGCCCATGCTAAAATCCTCTGCGCCACTCGCGCGCACGCAACAGACGTTGCGCCGTAATCCGCGCCACGTTCGAAACGATGCGAGGCATCGGTGTGCATTCCCAACCGCTTCGAAGTCTTGCGGACGGTTGCCGGATCAAACCACGCAGCCTCGATGAGGACATTCTTGGTGTTCTCCGTAATCATGCTGTCGAAGCCGCCCATGATGCCGGCTAGCGCGACTGGTTTCGTGGCGTCGGCAATAATCAGATCGTCGGTCGCAAGTTTCCGCTCAACACCGTCGAGCGTCTTCAACGTTTCGCCGGCTTTCGCCCTCCGGACGATGATTTTGCCGCCATCGAGCTTATTGAGGTCAAACGCGTGCGTGGGATGTCCCATCTCCCACAGCGTGTAATTCGAGGCATCCGCGGCGTTGTTAATGGGCCGCTGGTCCACACTGATGAGACGCTTCGCGATCGCATCCGGCGATGCTTTGATTTTCACCCCGCGAATTACCCGCGCCGTATAGCGTGCACAACCTTCAGCATCTTGAATTTCTAGGGGAAAAGCTTGTGTGGGACGAGCGACCTCACCCGCCTTGGTTGCTGTCAACTCCCAATCCAATGGCTTCAACGGCACGTCGTATAGCGCCGAGCACTCACGTGCGATCCCATAGTGGTTCATCGCGTCAGGACGGTTGGTCGTGATCTCCATCTCAAACACTGTCGCGTCGCCTTCGCCGCTGACGCCTTCAACGGCGATTCCGGCAAGCGTGAGTTCATCCGCGAGCCGGTGATTGTCCACGCGCAGATCTACAAATTCGCGCAACCATTGTGGGGAAATCTTCATAAGCACTTACAATTCGTTGGATCGACCTCTGTTCGCGGAACTATCTTCTGAGAATCGATTAAGCCGCTTGAGACATATCCAACATCCTGCGATTACCAGGATATCCACCGCGATACCAACTATAGCGGGCTTCCACGGAATTTCGCCTTGGACTATTGCTCGTATTCCATTCAATAAAAATAAGCTATAAAAAAACATTCCGATTTTTAGACCTTTACGACCGTAATTAATCCGGCGTTTGCGCTCCACAGTAGTTTCAGTGGCGACCTGCGCTCGGGCAGCCCTTCGAGCGAGTGTTAATCCCAGCATCGTCACTAAAATTAACCAACCGAAGAGAGCTAGAGGTACCGACCGAGGTATCAGTTGGCCGGGATGTTCGATTATGTAAATTACAAATACTAAAATTCCAGATAGATACAAGAGCATCATGAAGCCGATAGCTATAAGTACTTTCATACGAGGCCTCACGAATAACTCCCTAATCTGATTTCACATTTATACAAACTTAATCTCTGATCTAGCGGATATCAGCGACGCTTCACCCGAACTGCTCCAAGAACCGCACATCGCCGTTGAAGAACAGCTGAATGTCATCCACGCCGTATTTCAAAATTGCGATGCGCTCTACTCCCATACCAAAAGCGAATCCGCTGACTTTCTTCGCGTCGTAATCAACAAAGCCATAAACATTCGGATCCACCATGCCGCAGCCGAGAAGCTCAATCCATCCGCTGGCTTTGCAATTGCGGCACGGACCACCGTCGCGATAGCCTTTGCCCCCACAGAAAATGCAGCTGATCTGTA
>JBEKTR010000173.1:0-7785 GCA_049515835.1 Terriglobales bacterium
AATCCACTGCGCAATGCAGGCTAGAACTTGATTTTGTTGGTCGCGGCAACGGCGGCTTCATCGAGGCCGTGGCCGAGGCCACGGACCACACGGTTCACTTGCAATTTGCCATCCGCGCCAAATGAAACTTCCAATAAAACTTCACCTTGCAACTGCAACTGTTTGGCTTCGTCGGTGTAGGCCGGATTTGGTTTGTAGAGGATTTCAACTGGGGTGGTCGCTGGCCCGTTATCGACCATACGGGGCTTGTTGTTTTGTGCGACTTCTGTCGCGCCGAAGGCTGAAGTCTGCACATGACCCGTTGTCGCACTGGTTTGGGCAACACCGCTGCCGAAGGCCACGCTGGAGACAGTTCCTTTGAGACCTTTGTTGCCGCCGGTTCCATTGCCGTTGCCCGCCCCTTGGGGAAGATCAAAAGCGCCGGTGCTAGCGGCCACCAAACGCGCGGGCTTGCCGTCTGACTTAATCCCATTCGGATCGCCAAATCCGCCGGTTTGCACTTTCTGCACCGGCACATTGAGCGTTGGCGAATTTGTTCCCCCGAAATCGCCCGTATGAACAGCTTGCACCGGCCGTGATGTCGAAATTTCTTTGAGCACCGGTGGTTTGAAGTTTTCGGCAATCTTGGGCGGTTCGATCTCGGGCGGCGGGGTTTTCTGCGCGTGAACTTCGGGCGGCACGACGAGCTTGGGAGCTTCAAAAACCGGCGGAGGCGGAAGTGGTTTTACTTTAATTTTTGGCTGCTGTACTTCGACCGGTTTCGGTTCCAAATCGGGACGCGCGATCAATTCGGTCACGACATAATTACGGGCGACTTGCATGTGTTGCGGAAACAGCAAACCCACGCTTAATAACAAAAGAATCAACAGCGCGACCAAGCCGTAGCTGCCGGCAAAGGCACGCCAGTTGAACTTGCGCTCAGGAAGAAGTCCTAAATGATATTCGGGCGCTGCGGCCATTCCTTGCTTACTCCAATTTCACCCGAGCCTTTGGATGCCTGCGCGGGGATATTCGAGGTTTTAAGTTAAGGCACGAGAGCACATGAGTAAAATGTCCCCCGCCCTTGTCCTCAAGTAACCGGTGACCCTCCTAAAACTAAAACACATCCAAAACGGGAAGGGTCCCGGGATTTTTAGCCGTTAGTGCATGTGACGCCGGGAAAAACCGTAGAAAACCGGTATTCCAGCCAGAATTACAAGCAAACCCACGGCAGAATTGGGGAGGTTATCGGTAAAAGTGAACCACAAAAGTACGGAGGAGGACGCCACAAACAGGAGAGGAACTACAGGATACCCCCAAACGCGGTAAGGACGCAAGGCCTGAGGATCCCGATGGCGAAATACGAAAATGGTGCTTCCAGCGATCATGTAAAAGAGCCATTCAGCGAAGATGGCGAGCGAGAAAAATTGGCGAAAACTGCCTCCGAGCAGCAGAAGCAGAATGGCAAGCACGGCTTGAACGACAATGGCCGCCGATGGTGTGCGAAAACGGGGATGAACATCCGCCAGGATGGAGAAAAAATAGCCGTCACGGGCCACCGCGTAAGGAACACGCGCTCCGCTCAGAATCGTGCCGTTCAGTGTGGCCAACATCGAGATGGCCATGCCCAGAGCGACAATGCTACCGCCAAACTGGCCGATGACGAGAGCCATGGCGTCTGATGCAGGACGAGGAGAAGCCGCGATCGCCGCAGCCGGCATGACGAACTGCACCGCTGCGTTCACCAAAATGTACAGCGCACCAACAGTCGCAACTCCGGCGATGAGGGCGATGGGAATGTTCCGTTCAGGCCGCCGAATTTCCCCGGCGACCATATTGAGATCGTTCCAGCCGTCGTAGGCCCATAACGCGGCAACGAGAGCGGCCATGAAACCCGCGATGCCTCCTTTGGCGCCGACAAACGTGGTGGTGAAGTGCGACCAAGAACCGGAGGACCAGCCAAATCCTATGATGACGATGGCGAGAATGATACCCACTTTGAGGAGAGTGAAGATGAACTGAAATTCGCCAGCCTTCTTGACTCCGAGATAGTTCACAAAAGAAATGACGACGGTGGCGACGATGGCCACTAGTTGACCATAATTGACCGGCACGCCCGCTGCGACGCGCTGGCTAAAGAATGAGAAAGTAGAGAAAGTACCGAGAATGCGCACTAGGCCTGTGGTGATGGTTGCAATGGATGCGGGCTTGGCAATCACAAACCACGTCCATGCATAGAGAAAACCTGCCAATGGGCCATAGGCGTCGCGGACATATACGTATTCGCCGCCGGTTTGCGGCTTCATCGCGCCGAGTTCAGCGTAGGTGAGCGCTCCGAAGAATGAAAGCAATCCGCCTACGATCCAGGCGAGATAAACAAGGCGTGTGGAACCAACCGCCTGCATCATTTCCGTAGGAACCAGAAAAATTCCGCTGCCGATGATGGTGCCAACGACGACGGCGATGGCATGGCGCAGGTTGAGATCGCGGGCGAGTTCGGGCTGAGATGACCCTCTCATGCGTGAATTGCGAGTATAACGGACAGTCGAAGCCGGTCTTAATCTAATTCTTGCTTTACACAATTCGAGAGCCACGCGGCTATAATCCTCTGTTCACGAAACTGGTCTTGAGGAGATCTATGAGATTGCTGCCGCTGGTCCTAATTATGCTGATCGCACCCCTGTTGCCAGCCCAAAACACTATGAATTCTGCTCCGGATTCCACTAATCCGGCGAATGCGGAATGGAACAAACTCGTGGATGCGTTTTTTGATCAGTACTTCAAATTCAATCCCACGCAAGGAACGGCTTCAGGGTTTCATCAGTATGATTCGCAGTTGGAGGACTATTCGCGGAAAAGTGTGGATGCTCAGGTCGCATTTGCCAAGAGTTTTCTTGCGCGACTAGCCAATTTCGACAGCAAACAGCTTTCTACCGAAGAACGTCAGGACCACGAACTGGTTCTCAGCAATGTAAAGTCCACGTT
The DNA here is from genome assembly GCA_049515835.1 of Terriglobales bacterium. GTDB lineage: Bacteria > Acidobacteriota > Terriglobia > Terriglobales > Acidobacteriaceae > JAJPHW01. The sequence continues at coordinate 2,965 of JBEKTR010000173.1, forward strand.
ATTGGCGCTCGATAACATTCGCGGCTGGGAAAAAAACCCGGACCAGTATTCGAGCGGCCTCACGCAAAGCGCTTTCACGATCATGTCGCGCAAGTTTGCCCCTCCCGAGCAACGGCTGCGTTCTCTGATTCAGCGCGAGAATCAGATGCCAGCGGCGCTGGCCGCAGGCAAGACAAATCTGAAGAACCCCCCGCACATTTACACCGAAATTGCGATTCAGCAACTTCCGGGCAATATCAGCTTTTTTCAACACGATGTTCCGGAGGCTTTCAAGGACGTAAAAGACGCGGAACTCCTGGCGCAATTTAAGAGCAGTAATGATGCGGTGATCGCAGCGCTGCGAGATTACGAGAATTTTCTGAAAAAGAATGTGCTTTCTGTTTCGAAGGGGGATTTTCGAATCGGCACGGAGAATTACCAAAAGAAGCTGCTCTATGACGAAATGGTGGACATCCCCATTGATCGCCTGCTTCAGATTGGATACGACGACCTGCATCGTAATCAGGAGTGGTTCAAGAAAGTCGCCGCCCAGATTGATCCGAAGAAAACGACAAAACAGATCCAAGATGAATTGGATGCGGACCATCCACAGCCGGATAAATTGCTGCAGACTTTCCGCGACGATTTGACAGGAATTAAACAATATCTAATCGATAAGCATATTGTGACGGTGCCTTCGCCGATCCTTCCAATTGTGCAGGAAACGCCTCCCTTTGCCCGTGCTTTGACTTTCGCTTCGATGGATACCCCGGGACCCTACGAAAAGGTCGAGACCGAAGCTTTTTTCAACGTGACTTTGCCAGAGCTGGATTGGTCGAACGAGAAGGTCGAATCGTTCATGGGGCAATTCAACCGCTCAACGATGATTTCCGTGGCAGTGCACGAGGTCTATCCGGGGCACTACGTGCAGTTCTTGTGGGTTCCTTCGGCGCCATCGAAAGTGCGTAAATTGCTGGGGTGCGGCTCAAACGCGGAGGGTTGGGCGCACTATAGCGAGCAAATGATGCTCGACGAAGGCTATGGCAACGGCGATCCCATGCTCCGGTTGGGTCAGTTGCAGGATGCGCTGCTACGCGATGCCCGCTACATCGTGGGAATTTCGATGCACACGGGGCGCATGAGCTTTGGTGAAGCCGTGCAATTCTTTCAAAAAGAAGGCTATCAGACCGCGACGGTTGCTGAGGTTGAGACCAAGCGCGGTACCAGCGATCCGACTTATCTTGTCTATACGCTGGGCAAATTGGAAATCATGAAGCTGCGCGCCGATTACAAGCAGAAGATGGGGGCCAAGTTCAGCCTGCAAGATTTTCACGATACATTTTTGAAACAGGGTTTTCCGCCGATAAAGATTGTGCGCGAAAGCATGTTGGGCGAAGGGGCTGGGCCGACTCTATGAAAGGGTCAGAGTACACGCGAAAGAACCTGTACTTCTGCTGCCTCGAAGAAATTTTGCTTTGTGATAAAACTACGTTCGTCATGATTTACTTGGGCGTGGATGGGGGCGGCAGCAAAACCTCTTGCTGGATTGGCGACGAAACTTCAGTATGGGGACGCGGACGCGCCGAGGGCAGCAATCTTTTAAGAGTAGGCGAGGCGAAAGCAAGACAGGCCCTTATGCGGGCGATCGAACTGGCGTGTGCCGATGCCAAAATTTCTCCCGACAAAATTGATTGTGCTTGCGTAGGACTCGCAGGGGCTGCACGAACTGAAGTGAGCAATGCAGTTCGGCGGGCCATGGCGGGCATTTTATCTGCGCCAGTGGAAGTCGTCGGCGACATGGTCATCGCCATGGAAGCTGCGTTTGAGGAAGGACCGGGCGTGGTCGTGATTTCGGGTACTGGATCCATCGCATACGGACGCGATTCCCATGGGCAAACAGTTCGCGTGGGTGGTTGGGGCCCAGCGATTTCGGACGAAGGTTCGGCGTACTGGATCGGCAAGGCCGCAGTGAAGGCGGCGCTGCGAGATTTCGACGAAGGGCAGCCGACTGTACTGCTTGAGGCGGTCATGAAGTCCTGGCAAGTGGAGACACAAGCGCAGACCGTGATGACGGCGAACGCGTCTTCGCCGCCGGCAGATTTTGCCGGTTTATGCCCAGGAGTATGCCTAGCCGCAGATATGGGTGATAGCTCGGCGCGCCGCGTTCTTGTGCAAGCTGGAGAAGAACTTGCCATGCTGGCCAACATCGCTATGCGGCGATTGTTTAAAGGAAACGGTGAAGTGAAAATCGCTATGGCGGGCAGTGTATTTGCCCATAGCCATATCGTTCGGGAATCGTTTGGCGGTGTTTTGAATAAAGAGCATGCTGACGCTAGGGTTCATTCGGCAGTAGTTGAACCCGTGAGCGGGGCATTGGCCTTGGCTCGCAAGATTGCCGCGCGAAAAACGGGAAAAGGCATGGCAGGATAGATGTCGATTTCCATGAGCGCGGCGGAATCCAAGTCTGTAGAACTACAGGCACCCGCAAATTGCCCCGCCTCATCTGTTAGTGAAGAATTCTCACTTAATCTACTAAAATCAAGAGACTTACCGGCGGATGCGATTGAATCTTTTTGTTGCGACCAACGGGCGCTGCTGGGGAAAAGCCGAAAGCTTCGTAGGGTGATTGTGGAGCATCCACATACGCCCAGGCACTTATCGCTGCCGATGCTGCGGCAATTATTCACCTTCGATCTGATGCAGGTTGCGCTCGCCCCGGCCGTTGCTTCGGATTTACGAATTGCGGCGGAGGAGCAGCTGATTCACCGATTGGAGACAATTTCGGCGGGTGAGAAAACGACGCTGGCCAGGCGGGCGTCGAGCCGCGTAGCTGGCGCGCTCTTGTTGGATGGCGATATACGCGTGATGCGCACGGCCCTGGAAAACGGCCGGGTCACCGAAGGCATCCTGGTAAAGGCAATGATGGCTGCGTCGTGTGAGGTGACGCTGATTGAGGCAGTCTGCTCACATCCTAAGTGGCAATTGCGAAGGGAAGTGCGAATTGCGTTGCTATTGAATGCAAAGACGCCTGCGGCGCATGCTGTACGCATCGCGAAGGCCCTTCCGCCCCAGGTTGCTCGTCAGACGTTGAATGACTCGCACTTACCGGAAGCAATAAAGCTGCATATCCGGCAGGAGATCGGTTAACAGAGATTCCGAACGCATAATCCTGAAAGCGAAGCAGAGTTACAATCTAGATATGCCCGACCAAAAAGACATCTCCCCGCTCGATGACTCTTCTCATAGACCTGCAAAGCATGTTTCCGGAGCGCATGAATTGTTGAAGTCGTTGCGCGAACGTATCGGCGAGCATCCTGAACTGGAAGAAGCCATTGTGGAACTGGAAACGGCGCTCAGTTTTCTGACAATCAAGACAGGTGGGATGTTGTAATCCCATTTCCTTTGGCGGGGATCTTCGCTTCGCGGTTAACGGATGTCGGAAATTCCCTGGACCGGTTGCAGCGTAGGAGCGTCGGACAATGCCGTCGGCGTCGCAGGTCTATTCTGGAACAATAGATCAGCGGTTGAACGCGAAGCGTAGTCCAGTACCCTGCCCGGCAAAATTCCCAAATACAGTGTGGCGAAGAGGCTCAGCGCGAGCGCGAGTCCCAAGCCAAAAGGTATGGGCGCAACCGGCGACTCCTCGCGTGGTTTGCGCATGTACATGACCACGATGATGCGGAGGTAGTAGTAGGCGGCAATGGCGCTGTTGATGAAGCCGATGATGGTGAGACCGACGAGGTTTGCTTTGATTGCCGCGCTGAATACGTAGAACTTGGCAAAGAACCCAGCCGTCATCGGAATTCCGATAAGCGAGAGGAGGAACAAGGTCAAAGTCGCAGCGAGCAGGGGTGATCGCTCCGCGAGGCCAGAGTAGTCGTCCATGGTGACACGGCGTTCACCCGTCCCGCCGAAGTGGCTGACGACGGCGAAGGCGCCGATATTAGTGACGGCGTACGCGGCGGTGTAGAACATGGCCGCAGGAATCGCGGTTTCGGGTAACGCGGCAAAGGCAACGAGCAAATAGCCGGCATGAGCGATGGAGGAGTAGGCGAGCAGACGCTTCACATTGTTCTGCACCAGGGCTCCAATATTGCCGAGCGTCATGGAGAGCGCGGCCGTCACCCAGATTAGCCAGATTCGTCCGGGAGCGTTGGCTTCAAACATCACACGCAACAGGACTGCGAACACAGCCGCTTTGGGCGCCGTGGACATGAATGCCACCACGGGCGACGGCGCTCCTTCGTAAACGTCAGGCGTCCAGATGTGGAACGGAGCGGCAGCGACCTTGAATCCCAAACCGACAAACATAAAGGCGACGCCCATGTAAGCGAGTACGGGGATGTTGCCCGAGCGGAGCACGTTGCCGATGACATCAATGGTGGTCGAGCCGGTCGCGCCAAACATTAGGGCGACGCCATAAAGGAAGAAAGCAGTTGCGAACGAGCCCAGCAGAAAATACTTAACGGATGATTCCGCGCTAATGGCGGCGCGGCGGCGGAATCCGGCCAGCACGTAAGTCGATATGGAAGAAATTTCCAGCGCAATGAAGATCAGCACCAACTCCATGGCGGAGGTCATGAGGCACATGCCGACCGCACCGAACAACATCAAGCCGTAGTACTCGCCGCCGCGGATTTCCTGCACGTTCAGGTATTCATACGACGATAGAATCACGATAGCGGTGATAGCGATGATGAGAATGTGGAAAAAAGTGCTGAAAGAATCGACCCGAACCATGTTCGCGAAGGCGTAACCGGGCGATTGAGCTTGAATTAGTGTGGCGGCGAAGGCGGCGAACGAGCCGATCAAAGCCAGGGCGCCGGAAAGACTGCGGCTGCG
>JBEKTR010000174.1:0-7665 GCA_049515835.1 Terriglobales bacterium
AACATTCGCTTCGCGTGAACGGAAGTCGCCGCCCTTTACAGTGTCATAAAAAAGCCGCTGCACGCTGTCGCCGTCATTGCGGTAATTCTTGGCTGCGTTGATGCCGCCCTGCGCTGCGATCGAGTGCGCCCGCCGCGGTGAATCGTGATAGGTAAAGCAGTGTACGTGATAACCCTGCTGGCCGAGCGTGGCCGCCGCGGCCGCTCCCGCCAGTCCCGAGCCGACAATAATAATCGAGTGCTTGCGCCGGTTCGCCGGATTCACCAGCTTCATCTCAAAGCGGCGCTTGTCCCACTTCTTTTCTATCGGGCCAGATGGAATATGTGCGTCGAGCAATGCGTTTCCTTTATAAAAGCGTTCTTAGCGTAACCAGCCGGCCATGACGCTCACCGGCACAGAAATAAATCCCAGAAAAATTACAACTGCAATCAAGCTCGAAAGTATCTTCAGCGTGCCTTGATTTCGCTGCGTGTTCCAGCCCAGTGTCTGAATTGCGCTCCAGATACCATGGTCAAGATGCAGGCAGAGCGCAGCCATGGCGATGATGTAGAAGACTGAAACCGGCCACAGCGAAAATCCCGCAATCACGTTCCGATAAACCGCCAGGTCCTGCCATTCGCCTGGCTGAAAACCAACCATGCCCAGCGTGAAGTGCAGGATGTGATAGACGATGAAGATGAGCAAAACAACTCCGCCCCAGCGCATGGTGCGCGAAGCCCAAGTGGACTCCTGGTTCGCGCGCATCTTGTAATCCACGGGCCGTGCCGCGCGGTTCATCAAGGTAAGCTGCCAGGCGGCGATGATGTGCAGAATGACGCAAAGCAACAAAACCGAGCGCACAATCCACAACAGTTGACCGTAGCCCAGCTCCGGCATGCCCACCACGCGAAGAAAATGCGCGTAGGTGTTGATCGCGTCAGCGCCCTCAAAGATTTTGAGATTGCCCACCATGTGGGCGATGACGAAGCCCACCAGCACCGCGCCGGTCACAGCCATCACAATTTTCTTGCCGATGACCGTGCTCCACAGCGTAATCAGGGGATTGGAAGTAAAGGCCCGCGGCGCTTGCGCCCCGCTGTGTACTTTTTCCGCCCCTGCCGTTTCAGCCATGTCTTGCTCCGTGTGTTCCTTGTGCCCGACCACTTGTCATTCCGAAAGTCCGCGCTCTCTCCAGCGGACTGAGGAATCTCGCGTGTAGCGCCTGACGCTTATATGTTCCTGAGATAAAAGATAACTTTTTATTATCTTGGCGCGAGAGAAGGGAAGTCAAGGTGGGGGAGTTGCTGATGGCACCTCAGTTTGGTTTTGATACGCTTTCAACGGCCTTTGGTACATTCCCGACTGTCCAACTTGCACCGCCATGATAAGTATCAGCACTAAGGCGGAATTCACGTTCACACATCAAACATCGGAAATCGTGAGAAATCATGTCTCCCGGCATCGGCGTGTTGAACACATCTTGCAAAGGACAACTGGCGCGGACAAGAAAAAACGTCCCTTGATTCACGATCTCGATCAACTGACGGACGATGTCTAGGTATTCCCGCAGACTGCCGACGTTGAATCTCTCCGAAAACCCGTCGCACTTGGAGCACGAAGCCATTTAATCCAATTTTACAGAAGAACAATTTTCCAAAGACTCCAAATCGCCAACGCATCGCCATCCCACGAACTGTTGCTACTTATCAGACTATATACATTGTCATCCCGAAGTCCCCGCGTTCTCACCAGCGGGGCGAGGGATCTCGCGCGGGGCTTTTCCGAGGTCCGGCTTATACACGTCACCCCACTCCGCCGCCAGATCACGCCAATGAGAATTTAGGGATTCGATCAGTCGAATCTTCTTGCCGCGTCTCCAACCTTTAATTTCCTTCTCCCGATCAATCGCATCGTCGGGAGACGAAAACGCTTCGTAGTAAACGAGCCGATCGAGGTTGTATCTACTTGTGAATCCAGAATTGATTTTGTTCTTGTGTTCCCATACGCGACGGGGCAGGTTGCCGGTAACGCCTACGTAGAGGACGCGCGACCGTTGATTGTTGGCCATGATGTAAACCCAATAACGGTTCGGCTCGCGCATTTCTAGGTTCTATATGGAATGTTCGGCTGTGTCTGTGACGGATGACCATTGCCACCCCGCGCGAGATCCCTCGCCTCGCTGGTGAAAGCGCGAGGCCATCGGGATGACAAGGTGGTTAAGCGGTACAAGAAGCTAGAGCCTGTGCCATTGGCCACGCACTACTCCCTTCGCGGGATTGACAAGCGCATCGGCCATAGCGCAAAGTTTTCTGTCACTAAACTTGGGGACAATACTCTATGCCACTGGTCCGCCGCAGTTATGCTGTGGTTGTCGCGTTGTACGTCTTCGCACTGAGCATCGCCTGCGCTGCGCAATCGAAGAAGGCGACATCAGCGCCGTCCACCCCGAAAGTCAAATTTCATCCCTACGAAGTCATCGACACGCAACAGGGCGGACTCGTGGTCTCGCGCCTTGCCGTTCCCGAGGGATGGAAGTCCACCAGCAAGACGGTTTGGAACTACAACGACTTTTACGTGCCTGTGCGGGTTACGGCGCGTGTCGAATCGCCCGATGGCAATGAATGGACTGAATTCTATCCCGCCGATTTATTTATATGGCTTGATCCTGCGCACGACCATCCGCCCTATGGGCATGAAGGCATCGGCGGCATTCACTATCCCAACATCACTCTGCCGGTGGCGATGGTGAAGTTCGTGATCGGGCCGAATCGCGCGGGCATGAAAAATCTCAAGGTGTTGGGTTATCGTCCGGTCAAAGATCTGCCCAGGGCTTTCCCAAGAATTTTCACGCAAGGCGTTCCTGAGGGCGAAGGTATTTGCATGCGCGTCAGCTATGAACTCAACGGTGCTCCAGTGGACGAAGAGTTCTACGGCTTTATGACGCCGATTCAGCGGCTGTCATCTCCGAATGGCCGCATCGGCGAATTTCATCGCACGATCCTTTTGGTCCACAGTATCGGAGCGACGTCAGGTAAACTTGAATCGATGCGTCCGGTTCTCGGCTTTGTGGCCACTTCGATTGACCCCAACCCCGGCTGGCAGCAGCGCCTTGCGGAAGTAAAGAAGCTGCAAGGCCAGTACTACCAGCAGGCCATGGCGCGCAACTACGCCGGGATCCAGGCCGCGGGAGAGCGCAGCCGTCAGCTCACCGCGCAAAGCAATCAATTCATGGCGCAGATTGACGCGAACCTCGCGGCGCAAAACCGCGCGCAACAGAAATCGTCTTTCACTTCGAGTGATAATGACGACTTTTACAAGCGCGCCGACGACTTCGACCAGAACATCCGGGGCACCGAACACATGCAGGACCAATACGGCCAGGTCTCCGACCAGTACAACGACTACAACTATCACTGGACCGACGGCTACGGAACCTATGTGCACACGAACGACCCGAGCTTTGACCCGAATCGCTACTTGAACGGCAGCTTCGAACAAATGACGCCGGCGAGGTGATGGGAACTCCTTTTGAGAATTGTCATCCTGAGAGCCCGCGCTTTGCATCGCGGGCCGAAGGATCTCGCGTGGAGCGGGAATGGTCACGTATCACAGACAAGCGCGACCGTTTCGTATAAAACCCCAAAAATGCCTGACTCCAAGCCCTATTGGGTTTACATCATGGCAAACAAGCAGCGCTCTCACGTTCTTGGGGAAGATAATATTTGGCAAATGTGGGGCAGGGCGTACGGCTTTTCACTGTGTTGGTAATGCCCACTAGATAGAAGCCTGGGTGAAAGGGGAACAGACCCGGACGAGATCACATTTCATGCGTGAACCGCAGCATGTTTGAGCCGGGGCAGCGACTGGATCGATCTTCCGGCCTTTTCCTGCGCCAGTCGAAGGTCATAGAGGCTCTGCAGGTTCAGCCAAAACTGTGCGCTGGTGCCGAAAAAATGGCCCAGGCGCAAAGCCGTGTCGCCCGTGACCGACCGCGTTCCGTTCAGGATTTGCGTAACCCGGTTGGTGGGCACGTTCATCTTACGCGCCAGCTCCGCCGCGCTCATATCGAGCGCTTCGAGTTCTTCCGCCAGATGCTCCCCGGGATGAATCGCCGTCAGTGTCATAGCTGTGCTCCTAGTGCCCGTTTTCCTAGTGATAGTCAGCAATCTCCACGTTTGACGGCCCGGGCGCCCCGGCCGCCCACTCGAAACAAATCCGCCATTGATCGTTTATGCGGATACTGTGCTGGCCTTTGCGGTCGCCGCGCAAGGCTTCAAACCGATTTCCCGGCAATGCGGCAAGATCACCGGGCGACACAGCAGCTTCCAGCCGGTCCAGTTTCATTCGCGCCGCCCGCTCAAACCCGGAGAACGCCTTGACCCATTTTCCATTGGCGAAACCTCGCGTCCGCTTGTCGCGGTAGCTGACAATCACCGCCCCTACGATAACAATAAATACGCGTTACGTCAAGCGTATTTGTCGCTGAACATGCAAGGCGTCGTGCTCAGCCCGTCGAAGAACACGTCGTCATCAGAATGACAAGCTGGATGGATAATGTCAGGTCACATAAGACGGTGTCATTCTGAGCGCAGTAGGCATTCATGCCGCGAAAGCCCTACGAAGTCGAAGGATCCCGGGTGCCCTTCATTTCCAACCGGCTTGTCGGAGTGTTCTCTCACAGCATCGTAAGAACGCCTTGCCGGGCTTGTCTCACTTTTAGGAGATATGGGGTCCTTCGACTTTGTTCACGATTCGTGCCGTGAATCGCTCGCACCCCTCAGGATGACAATATGGCAGAGGGCATGGCAAATACGCGTAAGTTGTTGACGATTGGTGCAAGTGATTGATTCTTCGTGGGAGCGATATTCGGGACGATTTCGAAGCTGCAAAATCACCTTCCGACCGTTCGGTCGGCATCCCGATTTTGCCCTCTAGAACGCCCCAGGATGCGCGATGTCGCTCTTGGTCACCCAAAGGGCGTATGCGAGGTTCGACGGGCCTAGAAAGCCTCCAGAACGCATCCATTTACATTTCCCAAAATGGGAAATGAGAAGTACACAGTTATAAGTACAAAGGGCGAATTTGTCGCAGGTTGGCAGCTCAATTGCAGAGCGGCGATTTGTGGGCGCACCACTCCAGAAACTTGCGAAACGCCGCCCCGCGATGGCTGTACTTTGCCTTCTCTTCCGCGCTCAATTCGGCGAAGGTCTTGCCAATCTGCGGAAAGTGAAACAGCGGATCATAACCGAAACCATTCGTGCCCCACGGAGCTTCGAGAATGACGCCTTCGGCCTGGCCGCGAAAAGTGGCCAGCGTCTTTCCATCCCGCGCCGCTGCAATTACGCAAACGAACCGACCGGTGCGTTTATCGGGATGAATTTTCTTAATCTTGCGAATCAGTTTGGCGTTGTTGGCTTCGTCGTCGGTATTGGCATCGGCCAAATGCGGTTCGTCGGCGGCATAGCGGGCTGAGTGCACGCCGGGATCTCCGCCGAGCGCATCCACTTCGAGGCCGGAGTCGTCGGCCAGAACAATCTCGCCGGAAACGTGCAAGCTATACTCTTCGGCTTTCTTGCGCGCGTTCTCTTCGAAAGTCTGACCGTCTTCTACGACCGATGGCAATTTTGCGAAGTTGGGAATGCATTCGACGACGAGCCCCAACGGCCGCGCCGCGCCCTGCAAATCGCGCAACTTGCCCGGATTGGATGTCGCAATCAGAATTCGCTGCATGATCCTAGTTAACCATGCCATCCCGAACTCCCCGCGTTCTCACCAGTGGGGCGGCAGGTGTCCAAATGCTGTTTGGAAGATCTGCTTATCGCTTTTAAATACTAATTATCCATCTTGTCATCCCGAAGGCCTCGTGCTCACACCAGCGAGGCGAGAGCCTGTCCTGAGCGTAGTCGAAGATAATCTTGCGTGGAGTTTCCGTTAGCCGCAGATTCCCCGCAACCTAAATCCTCCGCTTGCGTCTGTATATTAAATGCAGGGAGAAACGAAAAAACAGGAAGAGAGAGTATTCATGAATTCGAACTTTATTCGCGCCAGTCATAGTTTAGTTTTCGGATTTTTTATCTGCTTGGCGACTTTTTGTGCTGCCCAGGACTTCGCTCCGCTCGGCCAGTGGCAGGATGCAGTACGCGCCGGTAACTCGGCAGCGTTGCAAGCGCTGTACAGCACGACGCCGCCTACTCAAGTGGCTGTGGGCAAGACCGCGCTCACGGCCGATCAGGACATTGCCTTCTGGACCGGCCTCAAGCCGCGGGGACTGAAAATCTCGGTCACACAGTCGGACTCGCCTGCGGCAGGCATCCGGCAGATCGTCATGCAGATTGAAGTGGATTCCGCCGGGCCGCCGCGCCACACCGTGTACATCACCGAAGGGCAGGCCTGGCAACAACAGGGCGAGCAGTGGAAGCTGGTTTCGGTACAGCGCACCGATGCCATGCGCCTGCAACAGCCGACTTCGACCGACTCGAATAAAGACATTTACCATCCCGGCAGCGATGCCAAAGCGGAAATTAAAGAGGCCATTGAGCGCGCGGGCAAAGAGCATAAGCGTGTAATCCTCGTCTTCGGAGGCAACTGGTGCTATGACTGCCATGTTCTCGATCTGGCTTTCCATCGGCCTGATTTAGCTCCGGTCATCCAGAAGAATTATGAAGTAGTCCACGTGGATATCGGGCAGTACGACAAGAACCTCGACTTAGCCGCACAATACAACGTGCCCATGAAGAAAGGTGTTCCGGGGGTGGCCGTTCTCGATGGCAAGGGCAAGCTGATTTACAGCCAAAGTAACGGGGAGTTCGAGAAAGCGCGCTCACTGGCGCCAGCCGATCTGCTGGCGTTTCTGAACCAATGGAAGCCGGGCGTACAGTGAAATACGGGGGTGTCTACAGGAAATCCAGCAGGATGGAGGCATTTTTCAGCGGAAATCCTGCGGAAAATGTGGGAAACTCCCGTTTCGGCGACAAATGTTTACAAAAGATTCACCTGGGCGTAACGGATTTGTAACCCTCGCGGCCTAAGTTGTTAGACAACGAAGTGGGACAAGCCATAAAGGCTTCAGATGGCTCACACGAGAGACGGCGTGTGAGCCTTTTTGTTTGTGGTAGTGGACTTCTCAATCCCTAGCGAGTATTTGGAAACATAGAAAGGGAGAAGACCCCTAGCGCGTCGCCTGTAACCGTCGTCGTCGCTAGTTGGGTTAGTGAGCCGTCGGAATTGATTTGGAACACGCCAATCTCATTAGGGAATTCTGCGACCACCATGAGATTTCCAGTGGAGGCGATGTTGCCGTCCTTAAACTGAGGAGACTCGATTTGAGTAATGTTCGTCACGGTAATACTGAGTGGGTTCTCGATAAAGCTAGTCGTGATCACGGCACTGGGCCTTTGCTGACTGCCGCCGCCCGATGCGCCAAAATACAAGTTCCCTGAGCCGCCGTAGCCGTCGGCGCTAAAAAAAGGAACCATGTTTTGGGCCGCCTGTTGAGGAGACGCCAGTACCCATATTCTTGGATCCTTCAGGCCCGACGGGGTCACGCGTGCCACATATGCATTCGCAGCTGATCCTCCCGCAAATACTGCGAACTTGCTGTCTTTCGTAAAATCGATACCGTTCAGAAGGCAACCACATTCGGGAAGGCGGCCGAGATCGGTCAATTCGCCAGTGTTTTGATCGATC
>JBEKTR010000175.1:0-7664 GCA_049515835.1 Terriglobales bacterium
CCGCTATCCGCTCATGGATCGTGTGGATGACGCGAAAGCGCGGCTCGTCGATCTAAAGCAGCCTGTTCCCCGCCCGACTAAGGCAGCAGTCGCGCAGAACAAAGCCGAGATTGCAAGCCGTCACGAGGAAAATGAATTGACGAAGATGCGGCACGAGTTCGGAAAACATCCGGACGTGAGTTCCGCAGCCACCAAGGGCGAACCTACCATGGTAGATCCGGAGCCGATGAGCGCCACGGAAGTTGCTCGCCAGGCCAATCGCGCGGCTCTCGGTGATAGTGGCAAAGAGTCACAGGGGCTCGCGGTTGAGACGGTGGGCTCTGGCGCTCCGCCTCCCAACGAAGCCGCGCCGCGTTCCGACACGCCACCGGTCACAGGCAATGCAGCGCAGCCGCCAGCCGATGCGGCGACCGATTCTAACGAGCTCAAGGCGAACCAACCGGCCGCCGACGCGAACGTGCCAGCCGATCCCAACGAGCTTAAGCCCAACGTTGCTTCGGATAGCCCCGCTCCACCGCCGCTCCAGCAGGTCAATCAAATTGGCGCTGACTCAACTGCAGCGTCTTCTTCGGCATCTGCGGATTCATCTTCCTCAGACCAGCTGGCTAGTGACAATGATATTTCTTCTAGTAAACCAAAAAAGAAGAAGGGCCTTGAAAAGCTAAACCCGTTCTAGTACCGGCGTAACTATTGCACCACCCGAATCTTTGTGACAGAATCGCGCTGGTTTCAGAAATACCGGACCCCCAGCAAATGGATAAACTCAATGTAGTTGTTGCTCTTACCACCAGAGACAACGATTACCAGGCGGAACAGGCGGTGGCCGTAGCTGAAATGGCCGCTAAACTCGGAGTCACGATCCAAGTCATCTACGCCGAAAACGATGCAGTCAATCAAACCCAACAACTCATCAAGATCATTCAAAGCCCTGGCCCAAAGCCCCAAGCCATACTCGTCGAACCCGTTGGAACCGGCATGCCGCAAATTGCGAAAGCCGCCGTTGCAGCCGGCATTGGTTGGGGTGTTATAAATAGCGACCCTGACTACATCGGGGAACTGCGTCGTAGCGGTTCGTTGCCAGTTTTTTCCGTTAGTACCGATCAGTTTGAAGTCGGCAGGATCCAGGGCAAACAACTCGGTGTGCTGGTACCCAGTGGCAACGTCGTTTATATCGAAGGCCCATCCAATAGCACGGCCGCTCAACTTCGGACTAAAGGCGCTCTCTCGACCAAACCGGCAGGCGTAGAGTTCAAAACACTGAAGGGCGACTGGACCGAGCAAAGCGCGAACCATGTCGTGAAATCTTGGGTGTCGCTCGGTTCAACCCGTCAGATGCAAATTCGTGGTATTGTCTGCCAAAACGACGCCATGGCTATGGGGGCCCGTAAGGCTTTTGTCGATCTCACGGAAAATGACCGGGACGACTGGTTGAATCTTCCGTTCACTGGTTGCGATGGCCTCTCCAAGACCGGTCAGGAATGGGTGCGTCGCGGATACTTGCGGGCAACCATCGTTACCCCCCCCGCTGCGGGAGTTGCCCTCGAAACGCTGGCCAAGGCCACGGCCGCCGGGACTATGCCGGCCGATCGTACATTGATTTCCCCTCGTTCTTTTCCTGAAATCGATGAGCTTCAACGCGGCGCGGCAAAATCGAAATAGCCACTATTTAAGGCACGTATCACCTGCAGAGCGCCTCGCCCATATGGCTCAGCACCATCGTAACCTGAGTAACCGCCATCTTCGTTGACTTGGGTTTCAGGGCACGATAACTTCACGCTATATCTCTCTCTACGGATAGATAAAGGACTGACTTTGGCCCGGAAAATACTGCTTGCTGACGATAGCGTGACCGCCCAGAACATGGGCCGGAAAATCCTCACGGAAGCCGGCTACGAAGTGATCACGGTCAACAATGGCTCGGCCGCGCTTAAGCGCATCACCGAGCAGAAGCCAGATGTCATTGTGCTTGATGTATATATGCCGGGCTACGGCGGCCTTGAAGTCTGTCATCGCCTGAAAGAAAATCCCGAAACCGCCCGTATCCCCGTATTGCTCACTGTTGGTAAGCTGGAACCCTTTAAAGCCGAAGAGGCCCGGCGCGTTCGGGCCGACATGCATATCGTCAAGCCTTTCGATACGAGTGAACTCCTTTCGGCGATCGCTAAGCTCGAAGATCGCATTGTGGCTCAGGCTGAAATGCCGAAAAAAGGCCGCTTCGCCAAGCCTGGCGCCGAAGACGGTCCACCATTAGATAGTTTTGGCGATCAGCAAAGCGGCTGGAAGAGCCGCCTCATCGCGCCGCGGAAAAAGGCCAAGGCGGAAAAATCCGAGCTGAAGACAGAAGTCCGGGAAGAGAGCCGGGAAGAAGTTCGGGAGCAAACCCTTGAACAACTCAAGGGCCAGGAAGAACCCTCACGTTCCTACACCATGGATGAAGGCGCCGAAGAACACACGCTGAATACAGCAGATTGGCGAACCTTGCTATCTACCCGCGAGGCTGAGGAAACCGCGGCTGCGGCGAAGCAAGCTTCACCGGGATCCACGCAAGAAATAGTGAAAGAGAAGGTTGAAGAGACAGTCGAAAAAAGAGTCGACAAGACAGCAGACGAAAACGCGGAGCGGAACCGCGAAGCGCGTTCCGACGACCACGAATCCGCCGCCGTCGTTTCCTATAGGTCCGCAGCCGAAATCGTCGCCCGAGCGGAAGCCGCCGTTAAAGCCGAGAAGGAACAAGACTCAGCGGAACCCAAAACGGGGGAGACTTCAGATATATCCGCAAAGCAAGACCACGGTGGACGGGATGCGGGTGACCGCGATGTCGCCGATGCGCTCGCTTCGCTGGTGCCCGCTCCGAACGCGGCGGATCTCGAGCTAGAAAATGACCGCAGACTCGTTCCGACGGCAGTTGGTCAAAGTGAACTCCGCGGTCCGCGATGGATAGCGCAAACCGTGTTGGTAAGCCAGGAAGAATCCTCCGGCCTCCTTGAGCAAGAAATGGAACGGGCATTCAAGCAATTCTCCGCAACCGAGCCCAGTGCCACCTTCGTCATGGGGCCGCTTGAGGCCATGAGCTTCAGCACGCCTGACGAAGAGGAAGCCCCGTCGCAAGCGAAAAATGCGACGCGTGTGGAAGTAGCCGTGCAGAAAACAGAGCCACGCCCTGTTGATTCCGGGCAGCAATCCGAACCTCAGGCAGTTCCGATCCTAGCCGCCGGAACGCAAATGACGGCGCAAACAGAACCAAAGTCGACAGAGGAAGCTGCCACACCGGTGCAAAGACCCTCCATGGGAGCCTTGTGGATGTCCGCGCCTGCCGCTTATGTGGCTGCGACCACAAACGCCAAGCCACTAGAAAATCATGAAACCTCGCCGGCCAACGCCGATGTTCCGGCGCCAGAGGTAGTCGCCGCGGAATCTGCTTTCGCCGCAGCCGCAAGCGCCGCGGCTCCGTCATTCGCGGCCAACCCAGAAACCACGAAACCAAAATCTGAAAATAAGGAATCCGAATTGGCGGCAGCGTGGCAAAGCTGGCGGCAGGGTCGCGACGGGGACGTGCGGCCAGGGGCCGATGCTTCCCCTGCTCCAGAAGCAAGCGCCGTAGACCACGAGGAAAATCAGGGCGAGGAAATCTCCAGTCTGGTGGATACGATGCTCGCCGAGCTCAAGCCCAAGCTGATGAAAGAAATCGCCAAGAAAATGGATAAAGACAAAGAAAGCAAGCGATAGTCCCGATCTCTGTGCCCTGAAACTCCTACGTAAAAAATTGTGCCCACTCATTGTTGTCGTATCGAAAATGAGTGGGAATTTCTTATTGTTATGGTTTTACGTAACTGGCTCCCGATAATGCATACATCGAGTTTGAATCGGTGCCCTGTGTGATCTAATTTGAGCATCTGACATGGGGCTCTCTTTTCTGTTTCTGCTGGATTGAGATTCCGTTCTGGACTACAGCTGGGTTCCAGGTACGGGCACAAACTGTACACCCGAGAGCCGCTCTGGTGGCGGAAAGTCGGAGAGATCGCGTACTCCGGTGTGATCTGGCTGCCCCTCGACCGGCCCGAACTCGCCGCCGCCGATAACCGATGTGCTCAACAACTCCATCGGCCTCTTTATTCATCATCCTCATCTTCGGCATCTCCTCCAGATTGCGGAAAGCCTTGATCCGGCGTTATGATTCGCGTGCTCGCTAGTAACTAACTTTCTCCCAAACCAAAATGGAGGCTACATGAAAACAAGATTTACCTTACTGACGCTCCTCACAGTAGTGGTAGGCATGACGATCTGTTTCGCCCAGGATCCCAGCATGGGCACATGGAAACTGAATGAAGCCAAGTCGAAACTTGCCGCTGGGACGACTAAAAATAATACCGTCGTTTATGAAATGGCCGGCGACAACATCAAAGTAACCATTGACGGCGTGGATGGTCAGGGAAAGGCTTTCCATAGCGAGTGGACGGGAAAGTTTGATGGAAAGGATTATCCGGTTACGGGCGATCCGTCTTCGGACGCGCGTTCGGCAAAGAAGATTGATGACCACCATCTGGACCTGACGGTAAAAAAAGACGGCAAGCTAATTGCCACTGGTAAAGTCGTTATCGCGGCGGACGGCAAGAGCCGCACCCTGACGACCTCCGGAACCGATGCCGCCGGCAAGAAGACCCGTAGCGTTGCTGTGTATGACAAGCAGTAATTAGCTGTCCGGGCTGCCCCATCAGCGCTTAACGAGTGTTAAGTTTAGGCGCTTGGGGCGGCCGTCGGTTTAAAGCTTCAGGAAGTTGAGTTCAGCGCCAGCAAGAACGCATCCCGCACGCGCTCAAGTGCATGTGCAGGTGCGGCAACGAGTTTCCGTGCATTTCATAATTCAACTTCACCAGGTTTAACTTCACCGCCCCTTTGCCGGTTTTTAATGCCCTCGACACTCTTTGCGCGTCCCGCATGAAGGCGGATGCGGCCGCCTCTGGCAAGTCATGCAACTCGACGGCGTGAAGTTGCGACACCAGACAGACGTATCCGGAAACAGGCGCGGCTTCCTGCATCGTGACCCACGAGGCTTCCAGTGTAGCCACGATGTCCAGCGGCTTCTGACGGATGCAGATGGGGCAAGCGGCACCTGAGCAAAGCGCCGCCCAGCGGGCAGGGTCATTCCATGCGCTCATTGCAAAAGGGTAACAGGGTGGGTGAGGCGAAGGGTATTGCTTCCCGGCAGATGTACTATAAAGTGCGCAGAAGCAATTCGAAATGCCAATTAAAGCCTACTACAACGCAGTCGTCTCTGATTTCCTCAAAGAGGACGACGAGCGTATTTTAGGCGTTCTCACCGCCGCGCACCATCATTCCTTAGAAGAACCGCAGCGTTGGGCCTGGCTTCGACAACTTACGGTACTGAAAGGATCATTAACGAAACAAGCGGACGGAAAGATTTTTCTGGAGTTTTACATCCCGAGAATGGGTAAACGCGCAGATGCATTGCTGATCACGAGAAATATTATTTTTGTGATTGAGTTCAAAGCCGGCGCGTACGGGCATTCATCGATCGGGTTTGATCAAGTGGAGGACTACGCACTAGACATTAAGAATTTTCATGAAGGTAGCCATGCCGCTCCAATCGTTCCTGTACTTGTATCAACCGATGCTGAATCTCTGCATCCGCGCGAACTCACGTTCGCCGATGACCTTGTCGCATTACCTATTGGCGCTAACTCTGCCGATCTCGGAGGGCTGATAGATCGCATTTGCGCGACGCAAAATTTCCCTACCCTCGATGTCGATGAGTGGATGGCTAAGGGATACAGACCGACGCCAACTATCATCCAAGCGGCCGAAGTACTGTATCGCACTCACGGTGTGACGGATATTTCGCGATCGGATGCTGGTGCCAAAAACCTTAAGGAAACGAGTGACAGCGTTGGCTCGGTGATTGATCGATCCCGCGAGAATCTCCTGAAAGCAATTTGCTTTGTGACTGGCGTGCCTGGTTCGGGCAAGACTCTGGCTGGCCTGAACATCGCGACGCAACGCTCAGTCAATCACCTAGACGAACACGCAGTTTTTCTGTCGGGCAACGGCCCACTCGTCGACGTCCTGCGAGAGGCTCTCACACGTGACAAAGCCACGCGTGAAGAAGTTTCGAAGAAAACGGCGGCGCGCCAAGTTAGCAGTTTTATTCAGAACATCCATCACTTCAGAGACGAATACGTTGGCAACAATGCGATTCCCGTCGAAAAAGTCGTGGTATTTGACGAAGCTCAACGGGCATGGTCCCGTGAGCAAGCTGCCAGTTTTATGCAGCGAAAACGAGGCCAACCTAACTTCGATGAATCTGAGCCCGAGTTCCTGATAAGCGTTATGGATAGACACCGAGATTGGTGTACCGTCGTTTGCCTCATCGGCGGAGGCCAAGAGATTAACACGGGCGAGGCTGGTATCTCCGAATGGATTAATGCACTCGAAACTAGGTTTGGGGATTGGGAAGTATACGTATCACCACGCATTGCTCTTCCAGAATACGGTTCGAAAAATCAAGTGGAGAAATTTCTGGCCTCGCCGAGAGCGCACCTGGACGACCATCTCCATCTCGCAGTTTCGATGAGATCGTTTCGAGCGGAAGCTCTTTCGGACTTCGTGGGCCATCTTGTCGATAACGCCCCACATGCCGCCCGCGCCATCTATCAAAAAATCCAAAGACATTACCCCATTTATTTAACGAGAAATCTTGGCGCAGCTAGAACTTGGTTACGCGCGCGAGCTCGTGGCACGGAACGCATTGGCTTGATCGCGTCTTCGGGCGCCCAGCGCCTTCGGCCAGACGGAATTTATATCAAAGCGAAAATTGAACCGGCTGATTGGTTTCTGAACGACAGGTTCGATGTTCGCTCTTCATACTATCTTGAAGATGTGGCTAGCGAGTTTGCGGTCCAAGGCCTCGAACTGGATTGGGCGGGCGTGTGTTGGGATGGAGATTTCCACTATCAACCTGAGAAGTGGGTATTCCAAACCTTTAAAGGCACGAAATGGCTATCGGTCAATGACGAGTCTAGACGTCTTTATCTAAAAAATGCCTATCGGGTGATTTTGACGCGAGCTAGGCAGGGAATGGTAATTTTTGTGCCAAAGGGCAACGCATCCGACCACACTCGTCCCGACACATTCTACGATGGTACATTCGAGTATCTGCATTCTTGTGGGATTCCCATCCTAGACCGAGGCTGATCGAAAGCTCATAAGAGCCAACTTTTGACGGCACATTCCTTCCACCTGTTAATATCAAAAATCCAGCAATTAGCAGTCAGCACATGGCACTTAGTCGTTTGTGAGCACTGGGTAACTGCTAATTGCCAACTGCTAACTTCTTGAATCTCATGGCCCACGATCTTCCCAAAGCGTACGAGCCGGGCGCGATTGAAGCGCGCTGGGCGGAGTATTGGGTGCAGGAAAAGCTGTTTGACGCCCCCACTCCCGCCGAGGGCGACACGCGTCCGTGCTTCAGCCTGCTGCTGCCGCCGCCCAACGTGACCGGACGCCTGCACATGGGCCACATGCTGAACCAGACGCAGATGGACATCATCATCCGCTGGCACCGCATGCGCGGATTTCTCACGCTCTGGCTGCCCGGCACCGACCACGCCGGCATTGCCACGCAAATGATGGTGGAGCGACAACTGGCC
>JBEKTR010000176.1:0-7632 GCA_049515835.1 Terriglobales bacterium
AACCATCAGATATTGGCGCGTTTTCAGCGGTATCTCGTATGCTTACGACCAAATTGGAGACCTTTTCCGTATGGGATTGGGCGGCGACATTCGCTACGCAACTCATTCCAAGAATGGCTGCAAATACAAAGTTGTGGATTTTATGCACCCTTCAATCCTCCAAGATCAAAATTAGTGAGTTCATGCAAGCGAGCCTCATGCATTAACCTCCGAGGACTGTGGCAACCTGCGGACGTGAATCTGCTTTTCGCGCTTACGCGTTTGTGCAATGTCGTAGGAGGACTGCATGCGCATGAGCGTGTCCATTTTTACGCCGAAGGCCTTTTCGATGCGTAGCGCCATATCGCCGGAGAGGTCGGCTTTGCCGTTTAGCAGGCTCGACAGCGCGGGCCGCGAAACCCGGAGCGCTGCGGCTGCGGCCGTGACCGTTAAACCTGCGGGTTCGATGATTTCCGTACGAATGAAATCTCCGGGGTGCGGCGGGTTCTTCATCGGCATGAGATTATTCTCCTGTTCTTAGTGATAGTCCTCAAGATTCACGTCGCAGATTTCGTGCTCGGCGAAATCGATCCAAAAAGTCAAGCGTAGATTCCGAGTGACACTTAAACTCCACGTACCCTTGCGGTCACCCGTAAGCAAGTGCGGTTTCCAACTTGGAAGCGAACGCAGCTCTTCGGACCCCTGCATATTGTCGAGAAACGACAATATTTTTCGAAGCTTATCCGCAGAGTTCGGCGGCACGCCTTGGGCGATTTCGTCTGTGTAAAGCTTGCGCAAACCTTTGTGGGCGAAGCTGCGGATTTGCACTGCGTAATCAAGTGTAGCCTGTAACGCTACACTTGTCAATAAGATGAGACAACGGTTTCGCCGAAGTTGGAGAAATGCAGGGAGGGAGTCAAACAAGCGGCGCGTTCCCGCTTGACGGAGGGACGGCAGAAGAAGATAATCCTCCCTGCCCGATGCCCGTATCCCTTGCCGGTTGCGGTTTGTGGCGGACGGGTCGTCCGTTTTCGCCGAGCGCACTACAACGAGATCCAGAAAACTCTCGTATCAGAAAAATCTCGTACCAGGAGAAATACTCATGATTCCATTTGACGGCTTGAAGAAGTTGTTTGCGGCGCTGGCGTTTTGTATTTTGGCGATGACCGCGCTTTCAGCACAGACTTTCACGACGCTGGTAAGTTTTGACGGTGCCAATGGCGCGAACCCTTACGCGGGAATGGTGCAGGGCACCGACGGAAGTTTCTATGGGACAACGCTCGACGGCGGAGCATACTCAAGCGGCAATGTCTTTAAGATCGATGCCAGCGGGCTGACGACGCTTTACGATTTTTGCGCGCAGAGCAATTGTCCGGACGGGCAATATCCGGTTTCGACGCTGGTCGAAGGACGCGACGGGGACCTCTATGGGACAACGCAAAATGGGGGAGCCTTTAATTCGCAATACGGCACGATTTTTAAGATCACGCGCAGCGGAATATTGACAACGCTGCATAGTTTCAACGGGCTTGACGGGGTCAATCCTTATGGGGCGTTGTTGCTGGCGAGCGACGGGGTGTTTTTTGGGACGGCAACGGCAGGCGGATCGGGCGGCGGAGGAACGATATTCAGCATTAACTCAGATGGGACGTTTAACACTCTTTATAATTTTTGCACGCAGAGTGGCTGCCCGGATGGGCAATCGCCCGATGGAAATCTCATGCAGGCCAGCGACGGATATATTTATGGGACTGCGCATCAAGGCGGCAATTACACGGCTTGCGTCCACACCGGTTGTGGAACTGTGTTCAGAATCAGCCCGAGCGGAAGCTTCACCACATTGCACGTGTTTGATGCGACCGATGGGCGCCAGCCTGCGGCGGAATTGGTGGAGGGGCCGAATGGACTTTTGTATGGAACCACGGCAGCGGGCGGGGCCAATGACGATGGAACCATCTTTACCTTACGGTCGGGGACTTTGGCTACGTTGTACAGCTTTACGGGACCCGAAGGGTTTAGTCCGGGCGGGATGATTCTTGGCAGCGATGGGAATTTGTACGGCACCACGCTAGGCGGTGGGAGCAACAGCGCGGGAACAATATTCAAAGTCACGCCGCATGGGCAGTTGAGCACAGTGTATAGCTTCAACGCGGCGTTTTACTACTATTTCGGGCCGCTGACACAGGGCACGAATGGGAAGATTTACGGAACGACTTACTTTGGGGGCGGCGCGGACAACGATGGCACGGTGTATAGCTTGTCCGCGGGGTTGAACCCGTTTGTGCAGGTGCAACCGGGCGCGGGCAAAGTCGGAACGACGGTCTGGATTCTGGGCGACAATCTGGAGGCCGCGACTGGCGTGAGTTTTCACGGAGTCGAAGCAAATTTCCAGATTCATTCGAACAACTTGATCACCGCTGCCGTGCCTGCCGGAGCTACGACGGGTGAAGTCGCGGTGACCACCCCGGGGGGCGGCTTTTTAAGCAACGTACCGTTTTTGGTGAGGCAGTAGTTTCCATCGGCTCGCCGCCAAGTCACTTACGAACTGTGCGGGCAGAGGTGCAAGAAAAAAACCGCAGAGGGACTCTGCGGCTTCTATATTTGGTACGTGCGTTATCGCACTTTGCTATTGTGTTTCGAGTTGTAAATGGCGTTGCTTTCCTTATTCTGTTCGCGATTCAGTTGGTTCTGTTCCTGCTTGGTCAAGTGTCCGCCATTGGCCTTCATGTCGGCGCGCTTCTGCTGCTGAATCGCATTTTCTCCACGCTCAAGACGTCGCGCTTCGCCATTGGTCAATTGACCGCTCTTTACACCCTGAGCGATGCGATCCTGCTGATTAACCTGGCGATTGTCCACTTCGTTCACACGCGGATGGCCGGGATCGAGGTTGCGGTCCGAGCCGGGATCCTGCTGCGCAACCGCCGCACTTACCGAGATTAGACTGCCGGCGGCCAGCATCAATAACGATTTCGCAACTGTATTTTTCATATTGTCGAATCTCCTTGATTTCCCCCGTTGGGGAGTAACTCACTGCACGAAATTGTAAACCCGTGTTATGCGAAGTTGTTGCGGAGAAACTAAGCGTCTATTTATCAATCGGTTACGCGCGGGGGAGTGTGTTTTCTCTGGGAATAGCTACGCGCCGCACGGTAAGGGGAGAGATCGAAGATGGAGGTGAGACAGCAAGCGATGCGTCTTTTTTTGCCACTTCTGCGTATGGATGGATAGCATGAACGCGATCACTTATTGTCTCGTGAGCACGATGGCCGATGAAAATGCCGAGATCGCGCGTGGATTGCGAAGGCGCGATCCTGATTTGCTTGACCAGTTGATTGAGAAGTATCAGCACCGGCTGCTGCGCTATCTGCTGCATTTGACGGGACGCCGCGAACTGGCGGAAGACTTTTTCCAGGAAACCTGGATTCGTGTATTAGAGCGGGGACGTCAATACGATGGCCGCCGTGAATTCAGCGCGTGGCTGTTTGCCATCGCGCGCAATCTGGTGATGGACTCCTTCCGGCGCAAGCAGCCCGTCAGCCTCGACACGGTATCGAATGACGAGGATGCGGCACCGATGGAGATTCCGGCGTCGGGGCCCACGCCGTTCGACAGTACAGTGCAGAACGAACAAAACCAACAGATTTGCTCAGGCATGGAGAAAATCGCGGTGGAATACCGTGAAACACTCGCGCTGCGGTTTCAGGAAGGCATGTCCCTGGAAGAAATCGCCAATGTCACGGGCGCGCCGCTAGGCACGGTTAAGTCTCGCATCTATCGCGGTCTGGCCGCGCTCGAACCCTGGATGAAAGGATCCCGCTTATGAAACCGGAGAAACAAGAACTTCATGAACGTGCCCGAATGATGATTGCGTTGGGAGAGGAAGTCAGCGCGTCCGAGCAAGCCTGGCTCGCGGATCATGTTGAATTTTGTGCGGCGTGCCGGGGGTTCATCGAGGTCGCCGGCGAAGCGATCGGCTCGATGCGGACGATTCCGGTGACGGCGGATGTGAGTTTGGTCTCCATGACGAAAGCCCGGGTCCGGCAACGGGCACAGCAGTTGCAGCTTCATCAGGAGCGGCTGTGGGTGATCTCGATGTGCTGCGCGGCGGTCACGCTGGGAACTGCGATTTCAACATTCGCGCTGTGGCAGGGATTTGTCTGGATGGGGCTGGGCTCATGGCTTCAGTCGACACCGGCGCGCTTCGGCTTCGTTGGTCTGGGATTCCTGGCTCTTGCGGTGATGCCAGCGGTCTTGGCGGCAGTTGTCCTGCTCGCGCATGGAACGCATATGGCCGATTACAACGAAAATTATCAAGGGTGAACATCAGCAGGGAGACTTTCTATGCCAATCAAACACGAAACATCAACGCGATTTACTGATGAAATTAGCATCATCCCCCGGGTGGCTTATGTGATTTCGGGAATCGGCTTTCTGTTGCCCTGGGCGGCAGTCACGTTTGCCCTCACGAACAAAAATGGACCGCTTCCTATGCCGGTGGCCCTGATGCTTCCAGTAGCCCTGGTGGGCGCAACTGCGATCGTATGCGTCATCCTGCTGATTGGCTATATCAACGCCGATGCCGGCCGCCGCGGCATGAGCCGCCTCGCCTGGACGCTGCTCGCTATCTTTGTTCCCAATGCACTCGGTATCGTTCTGTATTTCGTTTTGCGCAAACCGCGCATTCCTGTGTGCCCACAGTGCGGCGCGGCGGTTGATCCCGCTTTCGGTTTCTGCCCTCGCTGCCGCCATTCCTTGACCCCGGTATGTCCTCATTGCCGTCGCGGCATAAAAGATGGCGACAAGTTCTGCCCTTATTGCGGGGGCGACGTCACCGTGGCCGCGATGCAAGCGTTGAAACCGGTTACGAACCCGATGTCCTGAGCGCCATTGGGATTTGTGGTGAATCCGCAATGGTCGCCTTAATTCTTAGTCGTGGGCGCTGATGGGAGAAAGTGATGCGGCGCGGGTTCCAGCAGCGACTTCCTGGTCTTTGTACTGGAGCTGATACAGCTTGTAGTAAATACCGCGATGGGCGAGAAGTTCCTGATGTGTTCCCATCTCTCGGACTTGGCCTTTGTGCATCACGATAATTTTGTCGGCGCGCTGCACAGTTGAAAGTCTGTGCGCGATGACGACAGAAGTCCGGCCTTCGACCATGCGGTTGAGCGCTTCGCGGACGCGGAATTCGGTTTCTGTGTCCACGCTGGACGTGGCTTCATCAAGGATCAGGATTTCAGGCTCGTGGGCGAGAGCGCGGGCGAAAGAAATCAACTGCTTCTGACCGGTGGAAAGAGTGCTGCCGCGCTCGTTAACTTCTTCTTTGTAGCCTTTGGGCAGGGTGCGGATGAAGTCGGCGAGGTTGACATCTTCAGCGGCGCGCTCCATGTCGGCGTCTTGAATCCAGGGTGTTCCCAATTTGATGTTGCTCTCTATCGTCCCCGTAAACAGAAACGGATCTTGCAGCACGACGCCGTAACGGCTGCGTAGGTTGGCTAGATCCATGTCTTTGACATCAACGCCATCGATTTTGACCGCGCCCTTTTGTACATCGTAGAACCGCATGAGCAGGGAAATGATGGTGGTCTTGCCAGCTCCAGTGTGGCCGACAATGGCGGCGGTTTGGCCCGGCTCGATAGTGAAACTGACGTCGCGAAGGATCCAGTCGGGTTCGGAAGGATTCTCTTTCGAGCTAGCGCTCGGTGGGATAGACGGGGCGTCCGCCGCCATGTGGGTATCGCCGGATTTTTCCGTTGGAATCGTTCGATAGGCGAACCAGACGTGATCGAATTCGATGCGGCCAGGGCCGTCGGCGGGTTTAATTGCCGAGGGCGACGTGACTTCCACAGGAGTATCCAGCAACTTGAAAATGCGTTCGCTCGATGCCATGGCCGCCTGGAGAATGTTGTATTTTTCGCTGAAATCCTGAATTGGGCGGAAAAAGCGCTGCGCGTATTGGATAAACGAGGCGAGGATGCCGATATCCACCAACTTATGCAACACACCGCCGCCTCCGAACCAGATGACACAGGCGATAGCGATCGAAGACAGGATTTCGACGACGGGATAATAAACGGCATGGGTCAGGATGGTGCCTTTGTAGGCATCCATGTGGATGGCGTTGATTTCGGAGAATTTCTCGTAAGCTCGCTCTTCACGATTGAAAAGCTGGAGGATCATCATGCCACTGACGTGTTCCTGCAAATAGGCGTTGATGCGGGCGATGGCGGTACGGATCTGGCGGTAATATTCGCGGACGCGATCGCGAAAAACCTTTGTCGCATAGATGATGAGAGGCAGAACACCGAAGGTTACGAGCGCGAGACGCCAGTCGATCCGAAGCATGATAGCGACGATGCCGGTGAGGACGAAAACATCCTCGAAGAGCGAGACCACGCCGGACGTGAACATATCGTTCAGGGCGTCCACGTCGGAAGTGACGCGGGTTACGAGGCGTCCGACCGGATTTCTGTCGTAGAACGCGATGTGCAGGCGCTGCAAATGGCGAAATATTTCAGCGCGCAAGTCAAACATGGCCATCTGCCCAACCCACTGCATGTAATAAGTTTGCAGATATTCGAGCACGAAGCTGAACAGCAGCAAACCGACGTAAAGTGTTGCGATTTGGGCGATGCCAACGAGTGGTTGCGCGCTTAAGTAACGGTCAAACGGCGTCCGCAACTTATGGACTGGGGCAAGATATTTATCAATGGCGACGAGGGTCAGGTAGGGCCCGAGAACATCCGCTCCGACTTTGAGAAGGATCGACGCAAGAGCAGTGCCGGTCTGCCATTTGTAGGGGCGAAGATAGGTGAGCAGCCGCTTCATCAGCCGGCTGTCATACGCTTTGCCTAATACTTCTTCTTCCTGGGCCATGTTTGGATTGCGACGGACCGCTGCGGACTCGACAACATTCTATTAGATGGAAAATGGCCGTAGGGGATGGAAAAGGTTTTCTTGGCCGTTTATCCGCCTTAGGTTACGCGATCTTTCTTACCACCAGTGCTGAGTTCTTGGAACCAAAACCGACGCAATTGCAGATGGCGTGTTCAACTCCGGCCGTGCGTCCGATGTCGGGCACATAGTCTAGGTCGCAATCCGGGTCGGGAATATCGAGATTGATGGTGGGCGGGAGCTTGCTGTGTTCCATGGCGATGAGAGTTGCCGCCAGGCTCGCCGAGCCACATGCGCCTTGGGCATGGCCGATTTGGGACTTGAGTCCTGACATCGGAATTCGCTTCGCCTGCTGGCCTAATGCGAGTTTAAGAGAGCGGGTCTCAACGCGGTCGTTCATCACCGTGGAAGTTCCATGCAGGCTCACGTATTGAATGTCTTTAGGAGTGAGTCCCGCTTCTTCAAGCGCGAGGGTGACCGCACGGGCTGCTTCTTCCGGAGAATCGCTCATGCGGACACGATGGAAGGCTTCGCAAGTTGATCCATAACCGACAATTTCGGCATAGGCTTTCGCGCCGCGAGCTTTCGCGTGCTCGTAATCTTCGAGAATGAACATCCAGGAGCCCTCGGCAAGAACGAATCCATCACGATCGGCAGAGAAGGGACGCGAAGCGCGTTCGGGCGCATCGTTCCAGGATTGCGTTAGCGCGCGCAGCAGAGAATAGCCTTTGATGATGCCGGGAGTAATCAGGGAGTCCACCC
>JBEKTR010000177.1:0-7565 GCA_049515835.1 Terriglobales bacterium
AGAAAAACCATGCTGCGCAGCCGCGTCTTATCGAAATCGGCACTAGCGCCTCCCAATTACACCGAGTTTACCTGATGTGATGCCGCACATGCAGTGAACCAGTCTCGTAACGTTACTTCGCCATTAAGTTCGCCCAATTCTGCCTATAATCTCTCAAGAACAATTTACGGAAAAACGTAATTATTTCTCGATTATGAAATTGTTTGCGATTTTCAGCAGTGCAACGGCTTTGAATTGCGGTCTGTTTAGAGCGTCGGCAGTGGTCGTCTAGTTGCGAGGAGTTTTATGGATAACCAGATGGCTGGAGTTGCACACAAACCACAACATGAGTTCTGGCAGCGCCCTTTGGGCGAAACCTCTGCCGAAGTTGTACGTCCAAACATACGGCCCGCTCCCAACGAAATCTGTGCCGACTGCGCGACGGAATTTCTGGCCGGAGCCAGCTTTTGCCATCAATGCGGGTTGCCGCGTACCGAAGTGACCGCGAGAGCGGGTGCCGTCCCTCTGGAAGAGGCTTACGGGCGAATAAGATCCGGGTTAGGCCTTTCCGGACCGGCATTGATCGCCTTCTCAATCGGAGTGGCCTGTATTTTGATCGCGCTCGTTGGAGGGGCCGCTTATTCGACTCAAGCTTTTCCCGACTTTCCCGCCATCATGCTCTGGCGTATGCAATGGCTGGTGGGGGCGACGGCTGCCTTCGTCGCTGGGATCCTGCTAAAGAGCCAAGCACCTCCCAAATAATCCCGCTCAATGCGCTACTGGTTCCCCCACGTCGGCTGTAGCCGCTCGCCTTTGCTCATTCATTCGATACAGGTGATTAACCGGGCCAATGCCTTTGCCCACGGGCACTCCATTGGCGATGGCGGCGACAATGTAGGCCTTAGCCAATAGAACTGCCTCCGGCAACCCGCGTCCATGTGCCAAATGGCACGCAATCGCCGAGGCGAAGGCGCAGCCGGTTCCGTGAGTTGAATTTGAGCGCAACTTCTCAGACTTGAAGGTTTCTCGCTGGATGCCTGACCTGTCCTGAAAGCTTAACAAATCAATGGCTTTGTCCAAATGGCCGCCCGTTACAACAACGGCTTTAGCCCCCAATTCGTGAAGCTTGCTCGCGGCATCCTGCATTTGATCGGCGCTCACCACTTCTATGCCAGTTAAAGCGCTCGCTTCATGGATGTTAGGGGTAATGACTGCCGCCATGGGAAGCAAACGCCTCAGAACCACGCTAATGCCCGCATCATCCACCAGCTTCGCTCCCGAAGAGGAGACAATTACGGGATCAAGCACCACCTTAGACGAACTCAAATCATGGAGGAAGTCCGCGACCGCGTCAGCAACTGCTCCGGATCCCAACATTCCAACGCGGACAGCGGCAATCTCGAAATCATCGGTGAGACAGGTAAGTGTTTCCCGAACCAGCTTGGGATCAATCGGTTCCACACGGCGCACTTCTGAGGTCGATTGCACGGTCAGCGCGGTCACGCAGCCCACGCCATAGCAACCATGAGCGGAAATCGCCTTAATATCTGCGGTGACCCCCGCCCCCGAGGACGGATCAAAGCCCGCGATTGATAGGACTACAGGCAGCGATTTTGCCATTTACGAAATGTACGCCAATTGGCGCACGTTGCAAATTGCTCTTCGCGCGTCGAGCAATTTTCATCAATTTATTGGGCTCCTCTCCGCTGGGCGGCGTTTAAAGTATTCATTCCATGTTCTTTATTTAACTCTTGGAGTTAAGTGTATGAAAACAAAGCCAGGTAAATATTTCCCCGACGCTAGGGCATGGGTTATTTACTAAGTAATAAACATGTAAGTCCATTGCTTGCAGTGCTGTGTGCATAGTTCCTCAATTTCCACAGGGTGTTACGTAAGCTATCTATAACTATTTGATTATCTTTCTGGGGTGGATTCCGGATTGACAAGGCTTCGCGCCGCTCTTTAGCATGAATAGAGCATTACGAAAGCCGTTGTTCGGGAGGACCATCCTAGAGACGCGAGGTGACTGAATGCGAGGAAGTATAGCTCAAGGTCTGGCCATGGTTTTGCTCATCGCCGGCTCGGGAGCGGCTCAGGGGCCAACCAGCTCAGGGTCTGCAAATACCCGGAACGCCAAATCGCTGCCAGCAAGCGCGGCGGCCGCGAAATCCAAAGCAAAACCAACCCACCCTTTCCAGGTGGGAACCGCTTCGTGGTACGGCGAATATTTTGACGGAAAACCGACCGCCAGTGGCGAACCTTATAACATGTATGACTTGACGGCAGCGCATCCAGCTTTGCCGCTGGGAAGCTATGTCAGGGTCACAAACCTGCGAAACCGCAAGTCGGTGGTGGTGCGGATCAACGACCGCGGCCCGATTGTACCTGGCCGCATCATTGACCTATCTTTTGGCGCCGCCCACGCGCTGCAAATGAATAAGGCGGGCTTACAACGCGTCCGCTTGGACATCATCCGTCCTGAAGTAGTTGCCGAACTCCACACCCCAGTGGCGTACTAATCCCAAACCCCTTAAAATTCAAATGGGATGCTTGAAGAAGTGATAGAACCGCGTGAGCGTTTAATTGTCGCTTTGGACGTGCCCAACGCAACCGCCGCAAAGAGCATTGTGGCGGCCGTGGGCCGTTCGGCAGGATTGTACAAAGTCGGCATGCAGCTCTACACCGCCGAAGGGCCCCCGATTGTCCGCGATTTAATTGCCGCTGGGCACGGCATATTTCTGGATTTGAAATATCACGACATCCCCAACACGGTTGCTTCCGCCGTGCGCTCCGCAGGGGCACTCGGCGTCAATATGCTGACGGTTCATGCAGCGGGTGGTGAAAAGATGCTACGGGCAGCCGTGGAAGCCGGCCGAGAGGCAAACCCTGGGTTGAAAATTCTAGCCGTCACTGTTCTCACCAGCATGAACGATGATGACCTGAATCGGGTCGGTGTGCGCGGAACCACACTTGATCAGGTGCTCCGGCTCGGAGCGATTGCCATTAGTTCCGGCTGCCAGGGAATCGTGGCATCGGCGCACGAGCCTACTGGCTTGCGGCGCGAACTTGGCCAGGACTTTCTGATTGTGACGCCGGGCGTGCGTCCCGCTGGGGCTGATATAGGTGACCAGGCACGCGTCGCAACGCCTTCAGAAGCGATTGCGGCAGGCGCAACGCATATTGTGATAGGGCGGCCGATTACTGGGGCGAAAGATCCGGGCGAAGCGGCAAGAGCGGTTCTTGGGCAAATCTAGAATGCTCCAAATCTAATCTGTTCTAAGTCTAATCCGCTCGAGTTTAACTGAAGACTTACTTCACATATTGCAAGGTCAGATTATCCCGCACGGCCTTGGGAGCGAGCAATCCGAAGCGGTTATTGAAAACTACGTAGTAGGTGCCGGCCGAGGGCAAAGCGACGTTCACCGCGGCGCCGGTGATTTTCTGACTCATATAAATCGCATTTGGCGGGTTCCCATTATTCCGGTTCGCGAACTGATCATCGCTCATCACCGAAACTTCGATCGCGTTGGCGAGGCCCCCTGTCGCGTTAAAGTGCCCATGAATGGCAATGTTGCTTGCCCCGTCAGGGACTGAAAGCTTGTAGTATTTCTCGCCCATCTGAGCCACAGTAAAAGCTCCATCGATGGTCTGGGAGTGCGTTCTGGAGAGTTCGTTAGTGGCAGCCAGTTCCGCGGATGCGCGCGCCAACCGATGCGACCAATACACAATTGTGCCGAGCAGGAAAAGAAGCAGACAAGTACCTGCGATGAACGCATTGCTGACGGTGGATTTGCTCATGGCGACCTCTAAGACAATTCTTAGCATGGGCGTGCTGCGGTGGGGTAGGTTACGCAAGTCACGCGGGTGCCCCACGCCCACGAAGCCGCAGAGTTTCGACTCCAATCTGAGAGCGATTTCTGATCGTGGCCCGAAGGACTCTATTGCAGCTGGGGCGACGCATATTGGCATGGGACGGCCGATTAGGGGCCAAAGATTCGGCGAGAGCGGCGGGCGCGATCTTGCGAGGAATTGCTGCGTAGGATATGAACGCGGGCGAGGCGCCCGCGCCATACAGTCCTATTAGAGTTTTTCGAAGAATTCGCAGGCTGAGCAGGAAATAAAAATCCCGCCCTGCACTCCGCGTTCACGGTCTTTCACCCGCTTCACAATGCGAGTGGATTTTCCGCACTTCGGGCAATCGGTGCTTTTCGTTGTATCCATCACTTTCTTGCGATCAGCGGTCTTGGCGATCTTGGCTTGCATGTTTTCTCCTTGTGCCCACGCGGCTTAAGCCGGGGCATTCTCTAGCTAAATTTTGGGAGTGACTTGGGAAGTGCGTGGAAACGGTGTCCACGGCGCAAAATTCAAGGTCCAACTCTCCATAAATAGTTTACATGATGCGGCCCAAAAGCAGCACTTGCTCCCTACTTGCGCATTCACATTTATCGATTCATAGTAAAAATATGAACGTAGAACGCGTCGAATTTCACGGCAATCTGGTCCGTCTTGAACCTCTCGAACTTCATCACGCCGGAGGATTAGCCGCGGCATCGGCGGGCGCCCCAGAGCTATATCACTGGAGTCCGATTCCGCAGGGTAAAGACTCAGCCGCTCAATACATTGATACTGCCCTCAGTTGGGAAGCGGCGGGCACAGCGCTTCCCTTCGCGATTGTGCGCCTTAGCGATAACCGGGTCATAGGTTCGTCGCGTTTTTGGAATATCGAGCATTGGCCCTGGCCCCAAGGCCATCCGCAACATGGTCGTGTTACGCCTGACTCCTGCGAAATTGGCTATAGCTGGTTTGCTCACGACGCTATCCGGACTGGGGCCAATACGGAGAGTAAGCTTCTCATGCTGAGGCACGCATTCGAAACTTGGAAATGCTTCCGCGTTTGCTTCCACACCGATGCGCGAAATATTCGCTCGCGGGCTGCTCTCGAACGGATAGGAGCAAAGTTCGAAGGCGTTCTGCGCTCGCACCGTATGGCTGCTGATTTTATCCCCCGCGATTCGTATCGTTTTTCTATCATCGACGCCGAATGGCCTGGGGCGAAAGAACGATTGCAGAAACTTTTGGTCCGTCCATGAATCGAAGCTAAGTGCACAACAGTTGAAACATTTTTCTGAGACAATCGAGACTCCTATTTCTCCTCCGAAGGGTTCTGCATGTCCGATTCCGAAAGTTACGCACCAGGATGGCCGGGAATTTCTCCGCGATGGACTTCCAGCGCAAAAGCTGGCATTGGCACCGCGCTCAATCAGCACAGCCGCATCTGGTTCACGTTCAGCCACGGCATTCTCAATGAAGTCTATTTCCCACGCGTGGATATGGCCTGCACCCGCGATATGGGCCTGCTCATCACCGACGGAAAAAATTATTTTTCGGAAGAAAAACGCCACTGCTCCTTCGAAAATGTGCCGATTGAATCGGGTGTGCCAGTCTATCGCCTTCGCAACACGGAATTAAACGGCCGCTATCGCATCGAAAAGGAAATTTTCACCGATCCCTACCGCAATGTCGTTTTGCAGAAAATTAAATTCATTCCTTTGCAAGGCGAACTTCTTGACTATCATCTTTACGCGCTGCTCTCACCACATCTGGCAAATTTCGGCACGGGCAATTCTGGCTGGGTGGGCGCCTACAAAGGCGATTCCATGCTTTTCGCCGAGCGCGACGGCACCGCGTTGGCTTTCGCTTGTTCAGTCCCCTGGCTTAAGAGATCTGCAGGATTCGTTGGTTACTCCGATGGCTGGCAGGATCTTTCCCGGCATTTTCAAATGACGTGGGATTACACTCGCGCCGAGAACGGCAACATTGCCCTTACTGGAGAAATCGATCTTGCCGCATGCGGTGGTGAATTTGTTCTTGCTCTTGGGCTAGGCCATAACCCATCGGAGGCTTCGCAGCAAACGCGCTCCACATTACTCGAATCCTACGACGAACTTAGAGATCACTACGTGCGCCAGTGGAAAGCATGGCAGAACACGCTGCTTCCTCTTGATCAGCCATTACGGAAACGCGACCTCTACCGCGCCAGCATGGCGGTGCTGCGTTCGCATGAATCCAAGGATTTTCTCGGCGGCGTCATTGCCAGCCTTTCTATTCCATGGGGATTCAACAAAGGCGATGAAGATCTGGGCGGATACCACCTAGTTTGGCCGCGCGATCTGGTCGAAACGGCGTTTGGCTTTATTGCCGCGGGAGCTTGTACCGATGCCTTGCGCGTCTTGCGCTATCTCGAATCCACACAAGAAGCGGACGGGCATTGGGCGCAAAATATGTGGCTTGATGGGCGACCCTACTGGATGGGCCTCCAGATGGATGAGGCGGCCTTCCCCATTCTTCTTTTCGACGTCTTGTTCCGGGAAGCCAGAAAAGAAATTACCGATTTGAACCGCTGGTGGATGATGATCAAGCGCGCGGCGTCATTCATCGTGCGCAACGGCCCCGTCACCCTGCAAGATCGGTGGGAGGAAGATGCAGGTTATTCCCCCTTTACGCTCGCCGTCGAGATTGCGGGACTGCTGGCAGGTGCAGACTTGGCCGACGCGGTCAACGAGCGCGACATTGCCGAATATTTGCGCGAAACTGCAGACAATTGGAACGATGAAATCGAGCGGTGGACTTACGCCACTGGTACCGACCTCGCCCGCGAAGCGGGTGTGGATGGTTATTACGTTCGCATCTCGCCCCCAGATGGCGATGGTGCTGCTTCCCCGCTCGAAGGCTTTGTACCGATTAAAAATCGGCCACCGGGACAAAGTTCGGAAGCTGCGATTCACATGATCAGCCCTGATTCGCTGGCGCTGGTGCGGTTTGGGTTGCGAGCGGCCGACGATCCCCGCATTCTGAATACCATCAGGGTGATTGATAAATATCTGCGTGTCGAGTTGCCGGAAGGCCCGTGTTGGTACCGCTACAACGGAGACGGATATGGCGAGCACGAAGACGGTTCGCCGTTTGATGGCGCAGGTATTGGCCGCCCCTGGCCACTTCTGGCTGGCGAGCGAGCGCACTATGAAATCGCCGCAGGCAATCCGAGCGGAGCCGAAGCGCTGCTGCGCATGATGGAGGGTTGCACGGAAGGCGGGCGTTTGCTGCCAGAGCAAGTTTGGGACCAGGAGAATCTACCGGAGCGGGAGCTATTTAAAGGTAAACCGACCGGTTCGGCGTGTCCGCTGGTGTGGGCGCACTCGGAGTACGTCAAACTGCGACGGTCGCTGCGCGATGGCAAACTTTTCGATCAGCCGCCGCAACCCGTACAGCGCTACATCGTCGAGAAAAGGAAAGCTGAATATTTCGGATGGCGCTTCAACAACAAAGTTCGCTCGATGCCACAAGGGAAAAAGTTGAGGCTCGTTTTACTCGATGCAGCACTTGTGCACTGGACAAGCGACGGATGGCAAACGACGAATGACCTCTACGCCCGAGATACGAGATTGGGTGTATACGCCGCCGATTTGCCGACGAGTTTCTTAAAGTCCGGCCAAGTGATCGAATTTACTTTTCGCTGGCTGCAAGGACAGGCGTGGGAAGGTACCAATTATTCGGTGGTCGTGGAGTAACCCAGCGATAAAAAACTG
>JBEKTR010000178.1:0-7520 GCA_049515835.1 Terriglobales bacterium
CGATGTGAGCTTCGCCCCCATGCGGTAGCGCATAAGAGACTTGCAGGACGATGTAGCGTCCGCGTGCAATGGTATTAAAAATGCTGGTGCGATAAGCG
This sequence comes from Terriglobales bacterium, assembly GCA_049515835.1. Classification (GTDB taxonomy): domain Bacteria; phylum Acidobacteriota; class Terriglobia; order Terriglobales; family Acidobacteriaceae; genus JAJPHW01. The sequence goes on from JBEKTR010000178.1 coordinate 99, forward strand.
AACCCACATTCTTTGTTGGAGAGCTCATCTTCCTCCATGGTTTGCAGGTCAAACACTCTCACGGATTGGATCGTGTCAGCGACTTCTTGACCGTAGGCGCCTACATTCTGCACAGGCGTGCCGCCTACTGTTCCGGGAATTCCGCTCAAACACTCGATTCCTGAACAATTGTGGGCTACGGTGATTGCGACAAAAGAATCCCAGTCTTCACCGGCTCCAGCGTCAAACACCGGCTCATGGTGACTATGGCGGTGGTTGATGCCCATGATGCCAATTTTTAAGACCAGACCTGCCCAGCCCGAATCGGCTACAACCAGGTTGCTGCCTCCGCCCAGCGTAAACAGAGGCAGCTGTTTCTTCTGCGCGTACGCTATTGCCTCACGCATGTCTTCGGTTGTACGTGCTTCCACAAAATAGCGCGCAGGGCCGCCGACGCGAAGCGTGGTGAACGGAGCCAATGCGACATTTTCCTGAATCAACATGACCTTGAGCATCAACTATATACGAGCAAAAATCGCGCCGGTGATGCAGTTCAGGTGACCAAGGTGACACTCCTGTTACCTCGCCTTCTGCTAACCTGTAAGTATCCTAGTTTGAGGAGAGGCAATGTATCCGGAGATCATGATTGTGCCCATGCGCGAGGAGTTGACGCGGTTGGGCGTGAAAGAACTACGTACCGCGCAGGAAGTGGACCAGGCCATACCCAACCAGACCGGTTCGACGATGGTTGTCGTGAATTCGATTTGCGGGTGCGCCGCGGGAAGAATGCGTCCTGCGGTTCGCGCTGCATTACAGAACGCCACCAGACCGGAAAACCTGTTTTCAGTTTTTGCCGGTCAGGACAGCGAAGCGACGGAACGAGCTCGCAGCTATTTCACCGGTTATCCGCCATCTTCGCCCTCGATTGCGATTTTGCGCGACGGCAAACTCGTCCATATGATGCAGCGCAGCGATATCGAGCACCGTGAAGCGGCGGACATCGCGTTCGAATTGAAAAAGGCCTTCGATCAGCATTGCAGCAATCCGGTGCCGGTCAGGCAATAACCGCTTTCGTACTCTAAAAATGCTCCCGTAAATCGCTGAAGCGCTCCACTATAAGCAATTGTTGCGGGTGTAGCGCTTCGGCAACTTCTTCGTGTTCCAGTATCCAGGTGCTGTCATGCGGCACAAATACTGCGTTCAATCCAGCGGCCAGCGCGGGATTCACGTCCGACTTCGGGCTGTTGCCGACCATCCACGTGAACTCCGGATCAAGTTTGTGCTTAGCGACGAGTTGCCCGTAAGCCGCTAGATTCTTATCGGGGATGATTTCGATCGCAGCAAAATATTGCTTGAGCCCTGACCGCTCGACTTTGCCGGATTGCTCCATCACATCGCCCTTGGTGACCAGCATGACCTGATGGCGTGCGGCCAGATGGTCCAGCGTCTCAGGAATCTCCGGCAGGATTTCGATAGGATGCTCGGCGATTGCGTGAGCGAATCCACGAATTGTTTCATGCAGGGCGGGCGTCAGGGGTTCGACCGCCAAACGTTCGAAAGTCTGCACCAAAGCATGCGCGAAGCTGTGCAGTCCATATCCATGGCTGAGTATGCATTCCCGCTCCACTTGGTTCAGTACTTCGCGAACCTGCGCCGCCGAATATGCCTGATGATTCAGAAACGAGATAAAGCTGGCGATCGCGCGCTCGAAGTAGATGTTGTTTTCCCACAAGGTGTCGTCGGCGTCGATCAAAAGCACTTGGCGGGTAAGCGCTCGCGGCATTGTTTCATGATAACGAATGGAGACAGGCCTGGGGAATTACGCGGTAGGCCGGAATGTCTCTGATAAAATCCAAAACGATGATTCACTTCGGGTTGTTTAGATTGCCTTCCTGTGTTTTCTGTTTTGCGTTCTCCCTTTCGGTCTTCGCGGCGGACAAAGCAAGTGCTCAACAAGCCACATCGACTGCGATGTCCGCGTCCATGCATGTTGCGCCTGACCTGGATCAGCGACTGGCTAAGTTTCGGCGCGTTGACATGCCGTTTCATGACGCCACGTTGACCGATCGCGAAAAGAAGATGGTCAACAAACTTGTGGATGCTTGCCAATATCTCGAAGAGATTTACTGGCGGCAGATGGATCCCGATGGACTGACACTTTACCAGTCTTTGCTCAGCAGCAAAGACCCGCAGGATATAGCGCTGAGGCGGTATATCTGGATTAACGCCTCGCGCTTCGACCTACTCGATGAAGATAAGCCATTCGTCGGCACGATGCCCATGCCACCAGGCAGAGGTTTTTATCCGATTGGCTTGACGCGCCAACAAATTGAGACGTTCGTCGCCGGCAATCCGCGGGAAAAAGACGAGATTTATAGTTCCACGACGGTTGTGCGTCAGTCGGGAGATCAACTGGAGGGCTTGCCTTATCACGTGGCCTACCGCGCGTTCCTCGAACCAGCCGCACAAGACCTGCGTCAAGCCGCGGATCTGAGCGCAGATGCCGCCTTCGCGAAGTACCTCCGGCTTCGGGCCGATGCGCTGCTAAGCGATGATTACTTCCCGAGCGACCTCGCCTGGCTCGACCTGAAAGATCCCAAATTTGACCTTATTTTCGCGCCATACGAGACCTACGATGATGATCTACTGGGCGTGAAGGCCACATACGGAGCTGCGGTGCTCGTCCGTAATGAGGAGGAAAGTAGGAAGTTGGCGTTATTTCAGAAATATGTAGCCGATATTCAGGACTCACTCCCAGTAGCTCCCGAAGATAGGCCGTCGAAGCATGGGTTGCAGAGCCCCATGGAAGTTGTGGACGCACCATTCCGGGCTGGCGATTTAACCCACGGGTACCAGGCTGTCGCGGACAATTTACCGAATGATCCGCGCGTCCACGAACAAAAGGGAAGTAAGAAACTATTCTTCAAGAATTTCATGGACGCGCGTGTGAGCTTCATCATCCTTCCTGTCGCGCACCATGTCATGCGCCCCGATCAGGCTTCAAAAGTCTCAGGGCAGGGTTATCTCTACAGCACCATCATGCACGAAATTTGTCACGGGCTGGGACCGGCCTACGCACGGACCTCCGCAGGCAAAGTGAGCATCCGCGAAGCGATTGGGCCGGCATACAGCGGGTTGGAGGAGTCCAAGGCTGACGTAGTAGGTATGTACGCACTCAAGTGGTTGGTGGATCACGGCGCGTTGCCGAAAGACAGACTTGAAGAGTACTACGCGTCGTACGTCGGCGGCATCTTTCGCACGGTCCGGTTTGGCGCGGCCGAAGCGCACGGTCAGGCGGAAATGATGGAGTTCAATTATCTTCTGGATAATGGCGCCATCAAACGCGAGGCCTCCGGACGGTACGCCGTCGATTTTGCGCGGATGCCGCAGGCAATTGCAAGCCTCGCCAAAATATTGCTCGATATTGAAGCGACGGGCGATCGAGCACGGGCAGAGTCCTGGTTCAAGAAATACGACGTCATGCCTGCTGAGCTCGTGGCCACTTTGAAAACGGCATCGCAGGTTCCCGTTGATCTGGATCCAGTTTTCTCATTCCACGAAACGTTGAAGTAAAAGACGCGGAAGTAGGAAAGCCCCTACGCCACGAACTGTACATCCGCTCTTTGCGGAATGATTCCGGCGCTGTGGCCCATCTCCAGCAAACGCCGGACGGCTTCCCGTCCATCCGCGCCGTAGTCAAGGGTGCGTTCATTGACATACATGCCAACGAACTTGTCGGCGAGCTGAGGATCCAAGTCGCGCGCAAACTGCATGGCATAGGCCAGGGCTTCTTCGCGATGGTCAAGGGCATACTGAATGCTGTCGCGCAACGCGGTGCTCACGCTCGACATTAACTCCGGGCCGAGGCTGCGGCGTATGGCGTTACCCCCGAGCGGCAGCGGCAAGCCCGTCACGGAATGCCACCATTTGCCCAGATCTACAATCCGATGCAGCCCGGACTTCGGGTAAGTAAGCTGGCCTTCATGGATGATGAGTCCGGCTTCGTATTTTCCTTCGAGCACCTGAGGAATAATCTGGTCAAATGGAACTACTTCGGTCTCGATGCCTGGGGCAAACAATCTCAGTGCAAGGTACGCGGTAGTCAGCATGCCGGGCACGGCAATGCGCTTCTGCTTGATGTCGTCGGTGGAAAACGCGCGTGTGGCAACAATCATCGGACCGTAGCCGTCGCCGACGCTGCCTCCGCTCGGCAGCAACGCGTACTTCTCCTGGATGTAAGGATACGCATGGAACGAAATTGCGGTGACGTCGTAAAGACCTTCGCCCTCCATCGCTTTCTGGTTCAGGGTTTGGATGTCGCACAGGGTGTGCGTGAAGCGAAGTCCTGGTACGCGTACCTTGTTGGTCGCTAACCCATAGAACATGAACGCGTCATCGGAATCCGGGCTGTGGGCCACGGTGATTTCGCGCGTGATTTCAGAGACACTGCTGGACATAAGTTTCCTTGGCTTCCCGAAACTGATTTCATCGAAAACACTAACTGTTAGACATTGGTCTTGCGCCAACGTGAGGAGATCTCGGCCGCACCCATGATCTTAATCACTTCCGCGAAGACGAACCCGTAGAACCCAAAGCGAACGGCCTGCCCGAAGGAATGCGTTAGGACTGCTAGCCACGCGATGCCACTCGCAAAAAGCACGACTTCTCCGAGCAGAGCTGCGATTGCCAAGCGCGCGAACGTGCGGCGGCCGTGTTCAGCAATCCAACCGGCTAACGCGGCTACGAACGGATATGCGAGCAGGAACCCTCCCGTTGGGCCCAGCAATTGTGCCAGTCCGCCCGGGCCTGCTGGATTGAACACAGGCATGCCCGATGCACCTTCAATCAAATAGAGCGCCAATGCAGCGAACCCTCTCCGGCTTCCCAAACTCAAGCCGACCAGGAGCACGCCAAAATTTTGCAAGGTCAGAGGAACCGGAGTAAACGGCAGCGGTACTGTGATTCGAGCGCAAATGGCGATAAACAGGCTTGCGCCAATCACGATCGCGACCTGCCTCGTCCATTCAGCCGTGCGATAACCGCTCAGAGTCTGAACTGCCTGTTTCGCCATAGTCCTTGTCTCCAAAAGTTTCAGATGTGCGCTTTAACACTATTCTTTGCTATGGTCTTGCACGCTATGCTCTCCCGGTACTTGAGAGCCTGGGACGTCGATTTTCATGTGCCGCCGCACTCGAAGATATGCTGATACGGCCGCCCACAACACTGCTCCAGCGCTGACGGCGAAAATCAGGAACCACCAGATCATCCGCACGATTACTTAGGATATCAAATTACGCGTCGAATCCCGGATCGTACTAAACGCCCACCGAAAAAGGCTTGGTGTGTGTTTCCACGCTTAGCGACAGACCAGAGAAACGGCCCTGCAACAGCGAGAGCAATCCGGTGTACCAGTACCCGACCACAAACAAAACGAGAAACGGAATCGTCAAGTAATTCTCATTGTCCACGGCGTAATAAACGGTGAATGCAAAATATGTGCCAATCGCCAGCTCGAGCCATGGCACCCAGCCGAGGCGTTTGCGGTAGGTCTTCGTTCGCACTCTGTCTTTCTTGGTTTCCACATGATACTTCGGTGTACGCGCGAAGGCCGTTTTCTTTCCAATCAGCGCTTCGAGAACTGCCCGCGTGTTCGTCACGGTCAAGCCGATGCCCAAAGCCATCAGAAAAGGCAAATAGAGAAATGTTCGCAGCCATGTTCGCGGAAATAATTCTCGCTGCGAAACCAGATAAAAACTGGAAATAGAAAACGTCGAAGCCAGAAACAATGGGATATCAATGTAGAGCATCTGAAACCATCCCTGGTAGAAGCGGATGATCATCGCCGGCAGAAGCAAAACCGAGAGCACACACATCAGCGGATAGCTCAGGTTCGACGTCAGATGAAACCAAGCTTCCAGCTTAACGTGAAAAGGCTCCTTGCTCTTCATGACGCGCGGCAGGACTTTCTTTCCGGTTTGGATCAAGCCCTTCGCCCACCTGGCTTGCTGCGTTTTGAATGCCGTCATTTCGACGGGGAGTTCCGCAGGACATTCCACATCCTGCAAATAGAGGAACCTCCATCCCTTTAGTTGCGCACGATAAGAAAGGTCTGTGTCTTCGGTCAATGTGTCGTGCTGCCAACCACCGGCTTCTTCAATCGCCGTGCGCCGCCAAACCCCGGCGGTGCCGTTAAAGTTGAAAAAAACTCCGCTGCGGGCGCGGCCGGAGTGTTCGAGCACAAAATGGCCGTCGAGCAAAATCGCTTCAACTTCGGTCAGGAATGAATAATTGCGGTTGATGTGCGTCCAGCGCGTCTGCACCATGCCAATTTTCGGATCATGCAGATGATGGATCGTCTTGTGGAGAAAATCCGGTGGTGGAGTGAAGTCGGCATCAAAGATCGCGACGAACTCACCTTTAGCTGTCTTTAAGCCATTTGCCAATGCGCCCGCCTTGAAGCCTTCACGCTTGGTACGGTGGTGGTAAGTAATAGGGAACCCACGGGCCGCGTAATGCTCGACCAAACCTTTGGCTACTGCCACAGTTTCGTCGGTCGAATCGTCAAGCACCTGCACGTCGAGCTTGTCGAGAGGATAATCGAGCTGCGAGATCGAATCGAGCAAACGCTCGATGACAAACTGCTCATTAAATATCGGTAACTGGACCGTAACAAGTGGGAGTTCCTCAAAGCGGCTCGCAGGCTCGGTTGTGCGGTTTTTCTTGTTCTTGTAGTACAGGTAAACCAGCACATACCGATGCGCTCCGTATGCCGCCAAGAGAACCAAAACAATGAAGTAGGGAATCAGGAGCTCTACATCAAACGTATTGGCCTGATAGAGACCTTTAAACGTTGTGTCCAGAAAATGCTGGCGGATGTAATGGCCAACCCCGTGTGGAGCGAAGGCATTCGTCAAGAAATAGGAGGAGGTCAGCATCAGTCTCGAGGTTCGAGTTATTGCATATGTCGCCGGACGTTAATTCAGGAAATAGGTCCTATACAGGGAGTCGCGTTGCACCGGCTTGAATCCGGCATCCCGGATGATACGGCGCAGTTCTTCTTCCGTCGTGCAATTGGTTACGCCCGCCGCTCTCACAACGTTTTCTTCAAGCATCACCGATCCGACATCGTTGCCGCCAAAGCGCAGGCCCATCTGGCAGACTTTTAGCCCTTGCGTTACCCAGCTCGATTGCACGTTCAGAAAATTCGAAAGATAAATGCGCGAAATGGCCAGCGTTTTCAAATATTCGACGGATGTGGCCTCATCCCATTTACGGCCGCCCAACGCAGTATTCGCGGGTTGAAAGCTCCACGGAATGAATGAGGTAAAGCCGCCCGTCTCTTCCTGCAATTCATAAAGCCGCTGGAAGTGATTTACACGGTGTTCGTAAGTCTCTCCGACGCCAAACATCATCGTCGCGGTCGTTCTCATTCCGAGTTGATGC
>JBEKTR010000179.1:0-10810 GCA_049515835.1 Terriglobales bacterium
CAAAGGTGGAATATGAACTCACCGAGTTTGGGAAAACGCTCTGTCCGGCGATGAAGACGCTCGTCGATTGGGCGATGACCTTCCCCAAGACCCGCGAAACGTCCCGGTATCAACCGAGAAAGATTCGAACAGCTCTTTAAGTTTGGGCTTATCCAGGTCATGAATCGGCCGCGAGTTCTTCGTAGGTGAGCAGATCACCGCAAAGTCAAATTGTCTTCGCCTTTCAATTGATTTGCAATCGCCTGGCATTCGCCTTAAGTGATCAATCGAAAGCGGACTGCCAAATCGGCTCGCGGAGAAAAGAGCTGGAAACCCGGATAGATAAAGGCGATCGAGCTAGTTTCTCTGGTCCGATTTGCTGCGAATATTCGCAGAATTGCGGCAATAATCGCGGGTTTTCGAAGAAATACAGCGAATTTTCTCTGCAGTTCAGACTGAATGGCGGAGAGTGAGGGATTCGAACCCCCGATACCCGTTAAGGTATGCCGGTTTTCAAGACCGGTGCCATCAACCGCTCGGCCAACTCTCCCGCGGTTCATTGTAGCTGAACCACGCAAGCGCCCACGCGTAGGCATTCCGATGAAATTCACCGTGCTGGCCTGGCCGGGTCGCTTCCCCAACATAGGACCCGTTCGGTTTTACCCGGGGGAAACCAGACCAGCCCGATGATTTGAGCATGGCGCTAAATGCGCGGCCCCAGCAGTGATTCGAGTCACTGCTTCTGGTGATAGCGCGTACCTGCCCTTGTGCCTGCGCTCGGACCTCCCGCAACTTACCGCGCCCTGCGGGGTTATGAAACAATGCAAGTAAGTTTTGGGGCTGTCGAACAGGTTCAAAATTGAGCCCGCTTTTCAAAATTATCCGGAGAACCATGAACACTTCGCGCCGCGTCGCGTTTGCAACATTATTTAGCGTTATTTTGTCCGTCTCAGCATTGCTGGCGCAAGGAGCGCCACCACCGGGTGCCCCGCCGCCGCCGAATGCGCCACCCGCGTCCGCGACGCCCATGCAGGCGCAGACTCCTCCGCCACCGTCTTCTGGTCCCGACAATAACGGACAACCGCAAGGTGATACGAACGTTCCCGGCCGCGCTGTGGATCTCCACTACGTTTCCGGGCAAGTCTCCATTCAGCCCGCCGGCGTGAACGATTGGGTGGAAGGCGCGGTCAACCGTCCGCTGACCACCGCCGACAAAGTCTGGGCTGACAAAGACTCCCGTGCTGAGTTGCACTTGGGCACAGGTGTGATTCGCATTGGCGCCGAAACCAGCATGACCTTGACCAACGTCAGCGATCAAACTGTGCAGATCGAACTCGATCAGGGCGCGCTCAACTTAAATGTCCGCAAGCTCTACGATGGCGAAGTCTATGAAGTGGATACGCAGAATCTCGCCTTCACCGTGGACAAGCCCGGCAACTACCGCTTCGATATGGATCCCAACGCGGGTACAACTAAAGTCACAGTCTGGAAAGGTGAAGGCGAAGCGACCGCGCAAGGCCCAGCCGCTAAATTGACCGATGGCCAGGAGGCGACGTTCAGCAACGGTCAATCACTCGACCACAAAACTGCGGCCGTGGCAGCACCCGATGGCTTCGACGATTGGGCCCGCTCGCGCGATGAGCATGAAGCCAAGTCTGCTTCAGCAAAGTATGTTCCGCAGGATGTCTCCGGTGCCTCCGACCTCGATGATTACGGAAAGTGGCACGACTTACCGGGATACGGCCCGGTCTGGGCTCCGGCGGTCGCTCCTGGATGGGCGCCTTATCGTTATGGACACTGGGCATGGATCGCCCCCTGGGGTTGGACGTGGGTTGACGCTGCGCCCTGGGGTTATGGTCCGGCGCACTATGGGCGCTGGGTTTTTGTTGGCGGATCTTGGGGTTGGAGTCCCGGCCCATTCTACGGTCGTCCCGTTTACGCTCCCGCGCTCGTCGGTTGGGTCGGCGGTCCGGGATGGGGTGTCGGCGTTTCGTTTGGCGTTGGTTTCGGGGTTGGCGGCGGAGTGGGCTGGTTCCCGCTTGGCTATCGTGAACCCTACTATCCGGTTTACGGTGGGCGGACCGTCGTCAACAACGTGAACGTCACCAACGTGACGAACGTTTACAACACTAATAATGGGACGATCAACAACACGAATACTGGCTCGGGCACCGTCAATACCGGCACCGCTCGTCCTGGCACGGTAGGCAGCACTAACGCGGGAACGGTGAACTACGCCAATCGCAACGTACCCGGCGCCATGACTGCGGTGCCCACGAGTACGCTGACAAGTTCTTCGCCAGTGGATAAATCCGCGGTAAGTGTTCCGCCATCCGAAGCCGCTAAAGCGCCCATGCAATCAGCTGCTCCCGTCACTCCTACGCGAAGCAGCGTGCTCGGCTCGAACGCAGGCTCTGCGGCGTCGCGTCCACCGCTTTCGGCGAGTACTCATTCTGTGGTTACACATCAGCAACCGCCGGCACGGCCTATTCCTTTCGCACGGCAGCGGGAAGCGCTGGCGCAAAATCCGGGGCACCCGCTGGATGCGCAAACGCAACAGCAGGTGCGCTCGCAAATGCATAACCCAATGGCCAATGGTCGCGATAATGCTATGGCTCCTCATAATGTGCCGCGACCACCGCAGAGCTCGTCGAATCAAGCACATCCTCAGGGTACGTCGTCCGGAGGAAACAGCGAGCGTAGTTCGCAAAATGGTTCGCAAAATTCAAACAAGAAACCGGCCAAAGCCAATCACCATGGGTTCTGGCATCATGGAGGCAATAGCGGTAACGGACCGCATAACGGTGAAGGCGGCGCTGCCCCGCGATAAGGCGGGAAGTCGCAATCTTTAGACTTTTGTATCTTCCCGTAAAGCTTTCGTTATCAGCTAGGTAGCGATGGTACACAAATAACAGGGGCGTCCGCGGCGGTCCGGCATCCAAAGAGTTGAGCCATGAAACCGGGGTTTGCAACTAATGGCTTCATGACGGGTTAGTAACTAGTAGGAACAGGGGCTGTTCCAGGTGAATGAAATGAAGCGTAGGCAAAGCGCAATTTATTCGATTATTTTGATGCTCGGCTGGTTGGTGACCCCCGCGCTAACCTCAGCGCAAAATCCATCACAACAAGACATTCCTCCGGGAGCTTCGGCATTCGGTGCGCCTCCAACTATGGGGGAGCAAAATACTTTGAGCGCGCAGAATGACGACGCGCAAGCTGATCCCCAAGATCCCATGGCGGCTCAGAACGATGCTGGCCCCGTGGACCAGGATCCCAGCAAAGATCCTCCGGGCCGTGTTGCCCGTTTGCAATACATGGACGGTTCCGTCTCCCTTCAGCCGGGCGGCGTGGATGATTGGGTGCAGGGTTCGATTAACCGTCCGCTGACCACTTCCGACAATATCTGGGCGGATAAAAATTCTCGCGCTGAATTGAGTTTGGGGAATTCCGTCGTGCGTATCGGCTCGGAAACCAGCCTGACGATGAGCAACATCACCGACAACGTCGTCCAGTTGCAATTGCACCAGGGTGCGATGAATCTTGCGGTGCGCAAGTTGTTCGATGGCGAAACCTACGAAGTGGACACGCCGAACCAGGCGTTCACCATTAGGAAAGCGGGCAGTTACCGTTTTGACGTAGATTCCACCGGCGATTCGACGCTGGTGACGGTGCGACGTGGTGAAGGCGAATCAACTGGGCAGGGACAGACCGTTCGCATCAGTGCAGGCAATCAGGTGCGCTTCACTGGCACCAATCTGGCCCACGTTGAGCAGAGCGCGCCCGGTCCCGATGCATTCGATCAATGGGCCAGCTCGCGCGATCGCAACCAGAGCCGCGACCTTTCGGCTTCTTCGCGCTATGTGGGCGAGGGCATGGTGGGTGCCGATGATCTTGCGCAATACGGCCAATGGAAAGACGACTCGACTTACGGCAACGTCTGGTATCCGAATTCCGTGCAAGCCGGGTGGGCGCCTTATCGCTACGGACACTGGATTTGGGTTGCTCCTTGGGGATGGACTTGGGTTGACGATGCCCCGTGGGGATTTGCTCCGTTTCACTATGGCCGATGGGCCTACGTCAACAATTATTGGGGATGGATTCCCGGACCTTACTACGCTCGCCCGATTTGGGCACCCGCACTCGTCGGCTGGTACGGCGGCTGGGGATGGGGTTGGGGTTGGGGATTTGGTTTTGGTTGGGGTTGGGGCCGCGCGGGCTTTGGCTGGTGCGCTCTGGGATGGCGTGAGCCGTTCCATCCCTGGTACGGCGCAAGCCGCGGTTACTTCCGCAACGTGAACATCACGAATACGCGGATTACCAACATCAACCGTGCCACGAACAATTTCTACAACCATACGGGCAATGCAAACGCGATGAACCACGCGAATATGTCGCGCCCCGGTGGTTTTACCGCAGCGCCGAAAAGCACATTGACGAACTCTTCGCCGGTAAATAAGACCATGGCGAATGTTCCAGCCAGCGCATTGAAAAACGCGCCGAGCGTGAACCGGCCAAGTGCGGCCCCGACCCGAAACAGCGTATTGGGAGCGAACACCGGCAAACCAGCCTCGGGCGCGCCCCGTTCGGTCGAGTCTCGTCCGACGGTGAGCCGTATGACGCCTCCTGCGCGCACAACGGCTATGGAGTCGGCGCGGGCTGCGCAAAATAGCAACAATAACATTGGCAATCGCGGCGCTGAAAACACAAACCGCGGCGCCGAAAACACGGCCAACCGCGGTGCGTCGAGCGTGGCTCGTCCGGGCACAACGACGCCGGGCCGCGTAGGACAGACGTCAGCGTCTGCGCCGAACCACTACGTTCCTCGTCCGCCTTCGGCCGGTGGAATGTCGACCGCGCACGGCAATTCGCCCGGCGCAAATCGCTCCGAGTCCACGCAGATGGCGATGAACCACAACACGGTTCCGCGCCCACCGGCGGGAAGCACGGCGCGTCCGGCGGAGAACTCGGCATCGAACCGCGGCGGCTACAACAATTCTTCAAGCCGTGGCGGATACAACAACGTTCCGCGTCCAACGGGCGCAGTCCGACCTGCGCCGCAGCAATATTCATCGCGATCGAATGGTGGATATAACGGCGGCTACGGTTCGTCTTCACGGGGCTATGAGTCTCGCGGCTCCGGCGATTACGACCGCTACTCCGGCAGAAACTACGGCGGGGGATACTCAGGCCGCAGCTATGGTGGAGGCTCTTACGGTGGATCGCGTGGCAGCTACGGCGGCGGTTCGTATGGTGGATCGCATAGCTCCGGCGGCGGCGGCGGATACCACGGCAGCAGCGGAGGCGGTCACAGCTCCGGTGGTGGCGGAGGCCACAGCGGCGGCGGTGGACACCGCTAAGCTAATCACACAATCTCTCTCACTTCATGCGCCGCCTTCGGGCGGCGTTTTTTTGTGCGGTATCGGCAAACCAAAGTGGGCTGCTCACACTTTGCTATAGTGCGAAGTGTAGGTCGGTCTTCAATCCCCGAGCCCTGTTACTGAGTATCTCTGCGCGATACGTGCGCGCAGCTTCTCGAGAGACCTGGATCGGGAACATAACCTTCCTAAGGATCAATCCGATGCTCAAACTCGAAGATCAAGCTCGTGCTGGCAGACTCGCCTTATTCATAACTATCACCCTTCTTGCGCTGCAGGCGGGAGCCACGACCACTCCTACCTTCACCACTCCTCCTTCGTTGACGACGGAAAACGGCCCCGAACAGGTTGTGGCGGCAGACTTTAACCATGACGGCATTCTTGATATAGCGGTGACGACCAGAACAAGCGTCGATGTTTTCTTAGGCAAAGGTGATAACGAGTATCAGCCCTATCAGAGCTATCCGATTAAGCCGGGCGCAAACGCCATCGTCGTCGGAGATATCAACAACGACGGAAATCCCGACCTGATAATGACGACCGTTGTCCTGCCACAACCCTATATCAGAGTTCTCTTGGGAAATGGGGATGGAACATTTCGCGCAGGTCCGGCATTGCACGTAGCGTCTCTCGCCACCTCACTGGCCATCGGTGATTTCAACCATGACGGAAGCCTGGATATCGCGATCGGGCATTCCAAGGGTTCCGTCGGCGTCGCGCTCGGGAACGGTAATGGGACCTTTCGACCAGAAGTCCTGTACTCCGTGGACAGGAGCACCGTGAACATTGCAGTCGCGGATTTCGATCAGGATGGCAATCTTGACATCGCAACGTCAGGCCAATATGTGACCGTACTCTACGGTAACGGGGACGGCACTTTTGCATCGGCGAAACGATATAGCCTGACAAGTTCCGTTCTGGCCGTTGCCGATGTGAATTCCGATGGCAAACCTGACATTGTGTGCGTACAACAAATGTCACAGACCATTAGCTTGAAAGTTCTGACAAACAAGGGGAATCGAACATTTACCCAGAAAAGCTTCAGTACCGGCGAGGCCAGTCTTCCAGGCGGGCTATCGGTCGGGGATTTCAACGGAGACGGCAACATCGACGTGGTGCTCTCGGGACATACCATCCTATTCGGAAAAGGAAACGGCGACTTCGTGAGCCCCTCGGTGTTCTACACGGATCCCGGTGGCTATTTCTTCGTAGTGGACATAAACGGCGATCACAGGAGCGACTTCATACAGGTTGTGGGCGGGTACGAGGAAATCCAATTTTATTTCAGTACCCCTCAAGGTATTTTGCTTGCGCCCAAGACATTTTCGACGATCGGAGGGGGTTCGCTGATCACGATGGCGGACTTTAACAATGACAGTCACTTGGACATCGCGGCTCTGACTGTTGGCCAAATTCAGCAAACCGGCAACACACTGCTCGGAAATGGCGACGGCACTTTTCAGCCGGGTGCATCCACGTTTTACGGCGCGGAGAGCATCTCAACCATCGCTCACGGCGATTTCAACAATGACGGAAATATGGATGTTGTTCTCACAAACGACATTTCTCCGGAGTACATATTTTTTGGCAATGGCGATGGAACCTTTCACGGTCCTGCGATTGTCGGGTTGGGCAAGGGATCGGTGGGCATGGTCGTAGAAGATTTCAATGCGGACGGTAATCTCGACCTAGCCGTTGCTGAGCGGTGCTACAACAACACGTGCACTCAGGGAGCTGTGCAAGTTTTATTAGGCAACGGGGACGGCACGTTCCCGAACTCGGCTGAGTACCCGTTTGCGTTCCCAGCTGCAAATATAACGGCGGGGGATTTTAATGGCGACGGCGTGCCAGATCTGGCAGTATGCGGCCAGGCTGATGGAAAAGGCTATATTGCTCTTTTGGCAGGCAAGGGCGATGGCTCTTTTCAACAACCTGAAGTGCGCAGCTATACAAGCACATCGCTTTGCAATATTTTAGCTGGAGATTTTAATAACGACGGCATTGAAGATTTGGCGCTTACGCACGATTATGAACTGGATATTCTGTTCGGCGTCGGGGACGGCAGTTTTCTGCCGGCCGTCAAAACGTTAAACGTTGAGCAAGGGGCGCTGGTGGCTGACGACTTCAATGGGGACGGTTACTTGGATGTGGTTGTGAGAAGTCCTTACTGGAAAAGGCGATGGAAGATTTCTGCCCCCGCAGTTCTTCATGGAGAATGCGGGCATCGAGTCAATACAAACCGCGCGCCTAGGCGGAGACCTATATCCGGACATTATTGTGGGTACGACAAACTTGACGCGCTCCGTGGCCGTACTGGTGAACGCAACCAAGTAGGGATCCCGCGATCACATCGACTGCAGCCATAAAAATTGGCGCGAGTGAACGGCAATTTTTATGGGACGACGTGGGAGGGTGGTAGCTAAAACCAAGGCGTGGTGTTTGAAATTACACCTTAAAGCATCCAGGCCCAATCTTTGAGCCAGCGCTCCCGTTTGACATTCCTACGCGACGTTCCCTAACCTAAATCTTCATGAAAATTCTCGTCATCGGCAGCGGAGGGCGCGAGCACGCGCTGGTATGGCAGCTGCGGCAATCGCCGCGCGTCTCCAAAATTTATTGCGCGCCCGGCAACGGCGGAATCACGGATGACGCCGAGTGTCTCCCCGTGGATGTGAAGAGCGTCGATTCACTGGTCGAGCTGGCGAACCGCATTCAGCCTGATCTCACCGTTGTTGGCCCGGAAGTGCCGCTGCAAATGGGCATCGTGGACGAATTTCAGCGCCGGGGATGGCGCATCTTCGGCCCCACCAGCGCCGCCGCGCAACTGGAGTCGAGCAAGAGCTTTGCGAAAGAGTTCATGCAGCGCCACCGCATTCCCACGGCACACTATGCGATTTGCGATTCGATGGAAGAACTGCGCAAAGCCCTCGGGCATTTCTCCACGCCAGTAGTCGTGAAGGCCGATGGCCTTGCCGCTGGCAAAGGCGTGGTTGTTTGCGCCACCAAAGAAGAAGCCGCCGAAGCTGCCGCCGAAATGTTCAGCGGCAAGCTGGTCGGCGAAGCGGGCGCGCGCGTGGTGCTCGAAGAGTGTTTGAAGGGCGACGAGCTTTCGTTTCTGGTCATCAGCGACGGCGAACGGGTCGCGCCGCTGGTCGCCGCGCAGGACCACAAACGCGTGGGTGATGGCGACACCGGCCCCAACACCGGCGGCATGGGCGCGTACTCGACTCCGGCGATCATGGACAACGCCATGCGCGACTGGCTGGTGCAGCATGTGGCGCGTCCGGTGGTGGCAGGCATGAAGGCCGAAGGCGCCGAATACAAAGGGATTCTTTATTGCGGATTAATGATGACCGCGAAAGGCCCCATGGTGCTTGAGTTCAACTGCCGCTTTGGCGACCCGGAAACGCAGCCTATTCTCATGCGTCTTGAAAGCGATTTGCTCGATGCGCTGGAAGCGTCCGTCGATGGCCGCGTCAGCGATGGCGATTTCAAATGGTCGAATGATGCAGCGGTGTGCGTGGTGGTGGCTTCGGGCGGCTATCCGGGCGGCTATGCGGTGGGAAAAAAGATGTCCGGCTTGGCTGACGCGGAAAAAATTGACGGCGTGAAAGTCTTTCATGCCGGGACTTCGAAGCGTGACGGCGAATATTACACCGCTGGTGGGCGCGTGCTAGGAGTGACAGCACGGGGCAGCGATTTGGAATCGGCCGTTGCGCGAGCCTATGAAGCCGCCGGCAAGATTAGTTTTGAAGGGGCGCATTACCGCAAAGACATAGCGGCGAGAGCGCTGAAAAAATAATTCATAAGGAAAAAATAATGAGCAAACCGCAAGTTTCCATCGTGATGGGTAGTGATTCTGATCTTGAAATTATGCGTGAGGCGGGCAAGGCCCTTGAAGATTTCGGCATCGGCTATGAAATTGACGTGACCTCGGCGCACCGTTCGCCCGACCGCACCGCCGAATATGCGAGAAACGCCGCCAGTCGCGGCATTCGCGTGATCATCGCCGGGGCCGGCGGCGCCGCGCATCTTGCCGGAGTCATCGCGGCGCATACGACTCTGCCGGTTATCGGCGTGCCCATTCCAGCGACGTCGTTGAATGGCATGGATTCACTCTTGGCTACCGTTCAAATGCCCGCTGGGATTCCGGTTGCGACCGTTGCCATTGGTAAACCCGGCGCAACCAATGCCGGCATTCTCGCCGCGCAGATGATTGGCCTCGCCGATGCAGACGTTGCCAAGAAACTGACTCAGCACAAAGAGAAGCTTGCCAAAGGCGTGGAAGAGAAGTCGAAGAAGCTGCAGGCATCGCTGAAGTAAGGCTTGATGTTCCCACCCTTTCGGAGAGGGCGCGAAAAAGAACGCGAAAGAGTGGGCCGTCCGGCCAAACAAACAGCAGATTCCTCGCGCATCGTCGGAGCGTCAGCGAGAACGCGTGGGGAATCTGCTTTTCTTCGCGGGGCACGCCCACCAATTTTCATCTAATTTCACTCCATCCACAGCGCTGCAAGGTTTATGATAAAGACATCCTTTTTTCATAGATGCGGGGTAAGTTTCCTCGCGAGCAAATGTGATTTATGTGGTTTTTGCAGCAATTCGATTCATTAATTCATCTAGGCACTTGTAAGGAGTACCCGATAATGGCAAAAGCAAAATCCCCCAAGACGACCTCCATCCGGAGCAAGAACAGCGTTAACATTAGCGACAAGCCCAAAGGCGCTCCAACGGACGGATCGAACGTTCCCGCAGCAGTTGAGCCAGCGACCCAGGCAGAAAAAATCGCAGCTGAAATGTCCGCGCAAAGGCCGCAAAAACCCGAAGCAGCACCCACACCTCTGCCCGGCTTAAAGAAATCCGCTGTCGAACCGCTGCCCACTGCGGCTAGAGATTTGGACTCGGCCATCCGTCAGCGCGCTTATCAGATTTATCTGGAGCGCCACGGCGCGCCCGGCGATCCTCAGGAAGACTGGGCCCGCGCCGAACGCGAGGTGAGGGAAGCGTTCGACCACCAAAAAAGCGCCTAGCGCGCTGGACAATTCCACGAATTGCTGGCGGGCCGCCGGCGGGGTAAAGATGGTAGAGTTATAGGCACCGGTCGATTCGCACCATAATTGGTTAGCCTAAGGTCGCGGAGATGATCCGCGGCGATTGATCAAGCTTCCCCCATGTCGCAAATTGGCAGCTTCGCGCTCATCCTGGCCCTCGCCCTGGCTGGGTACTCGTTTCTCGCCGGCCTGACGGCGCTCGTGCGCAAGGGGCCCGTCGCCGAGCGGCTGGGCGAAACCGCGCGCCGCGCCGGCATCGCGAGTTTCGGCGTCATTTTTCTCGCTGCCCT
Source organism: Terriglobales bacterium (assembly GCA_049515835.1). Taxonomy (GTDB): domain Bacteria; phylum Acidobacteriota; class Terriglobia; order Terriglobales; family Acidobacteriaceae; genus JAJPHW01. Next base: position 10,693 of record JBEKTR010000179.1, read on the forward strand.
CGTGTTGGTGATTTGCGCCTTCTCCAACGACTTTTCCGTCGCCTACATCTATCACCACAGCAACCGCGATCTTCCAGCGCCCTATAAATTTGCCACGCTTTGGTCAGGGCAGGAGGGG
>JBEKTR010000180.1:0-7506 GCA_049515835.1 Terriglobales bacterium
GGCAAATGGAATGCCCGCCAGATTGTATGCCATCTAGCAGACTGTGAAGTGGTGTTCGCTTTCCGCATTCGCCAGACACTGTCTCAAGACCGCCACATCGTGCAACCGTTCGAGCAGGATGACTGGGCAAAGAATTATGCCGCGTACTCGGCCAGCGACGCGCTCGCTCTCTTTTCTGCCGCGCGATTGTGGAACTGCGCTCTGGTCAATTCGCTGGATTCCAAAGCCTTTGCGAAGCCTCTAACCCATCCCGAACGTGGAGATATGACATTCCGCACCCTGATTGAAACCATGGCAGGCCATGACCTCAATCATCTGCGGCAGTTGGAATCATTGGCTGCTCTCGCGGCGTAATGGCTTTCGCGATTGTGATGCTGTCATCTGACATTCACAATGTACTTTTGACCGCGGCGGTCGTTCCGCGATAACTTACTTCTTCTCACGAAAACGCATTATTTTCATCCAGAAATTCCAGGGGGCAACATTGAAACACGAAAATCATGAGGGAGCGGGCATCGAGCGCAAGCTGCATAATGCGGTGGCAGACAAATTGATTCCGCTGGAACCTCTCGATTTAGGCAAAATTCATTCCATCGATGGTCTGGTTCGCGCCATGTCGAAAACGGCGTTTACTGGACGCCAGCTCGGCGAAGCGGCCGACGTGCTCGAGGCGATGGCCCGCGACCAGGATTGCTTTGTGGTTATGACCTTGGCCGGCGCCATGACTGTCGCCAAACAAGGCCTCATTATTTCGGAACTCATCGACCGCGGCATCGTGAATGCCATCGTTTCTACCGGTGCGCTTATGGCGCATGGCCTCGTCGAAGCCACCGGGCGCTCGCATTTCCGTTACAACCCCGATGTTTCCGACACAGAACTATATGAACAGGGCTACAACCGCGTTTATGACACGCTGGAGCCGGAGCAGAACCTCGACGACGTGCAGGAAGTCATGGCACAGATTCTCGAAGGTTGGGATCACAACGAAATTATGTGCTCCTACAAGCTCAATCATGCGATCGGCGCGCACCTGGCCAAGCGGGATAAAGACCAGCGCGGAATCTTGCGCTCAGCCTTTGAGAAGGGCGTCCCCGTGTTTGTGCCGGCATTCACTGACTCCGAGCTCGGATTGGACGTAGCCTTGAGCAATCGCTTGCGTGAGTCCACCGGACGTCACCGGTTGCGTTTTGACCCCTTTGAAGACTTGGAGCATTTTGCGGCGACGTTGCTGCGCCAGAAGCGGCTGGGAATTTTCACCATTGGGGGCGGGGTTCCTCGAAACTGGTCGCAGCAGTTCGGGCCCTTCATCGAGCTACGTCATCGCCGTATGGGCGAAAATGTTCCGCTAAAGCGATATCACTATGGGCTGCGCATTTGCCCCGAGCCGGTTTATTGGGGCGGATTGTCGGGCAGCCCTTACAGTGAGGCGATTTCGTGGGGCAAATTCGTTCCACCAGCCGAAGGCGGCATGTTCGGCGAAGTCTTCGTCGATGCCACGGTCGGATTGCCTTTGATTGTGGCGGCCGTGCTCGAACGATTGGGGCCAAATAAGGCATCGAAGATGAATAGCAAGGCGAAGAAGTCAGCCAAAAAATAACCTCGCTCAAAATGAAAATGGCCCGCCTTGATAGGCGGGCCATTTTATTTGCAAAGATGCGCTTATTCGAAAATCAATACCGCGGAAGCGATTACGGTGGTCCACAAACCGCGCTTGTCGCCAACCGCAGATTGCGTGACGTTCGCGGTGCGCACGATTTTGTTGGAAATCCGGTAGATTTCTTTCTTCTCGTCCCACGAACGATCGGGGTCGAATTCCACGTTGAGCGTGGTTGCGAGCATTTCGGCCGCGAGTTCTTCGGCGTAATCCCCGGCCGCATCTTCTGACTCACCGAACGAGTGGTGCTCGCTCAAATACCCGTAGGTATTACGATCAGCGGGGATGGCTACGCCGATACTCGATGCCAACAGCCGATGCGGTTCGTGCGTGGAGTTTTCCGCTACCACGGCGAACACAACTTCACCGGGCGAGAGATATTTTAATCCTTGAGAACGGGCCAGCAGTTTGCACTGGGGAGGGAAGATGGACGAAACACGAACTAGATTTTGCGCCGCGATGCCGGCGTCGCGCAGGGCGAGTTCGAATGAAGTAAGCCGCTCACGATGTTTACCGACCCCCTTGGTGAAGAAAATTTTCTTGGGGACCATGTTCTTTCCCAATGCAGTGTTCCTCCGAGTGTTTTCGTGGATTGACCAGCGTTAAATTTAACACAGCGAATTGTGACGGGAATGTGAAAAGTATGCGTAGAACCAAAATAGTTTTCGAGTTGTCTGGAACTTCGCGGATTCTGCTCTATTTCGCCGGCGCGACCGCATTGACCACAATGCCGGTTCCATCCGCTTTGCCTGTGATGCGCGCTTTCTGGCCTGCAAGATCGTTGAGTTTTCCGAGCAAGTCTCTATCATTGGTTTCGAGGGTATAAACCTTATCGCCAACCACCAATGCGTAGTTTGATCCCTTGCCGACGCAGGCGCGTGTGCAATCAGCCTTGCTGCCCTTCATCATGTGCTCGGCGCCGCACATACTATCGCTAACTTCACCGGTGTAGCTCTCGCCAGCCTTGCCAAGCGCTGGAAGCCGGAGCGCAAGCGCCAATGCCAGAATCGCCGTTCCTACGATTGCCAACTTGTCGCGCCGAATGACCATGATGCCCAATCTCCTCGTGATTAAGACTCTCGATAAGAGCGAAACATTGCACTGCTAGGAACACTTAGCCCTTGCCCGAAGTTTCGAATTCCGCGGTTTTTAGTTTCACCGCCGTATCAATAAAGGCCTGGGCCGCCCGGCTCAAGGCCTTATCTTTCCGGAACACCAGCGCCAGATCTCGCCGAACCGTGGCGTCGGCGATATTGATGACCGCCAAAACGCGGGCGCGAATGTCCTCTTGGACATGGGAGCGGGCGATGAAGCCGATGCCTACGTCTGCGGCCACAAAGCGCTTCAAGAGTTCGCTCGAGTCGAGTTCCATGGCATATCGCGGTTTGAGTTTTCGCTCGTAGAAGAGATGGTCAAGAACATCGCGAGTGTGGCCGCCTTTTGGCACCACCAGCGGATACGCGGCGACCTCCGCGACCGTTAGCGACTTCGATTTCGATAGCTTGTGATGAATGGGCGCTATGATGACCAGTTCGTCATTGTGAATCGGCATTACGGTAAGGCGCGGATCCTTTACCGGCAGAGAGACCACGCCAAAGTCCACGGAGTTGTCGCTCACGCTTTCGAGAATACCGGCATAGTCGGATCGCTTGATATTGACGGCCACGTCTGGATATTTCTTCTTGAATCCCGCAAAAACCTCGGGCAGGATGTGCAGGCACGTGCCCTCGTTGGCTCCGATCGTAATTTCGCCGCGTGGCACCCGCTCCGTCTCAGCCACTTCGGTCATCATGAACTTGCGGGCTTCAAGGACCTCTTCGGCGTACTTCATGAAGATTTTGCCGGACGAGGTGACGGAAACTTTGCCGCCTGAGCGATCAAGCAGGCGTGCGCCCACTTCTTCTTCAATCAGCCGAATCTGGGACGAGATAGCAGGCTGCGTGCGGAAGCGCTTTTCCGCAGCCCGGGAGAAGCTCGCCAAGCGGGCTACAGCAAGAAAGGTTTCCAGCTGGTCGAAGTCCATAAACTAAAGTGAGCGACAAGTCGCTGCTTGTCAAGGCCTTGACCTTTGATCGCCAAGTGTAAAAGGCGGCTCCTCGTTTTAATGCTTGAGCAGCTTCTCCACCGCGGAGGTCACTTCTGGGGAATCCGGCGTGACCGCAGACTCGAACCGTCGCACGACCTTCCCGTTACGATCCACGAGAAATTTCGTGAAGTTCCACTTGATGTCGCCGGAGATCGGCGCGGGTGTGTCTTTGGTCAAGTACTTATAAAGCGGGGCCTGATCGTCACCTTTGACAGAAATCTTGCCATACATAGGAAAAGTCACGTTGTATGTCCGTGAGCAGAAAGTCTTGATCTCGGCATTCGTGCCAGGCTCCTGCGCGCCGAAATTGTTTGCCGGGAAGCCGACGATGACAAAGCCTCGGTCTTTGTACTTTTCATAGAGAGCTTCGAGAGCTGTGTACTGAGGCGTGTATCCGCATTTACTTGCTACATTGACCACAAGAATGACTTTACCCTTAAAGTCCGCAAGAGGCATGGGCTTACCATCAATCGATGATGCCGTGAAATCGTAAACATTCGATGCCGCGAAAGAGTTGATTGCCATAAGCGTTACCAATCCTGTGAGTACAACCGCATGTAGAAGTCTTGAGAATGACATTTTATTCGCTCCGGTGTAGAGAAATCCTAGCATGATCTGCCCCGCGGAATGTCACTGTTACGTCTTGGGTTTTACCGCGTTATCGGGTAAGCTGCTTTGACTTCAGTTCTATCCATTTACAACTTGCGGAGGCGGAATGAAAAGGGGACTGCTTGGGGTTTTGCTGCCGGTGATTTTGTGTGGTTTTGCCTGGGCCCAATCTGAAAGCATTACCGATACCAGTGACCGAATGGTTTTCCCCAAAGACACTTTTTGGGGATTTGCGCAATTCGACATTGCGCCTCCGCACAATGAGATCGACCCTAACTTGTGTAACGCCGCCGCCCGTGATTTCGGCGGGGCCAGCGCACCTTGCAGCATGTTTGGTCGGTACATGCTATCCGGAGTCATCGAAGCCCGGCCCTTCGGCAAGGGCCAGTTTCGCCGCATCTTCCTTTTCAGCGAGCCGCATTTTCTCTTTGGCAAGAACGTGCCCCAGGCGCTCTACACTTGGTCCCCGGATGCGATCGGCGTGGAATACTCCTGGGGCGGTGGCGCATATATCGGCCGCGGATTTGAATTTCGTGTGACGCAACACCCACTTTTCGAGCGCTTTGGCGCCCGCACCGGCAATCTCGGTCCGGCTGACCTTGGCCCTAACGGGCCGTGGGGGCGTTTTACCACTATTGGAGTTCGGAAGTACTTCGGCACGAGAAGATGGTAAGCCTTACTGCGACATTGCCGGCGGATGTTTGGACGTCAAGCAATAATTGCGCACCGCACCAAATGTCGTAACGCTGATATGGCCAATGGATAGCCAGCGTTCCATTTTGTGATGGCCTGTCCGATGGAAAATGTAAGAAATTCCAACTGACGTGGCCGCGCCCGCCGCTTCCAGCGCGGCAAATCCGGCGTTGTTATAGACAATGTCATCAGGAAGTAAGATCTCACTTCGGCCGCGCGCCAGAAAATTCTTCGTGGATGCAAAATCCAGAAACCGGCTGGCGAAGACTCCGGCGAAGAGCCAATCGTTTTCTTTGTCCCAGAAACGGTGGGTCGCCAGGCATTTGGTGAGCACGCAGCCCGTGTTTTCTTGCAGCTCAGGTTCAGCTGGCGGCTTTGTTTGTTGCGTGACGGGGGCTTCTGGCAAAGACGGAGTCTGCTCTTGCGCAAAGCAATGGATCGTCGCCAGAAGTGGAATCACCAGGATTAAGCTGTAGAGAATTCGCAAGTTCGTGAAATAAAATTCCGGACTTGTTAGAGTCTATCCGCTCTTTTCGTCTGCCGCACCGTTACTTATGCCTTTCCGCTTATAATAATTAGTTTTCCATCCGACAGCGGAGGCAGGTAAGGAATGGCGGCTTCATACAACGGTGTGCCGGTACCAGCAAGCGGTGCAAAGATTAATTATGCAAATGGCAAATATCAGGTTCCTGAAAATCCCATCATCCCGTTCATTGAAGGCGACGGCACCGGCCGCGATATCTGGAAAGCTTCAGTCCGCGTATTCGACGCCGCGGTAGAAAAAGCCTACGGCGGCAAGCGCCGCGTGGCGTGGTACGAAGTTTTTGCCGGAGAGAAAGCTAAAGCCAAATTCGACAACTGGCTTCCGGATGACACAATCTCTGCTGCCCGCGAGTTCCGCGTTGCCATCAAAGGCCCGCTGACCACGCCTGTCGGCGGCGGTATTCGCTCGCTGAACGTCGCGCTGCGTCAGATTCTAGATCTCTACTCCTGCATTCGCCCCGTGAAGTATTACAAGGGCACGCCTTCGCCGGTAAAAAATCCTGAGCGCATGAACATCGTGATCTATCGGGAAAACACCGAAGACGTTTACGCCGGCATTGAATGGGAGCAGGGAACTGCAGAGGCCGCGAAACTAATCGAGTTTCTCAACAAAGACATGCTAAAGGGCGGCAAGAAGCAAATTCGCCTCGACTCCGGAGTCGGGATCAAGCCGATCTCGATCACAGGGACGAAGCGCCTTGTCCGCATGGCGATCCAATGCGCGATTGATGAAAAACGCAAGACTGTAACGCTCGTTCACAAAGGCAACATCCAGAAATTTACTGAAGGCGCATTCCGCAAGTGGGGGTATGAAGTCGCGGTTGACGAATTCCGTGACCAAGTTGTCACCGAGCGGGAGAGTTGGATTCTCGATAACAAAGACAAGAATCCCAATATCAGCGTGGAAGAAAACGCAGCGCAGATTGAGCCAGGGATGGAATTCGCGCCACCAGAGTTTGCTCAATCCGTTTATAAAGAGGTGAAGGCCGTTCTCGATGCGATTTATTCCACTCATGGCAAGGGCGCATGGAAGAAGAAAGTCATGATCAACGACCGCATCGCCGATTCCATCTTCCAGCAGGTTGTTACCCGCGCCGATGAATATTCCGTGCTCGCGTGCCCCAATCTGAACGGCGACTACATCTCCGACGCCTGCGCCGCGCAAGTTGGCGGGTTGGGCATCGCCCCCGGCGCAAACGTCGGCGACGGCTATGCCATCTTTGAGGCCACGCACGGCACCGCGCCCAAGTACGCCGATAAAGACGTCATCAATCCCGGCTCAGTCATTTTGTCGGGCGTCATGATGTTCCGCCTATTGGGATGGCCCGAAGCTGCCGATCTGATCGAAAGCGGCATGGAGCAGACCATCGTTAATAAGACCGTCACATACGATTTTGAGCGCTTGATGGAAGGCGCGACCAAAGTTAAGACCAGCGAATTTGGCGATCGCATTATTGAAAATATGCAGGCTGCAACACTGGCTCCGAGGTAAAAAAGTTAGCCACAGATTTTACGCAGATGGCGCAGATTTATTTGGTCGTATCTGCGTTTTCAGCGTTGTACCTGCGGTAAAAGGTTTTTGAATTTGTACGAAAGGGAATCATGCGAAACAAAGTAACGATTGTAGGTTCAGGAAATGTGGGCGCAACCGCAGCTCACTGGATTGCTTCCAAAGAACTCGCCGACGTCGTCCTCATTGACATCGTTGAAGGCGTTCCGCAAGGCAAAGGCCTCGACCTGCTCGAAGCCATGCCCATCGAGAAGCGCGACTCGCACGTCAGCGGCACCAACAACTACGCCGACACCGCCGACTCCGACATTGTCGTCATCACCGCCGGCATTCCCCGCAAGCCCGGCATGAGCCGCGACGATCTTCTCAACACCAATACCAACATCATGAAAGCCGTGGTCGGCGAAGTCG
>JBEKTR010000181.1:0-7474 GCA_049515835.1 Terriglobales bacterium
AGATATCTCGGTGGTGGGTTTTGACGATATTCAGGCGGCGGCATATAGCAGTCCGAGCCTCACGACTGTGCGTCAACCATTGCGCAAGATGGGCGAAATCGCAGCCCGAACTTTGCTCAGCCGAATTGAGCAATCGGAACGTTCCAACACTGAGATACTCACGGAGCCGGAGTTCGTCGTGCGGAAATCAACTGCGAGAGCCAGTTATCACCCGTTAGTATGAGGCTGCATTGTTCGCGTGTGTACGAATGAACTTAGGGCAGGATATGCTAGGTCAGAAATAAGGAATCCGTCGAGTGCGCCTATTCCCAGTAAGCCTGATTCTTTCTTTGTCTCTGACCTTCGCCGCGGCACCTTTGCCCGAGCCTATTCTGAACGTTAAGCAAGCCACGGGAATCGATTTCAAGCTGGAAAATTCTCCGACGGCCCAGAAATATCTGATTGAAACCATGCCGGGTGGAGTAGCTCTGCTTGATTACAATAACGACGGGTTACTCGACATCTTCCTTGTGAACGGCGGACGGATCACCAGTCCGATGCAAGTGCCGGAAGGTTTCGATCGCCATGATCCGAAATATTGGAACCGTTTATACCGCCAAAATAAAGACGGCAGTTTTACTGACGTAACGGAGCGAGCTGGTCTCAACAACGCGGGCGACGGAAATTACGGCATGGGTGTAGCCGTCGGCGACTATGACAACGACGGATATCCGGACCTGTACGTAACGAGTTATGGAAAAAATATTCTCTATCACAATAATGGCGACGGAACGTTTACGGATGTGACCGCCAAGGCAGGTGTTGCAGGCGGCGGATGGTCGGTGTCTGCCGGATTCTTTGATTATGACAACGATGGCAAACTCGATTTGTTCGTCACCCGGTACATGGAATGGGACACCAAGCACAGCAAGGATTGCGGGGGCAATTATCACACTTATTGTCCGCCTGAAGAATTTCCAGCCACGACGAATATTCTTTATCACAACAATGGCGATGGCACTTTTACGGATGTGAGTGCGAAATCGGGAATCAGCGCGAAAAAAGGCCGCGGCTTGGGCGTGGCTTTTGCGGATTACGATGGCGATGGCTTTACCGACATCTATGTTGCCAACGATGGCATGCAGCAATACCTGTTTCACAACAACGGCAATGGCACGTTCAGCGAAGTGGGCCTCGAATCTGGTGCTGCGCTTTCAGAAGACGGGAGGCGACTTTCCGGTATGGGCGTCGTTTTTCAAGATTACGACAATGATGGGAAGCCGGATGTCATCGTAACCGAATTGCCGCGCGAAATTTACGGCGTGTATCACAACGATGGCAATGGGACCTTCAGCTATCGCAGCCTGGAAACGGGATTAGGTATGCTCTCGAGCGGAAGTTCAGGATGGGGTGTCGGTCTCGAGGATTTCGATAACGACGGATTGAAAGATTTATTCGTTGCCCAAGGTCACGTGCTCGATAACGTAGAGAAGATCGATCCCTCGCTCCATTATCTGGAGCTTCCCTTGCTGGCGATGAATCGTCAAGGGCGTTTCGAGGGGGTAGATCCTGGAACCACGACGCTTATGGCGGCGCGTGGAGCAGCCTTTGGCGACCTCAACAACGATGGCTGGCAGGATGTCGTCGTCACGCAACTGGGAGGGCCGCCGCAAGTCTTCATGAATCACGGTGGAACGGCGCGCTGGCTCACCATTAACTTGCGGGGCACGCGCAGCAACCGAGATGGCTATGGCGCCAGAGTGCAGGTTAACGGACAAACCAGATTTGCAACCTCGGCCGGAAGCTATCTCTCGGCAAGCGACAAACGTTTACACTTCGGCTTGGGCAACGCCGATACTGCAAAGGTTGAAATCACTTGGCCTTCCGGTATGCACCAGACTCTTAAAGATGTTCGGGCGGACCAGATTCTGGAAGTGCGCGAACCGGAGAAACCGTGATCGCGACCGTTTTCATCTTATTGTTCGCTTGGCAGAGCCCCGCTTCGTCCGCTTCGCCGGACGCAATGGAACACATGAGAATAGGAATCGCCGCGGAACAGCAGCAGAAATTCGATCTGGCCATCGTCGAATTCAAGAAGGCGGCTGAACTCGACCCGACGCTGCCCGACGCTTTCATCAGTCTGGGCCAAGCGAACATGGAACTTGGCAATTATGGGTCTGCTATCGCTCCTCTCAAACGCGCTGTCGAATTGAAGGGCGACTCCGTTCCTGCCCATCAGTTACTCGGCTACTCATTACTTGCCCAAGGCTACGCGGCGGAAGCGATTCCGCACCTGCAACGTGCCGGGGACACGGCTGCGATGGGCATCGCCCAGATTCAAACAGGGCAACTCATGGAGGCGGTTTCGAACTTGCAAAACGCGCTCGCCGCACATCCCAATGACACCGATCTTCTCTACTATCTCGGGCGGGCCAGCGGACTGCTTTCGAAACAGATGATCGACACATTGTTGAACGCAGCTCCGGACTCGGCACGCGCCCACCAGGCGATGGCGGAGAATTATTTCGTCCTGCGGCGTATGCCCGATGCCGAGGGCGAATTCCAGCAAGCATTGAAACTGCGACCACACTTGCCCGAAGCACATTTGGAATTGGGAGAGGTCTATGCCGGTGCGTTCCAATGGCCCAAGGCTGAACAGGAGTTCCGCGAACAGACCAGACTTCAGCCCGGCAATGCCGAAGCAGCATTTCGTTTAGGTACGGCTTTGCTTGAGCAAGGCAAAGCTCATGAGGCGAGACTCGAACTCATTCGCGCCGACAAGCTGCAATCTGATATGCCTGAAACGCTTTACTCTCTGGGTAAAGCCGATTCGCTCGATGGCGACGTAGATGCCGCTGAAAAGGCATGGACCAAGCTGCTTTCGATCGAGAAAGTGGGCTCCTTGGCGGCGCAAGCGCATTTTGGTTTGGCGGGTATCTACCGAAAACAGGGTAAGACCGAAGCGGCACAAAGCGAGATGCGGGAGTTTCAGCGCCTGCAAGGCGCATCGCCACCGCAGACGCCGGCAAACCCTGATGCGCAGCGGTGATTTGCTCGCGTTTCGTTACGAATGCAAATCGCGAGTTATACTGTGCCAGCTTGACGCCGAATCTGTGCAATGGCAGCTAGGAAGACTTTCGGGGGACACGGTGAAAGTCATCAGCATCGGTGAAGTGCTGTGGGATGTCATCGGCGGCAAGGAGCACCTCGGTGGTGCGCCCTTTAATTTTGCTGCCCATTTGCTCCGTCTGGAGCACGATGTTTTCTTCGTCAGCGCGGTGGGGGCCGATGATCGCGGCAAGCGCATTCTTCACCGTATGGAAAAAATGGGCCTCTCCACGCGCTTTGTGCGCGAAGACCCCGAACATGGGACTGGCATTGTCAGTGTGACGTTATCGGGCGGCGGCCAACCCCATTTTGTTTTGCATCGCCCTGCGGCTTATGATTTCCCACAGCTCACCGACGAAGACTACGACTTTCTCCTTTCCCAATCCTTAGATTGGATTTACTTCGGCACATTGTTACAAATGAGTTCTATCGCCTGGGAGCTCACAAAAGAAATTCTGGCCACGGTTCCGACAGCGAGGCGCTTCTACGATGTCAACCTTCGGGCCAACTCATACACGCCTGAACTGTTGCGAGAGCTCATGCAACTCGCGACCGTGATGAAACTCAACGACGTTGAAGTTGAGGAGATATCGAAGATGTTAGGTACACCGTTTTCTTCCCTCGAACAATTCTGCCGGCAGTATGCAGCGGATTTTAATCTGGAAGCCGTTTGCGTGACCCGGGGCTCAAAGGGATGCGCACTTCTACATGGCGATGAATACGTCGAATCCCCCGGTTATCAAATTAAAGTGGCCGACACCGTGGGCGCGGGCGACGCCTTCGCGGCAGGCCTTTTGCATGGCATAGGAAACGAGTGGCCGGCAGAAAAAATTGCTGACTTCGCAAATCGCGTAGGTGCGCTGGTAGCCAGCCGTGCAGGCGCCATCCCCGCATGGACGCTGGATGAAGTGGCGGCATTTGATCCCCAAAGCTACCGACTGGAGCGTGCATGAAACTGAACGGATACCTCGCAAAGAGCGCGGGTGTGGCTGCTTTAGGCGGATTGTTATTTGGCTTCGATACCGTGGTCATTTCTGGAACCACGAGCGCTCTCACCGCGACTTTCAATCTTTCGCCAAGACTTCTGGGAATTACGGTGGCGAGCGCGATTTTGGGCACAGTGTTCGGCGCGTTGCTCGCGGGCATTCCGGGGGAGCGCTTCGGCAGGCGCGATAGCCTGCGCGGGCTCGCGATCTTGTATCTGATTACCGCGCTTGGTTGCGCTGCATCGTGGAGTTGGGGCTCACTCATACTCTTTCGCGTTATCGGCGGTTTAGGCATCGGCGGATCTTCGGTGCTCGGGCCGATGTACATCGCTGAAATTGCTCCGGCAAAACTACGCGGGCGACTGGTCGGTCTCTTCCAGTTCAACGTCGTGTTCGGCATTCTTCTTGCATACTTTTCGAATTACATCATCAGCGTGCAGCACTTCGGTACGGACGAATGGCGGTGGGAATTTGGGGTCACTGCGGTCCCGGCCCTTCTTTTCTTCGTGATGCTGTTCACGATTCCGCGCAGCCCGCGCTGGCTCGTGAAAAAAGGCCGGATTGATGAAGCCCGGACAGTGCTAAAGCTGACGGGCGACGAAAATTATGAACATGATTTGCAGGAGATTGTGCGATCCATCGAATCGGAACAGCGGCAAGCCGACGAGAAATTATTGTCCCGCAAGTATGCGTTCCCAATTTTTCTGGCCGTGAGCATAGGATTGTTCAATCAACTGGCAGGCATTAACGCGATCCTCTATTACCTCAACGACATTTTTGCTCATGCAGGATTCAGCAAAGTTTCCGGCAATCTCCAGGCAGTTGCCATTGGCGGTACGAATCTGCTTTTCACGATGCTGGCCATGTCAGTGATTGACAAAATTGGACGTAAGACTTTGTTGCTCATCGGTTCGGTCGGCACAGCAATTTGTCTGGCAGGCGTCGCCGCGATTTTCTTTACGAATCAACATCAAAGCTATCTGCTCTGGTTCCTGGTGGGTTACATTGCGTTCTTTGCGTTCTCGCAGGGCGCGGTCATTTGGGTTTACATCGCCGAGGTATTTCCCAACAACGTGCGAGCCAAGGGACAGAGTCTGGGCAGCTTTACGCATTGGCTGATGAACGGATTGATTTCCCTAATATTTCCGATCATGGCGGCTTCCTCCGGCGCTTACCCATTCGTCTTTTTTTCCGTCATGATGGTGGTGCAATTCTTTGTCGTGCTGTTCGTGTATCCGGAGACTAAAGGTTTTACACTCGAAGAGATGGAAAAAGAAATGGCAACCCACTAGCTTTGTAGAGGAGAATTCATACCGCATGGCCATATCGAGTCCTCAAACAAGCATCCGACCGGACGACCAGACTTCCAATTATCGCGGCCCGCTGGCCATGGTCACCACGCTGTTTTTCTTATGGGGATCACTTACCTCGCTGAATGATGTGCTGGTGCCATATGCACAACATGCATTCAATCTGGAAGTCGGCGCGAGCATGTTGATCCAGACCGCGTTCTTCTCCGCATATTTCATTTTTTCCATCCCAGCGGCGAGGGTCATTGACGCGATTGGCTACAAAAGGGCAATTGTTGTTGGATTGATGATCATGGTCCTTGCGTGCCTGGCGTTTTATCCCGCGGCCAAGATCCAGTCCTTCCCGTTTTTTCTAGTCGCGCTGATCATTTTGGCGACAGGCATTACGACATTACAAGTCGCAGCTAACCCTTACGTTGCAGTACTCGGCGATGCGCGAACCGCCTCTAGCCGGCTCAATCTGACCCAAGCTTTCAACTCGCTTGGCACCGCGATCTTTCCTTGGATTGGCGCGCATCTTATCCTTGGTACCACGGCGGCTGCGGTAGAGCAGAGCGGGGCGCAGGCGGGGCAGGCAGTAATCCGGTTGTACTGCTACTTCTTCAGCATCGTGCTCTTCCTGTTGGCGATATCAATAGGCCTTTTTAAGCTACCACCTATCCCCTCGGCGGAGCGTCACAAGGGAGAAAAAGTTAACGACTCCCTCTGGAATCACCCGAACCTAATTTTCGGGGCCATTGGAATTTTTGTGTATGTCGGGGCTGAGGTAGCGATAGGAAGTTCTATTGCGAACTACCTCGCCCTGGACAATATCGGCGGGTTTCTTTCTTCAGCACAATCTCCGGATCCCGCTACGCGATACCACTTGGCGCTGGCGGAAGCCGCACGCTACATTTCAGTCTATTGGCTAGGGGCAATGGTGGGGCGGTTTATCGGTTCGGCCCTGCTTCAGAAATTAAGTGCTAGCAGGCTTCTCGCTTTTTGTGCGACCGTCGCAGCTTTATTGGTTACGACCTCGGTGCTAAGCAATGGCCATGTAGCGATGTGGTCAGTTCTCGCAATAGGTTTATTTAACTCGATCATGTTTCCATGCATCTTCACGATGGGGATCGCGGAACTTGGCCCGCTGACCGGTGACGGCTCTGGCATTCTAAACATGGCTATCGTTGGCGGAGCGATCATTCCCTTGCTAACGGGCAAACTAGCCGACGCAATTAACACCGCTTACTATCCTGCGATGATTCAGGGAAAAACAAGCTGGGGGCAAGGCATACACTATGCGTTGTTCGTCGCCACCGTTTGCTATTTATATATTGTGTTTTTCGCACTGAGTGGGTCCAAGCCAAACAGTGAGCGGCATGCGAAATGACGGAAACTCAAAGCCGTTTGTTCGTCGGCGTGGACATTGGCGGGACAAAGATCGCTGCTGGATTGGTGGACCATCAGGGCAAAATCAGGACTCAGATTCGAACTCCGATGATCACAAACGGAGGTGCCGAAGCGGGTCTGCAAGCTGTTGTAGCTGCGATTGAACAAGTCTATGAAAGCCAGCCCGGAAGTCGCGAGGGCATCGGTGGAATCGGAATTTGTGCCCCCGGTCCGCTCGATCCCCACAGCGGCGTGATTCTGAACCCTCCCAATTTGCCCTGCTGGCGCGACTTTCCCCTCGCCCGGCGAATCGAGGAGATCTACAAAGTGCCCGTGAAGGTCGAGAACGACGCCAGCGCCGCCGCGCTAGCCGAAGTCCATTGGGGGAGTGGCCGCGGCTATGACCACGTTTTCTATGCCACGATCGGTACTGGTATAGGCTCCGGTATTGTGATTAACAACCATATTTTCAATGGAAGAACCGGCGCCGCCCCTGAAGGCGGCCATATGAGCATCGATTACAAGGGGCCGCCATGCGGCTGCGGCAAACCTGGCTGCGTTGAAATTCTGGCGGCTGGACCAGCGATTGGCCGACGTGCACGAGCTAAATTGTCTGCGGGCGAAAAGTCGGTGATGTTGGGTTTAGCTGGTGGAAACCAGGAGCATGTCAGCAGCGAAATCGTTGGTCAGGCTTTTGCATCTGGCGATGCGCTTGCCAAAGAA
>JBEKTR010000182.1:0-7402 GCA_049515835.1 Terriglobales bacterium
CAAAGAAGATCTCGATACGTTAGTTGTCGCGTTGCTGCGTATTCAAGCGGGACGCGGTCATCGTACCCTCTAGATCAGACTCATCTGGCCGGATTCTTTCGCTGGCGCATAGCGGTCGATGTAACCCTTTACCGAGAACTTTCGCGCCGTATTGTCGGAACTCATGGAGCGAACGGTGCCATATATGGGACGTTCCGGCCACGGGCGATCATAGCGGCCCAGCGTCCAGAAATATCCTGCATACGCATTCGGATCGCGGCCGTCCAGCGACCAGCGGTCCATGATCGCGATCATATGGCCGAGCGCTTCACGCGGCGTGCGCGACCATTCCAGAATTTTCTTGGCCCACAGCATTCGCATGTAATTGTGGAACCAGCCTTCCGTGCGTAGTTGACCCATCGCGGCATTCCAAAGAGGATCGTGCGTTTTCCCGTTTTCTAACTGCGTGCGCGTGTAAACGTGCGGGCGCGGATCGCGCTCGTGTTTGGCCAAAGTCTCTTTCGCCCATGCAGGAAGGGAATCGTAACGGTCGTAGTCCTTGGGAGAAAACGCGCACTGGTTGAAGGCCAGTTCCCGCCAGGTGACGAGTTGGTCAAGAAAGGCTTCGGCGCCGGCACTCACACCCCACCAGCCCTCACGTGCGCCGTTTGGCTTAGGGCCTAGTTTGAAGAGGGACCATTTCTCCTGCTTCATGACGGCGGAGAAAATCTCGTGAACTCCGATGTGGCCAAAATGCAAGTACGGGGAAAGGCGGCTTGTGCCTTCGACTTCAGGCTCGTTGTGCGCTTCATTGTAGTTGGCCAACCCGTGTTTTAGAAACTTCGCCAGCGCGGCACGTGCCGCCATTTCACCGCCACGCATGGGCGAGACGGGCACAGAGTGGTCAATCGGGAGGCGCGCCAAAGCTTGAGGATCACCGGCAAGGATGTCTTCCGAAGCCAGAGGCCAGCGTTTCTGGATCGCGTCCAGGAGTCCCTTCGGTGTAGGAAGATCCAGTGTTTTGAGTGGATTGGCTTGGGGTGTCTTATCGGCAAAAATCGGGAAGGCTTTCTGCATATGGCGACGGTAATGGAACGCCGCCGTGAACGCGTGGTCGGCACTGCGCAGGGGAAGGATGCCATTGCTATCAACCACTTCGAGACAGACTGGGAGTATCGCCGCCGCCAACATTCGTGGAAGAAAAAAACAGGGGTAATCATCGGAGACGACGACGCTGGCATGCGCAGCAAGTGCCACAAGCAAGCCTTTTGCTGCGTCCCTTTTTGGCTCAATGTATGGATAATAGATTACGGGGATATGACTGAATTTGCGGATGTTATCGTTCATTCCGTCGATCACAAAGCGATGCAGGCGATCGGAAGCCCAAGAATCGCCCACGCGAAGCGGTTCGAAAACGACAAGCGGGAGAGTGAGCTTTTGCGCCCAAGCAATGGCACGATCCAATGCGAAATTGAATGACGTTCGGCGCGCGGCTATCATCCAATAAAGCACGTAATCAGCTTCCTCGCGGACCGGGGAGGTGTTGAGGCGCCGAATGCGCTGTTGGAACGCGTCTTCAGAATGGCATAGTTTGGCTTGTGATTTGGCTGATGACGACATTTTCATTCCTGATTGAGGCAATCCAAAAAGGGTGGGCGCACGTTCATTGTATGTAACTTTCAGGCACGCGGCGACTCTAATTGTCAGAGGGTTAAGGTCGTTTTCTTGAGGAGAAAATCTATGTCACGCGCTTCGCGCTATCTCGTTCCAGTGGGTTTGGGCCTGATGTTGGCCGCTATGATTTCACGGACCGGTGCCAGCGCTTCGGATAAGGCCATGGCGATTCCAGCCCCGGTTGTTGATGTTCAATTGGCGCATGGTGAAGTGCAGACAGCTGTGTTTTCAGGCGGATGTTTCTGGGGAGTCCAAGCGGTCTTCCAGCATGTGAAAGGTGTGAAGAGTGCGACGTCTGGGTACACGGGAGGGGAGGCATCCACCGCGCACTACGAAACTGTGAGCACGGGCGAGACGGGGCACGCCGAATCGGTGGAAGTGAAGTACGACCCGTCAAAAGTAACTTACGGAGAATTGCTGCGAGTGTTCTTTTCCGTAGCTCATGATCCGACGGAGCTCAATCGCCAGGGGCCGGATGAAGGAACACAATATCGCTCGATGATTTCGTACACGAACGACGAGCAGAAGAAAATCGCGCAGTCGTATATTGCACAGCTGGCGGAAGCCAGGATTTTCTCTGGCAAAATTGTGACAGAGATTGTCCCGTTGAAGGCGTTCTACCCGGCAGAGGGATACCATCAGGATTATGCGGAGTTGCACCCCAACAACCCTTATATAGCGATTAACGACGCGCCGAAGGTGGCGCACCTCAAACAGCAGCTTCCGGATCTTTACCGGGATCGATAGGGCGAGATTGCTAGGACAGATCGCTAGGAGAATACGATCATGGTGAATCGCAGACAATTTCTGACTGGTTCGGCGCTGGCCTTCGGCGGAGTAGGACTTGTTTCCTGGTTGAAAAACCCGGGCACCATGGTCTCCGGTGCAGGCGCTTCCGCGATGCCGGTCGGCGGCAAAGTGAAGATTGTCCAATTCAGCGACTCAGGGAAGAAACTGGACACGATCTTGGTCGAAAAAGTCGTCAAGACCGACGCAGAGTGGCGGAAGCAACTCTCGCCCGACTCCTATGAAGTTACACGGCAGGCCGGAACCGAGCGTGCTTTCACCGGAAAATACGCTGAAACCCATGACAAAGGCCTCTACCGATGCATTTGCTGTGACAATGCGCTCTTCAGTTCCACGACAAAATTTGATTCCGGCACGGGTTGGCCCAGCTTCTGGGCTCCAATTGCGACGGAAAATGTCACAACGAAAACCGACGTTAGCCTCGGAATGGAGCGGACCGAAGTGAAGTGCACAGAATGTGATGCCCATCTTGGGCATGTCTTTGACGACGGCCCGGAACCCACGCATCTCCGCTATTGCATGAATTCTGTGGCGCTGAAGTTTGTGCCAGCAACATAAGCTTCCGCTTATCGCTTCATAAGCGCAATTTTTCCTCCGGTGGTACGCGAATCCTCTTCTGCGACGATATACTCATGCATAGAGTCGTAGATGGGTTGTTTCCTTCTGACTCTCTTCTTTGCTGACATGAAAACCCTTTCGAACCTTCCCCAAGTCGCGTACTTCTCCATGGAAATTGCCTTGGAGCCTGATTTGCCCACATACAGCGGCGGACTGGGCATTCTGGCGGGCGATACCCTGCGTTCGGCTGCCGATTTAGGCGCCCCGATGGTCGCGGTAACCCTGGCGTACCGCAAAGGATATTTTAGGCAATCGCTGGACGCCTCCGGCCGCCAGTCGGAGCAGCCGCAGCCGTGGAACCCGGAACAGAAGCTCAAGGAAGCAAAAGAGCGAGTCAAAGTCGAAATCGAAGGACGAACCGTCTGGATCCGCGCATGGAAATACAGTGTGGTCGGAGTTACCGGGGAGACAGTTACAGTGCACCTGCTCGATACGGACCTTCCGGAAAATTCCGAATGGGACCGCTCACTGACGGATTCACTATACGGTGGCGACCCACGCTATCGTCTTGCGCAAGAAATCGTGTTGGGTTTAGGCGGTTTGCGAATGCTGCACAAGCTTGGCCACAACCAGCTTGACGGCTATCACATGAATGAAGGTCATTCGGCGCTGCTGGCTTTGGGATTGCTCGAACGACGGCTCGATCAGAGTTTCGCAGGGCGAGTGAAGCAACTGGATATCGATGGCATATGCAAACTTTGTATCTTCACGACCCATACGCCAGTGCCGGCGGGTCACGATCAGTTTTCGCGGCAATTGGCGCGCTCGTTGTTGAGCCAAAGCGCAGTCTCGCTGATTGATGAGACCGACGCATGGCAGGGCGATTTTCTCAATATGACGTACCTGGCCCTGCGCTTCTCTGGATACGTTAATGGCGTGGCCATGCGGCACGGCGAAGTTTCGCGCGAGATGTTTCCCGAGTTTGCGATTAGCGCCATTACCAACGGGGTACATGCCATGACGTGGACTTCGCCGGCCTTCAGTGAGTTGTTTGACCGCAACATTCCAGGATGGCGCACCGATAATAATTATTTACGTTATGCAGTGAGCATGCCGCTCGAAGATATTCGACAAGCGCACGCGAAGTGCAAGAAGGAATTATTTGGGCGGATTCATGAACGTACGGGTGTTCAGCTGGATCCCTCCATTTTTACGCTCGGTTTTGCGCGTCGCGCGAGCACTTATAAGCGCGCGGATCTTTTGTTTCATGAGGTCGAACGCTTGCGTGACATCGCACGCACGGCGGGCCCGATACAGATTGTGTACGGCGGAAAAGCCCATCCCCACGACGAAGGCGGCAAGAAATTGATTCGCCAGGTATTCAGCGGGGCAAATGCCGTTGCCGACCTGATTCGGACGGTTTACGTGGAAAATTACGACATGCGTTGGGGACGTTTACTTACCAGTGGGGTGGACGTTTGGCTGAACACGCCGTTGCGCCCACAGGAAGCTTCGGGAACCAGCGGCATGAAAGCCGCGCTCAATGGCGTCCCTAGTTTCAGCGTAGTGGATGGCTGGTGGGCCGAAGGGCACATTGAAGGTGTGACCGGGTGGGCCATCGGGAATAATGACGTTGCCGAGGACCCCCTCATCGAAGTCTCCACTCTGTATGACAAACTCGAAAAAGAAATTGTGCCCATGTTTTACAAAGACTCCGACCGGTTTGTCGGGATTATGCGTTCCGCTATCGCCCTAAATGGATCTTTCTTCAATACGCAACGGATGTTGAATCAGTACATCGCGAATGCGTACACCGAAAGCAATGAGGCTGTGCCAACCGTCATCATCGCAGATGCGCTAACCCCCAGTCCCCTAGAGCCTTAAGCCGCCGTCACAAATCCGCAATCGAAACGATATACTTCGCTGATGCGAATGTTTGTGAAAGTGTTCTCGACCATCGCACTGTTGTCCAGTCTTCTCGCTCTCGCCCAAGTTGAAGATCAAACTCAGCCCTCGGAACTACAAAAAGCGGCACCACCAAAAACGATGCCGCTAAAGACGGAACCGGAGAAGGCGGCGCCGCATTCGGCTGAATCTCGGCGTCCTCGCATCGCGCTCGCATTGGAGGGCGGCGGGGCGCTGGGGCTCGCGCACGTAGGAGTGCTCGAATGGTTCGACGAACACCATATTCCAGTGGATGCGGTCGCGGGTACGAGCATGGGCGGATTGATAGGCGGATTTTATGCCAGCGGAATGAGCGGAGACGAAATCAAACTTTTCGCCGACACGATCGATTGGAATCGGGCGTTGCGCGATCAAGTACCGTATCGCGATCTGGCATTTCGGCGGAAAGAGGACAAACGGGAATATCCGGCAGATCTGGAATTCGGATTGAAGGGCGGAGTCCGCTTTCCACTGGGTCTCAGCTCCGGCCAGCAAGTCGGCCTGATTCTCGACCGCGTGGGCGCTCCTTACAGCGGCATGGCGACGTTCGACGATTTGCCCACTCCGTTCCGGTGTGTGGCGACTGATTTAGTTTCAGGGAATCCGGTGGTTTTCGACAAAGGCTCGCTCTCGGATGCTCTGCGAGGAACAATGTCGTTGCCGGGAGTCTTTAATCCCTTGCGCCAGAGCGGTCAAGTTTATGTGGATGGCGGCCTTGTAGATAATCTGCCCGTGGATGTGGCGCGTAGCATGGGCGCTGACATGGTTATCGCCGTGCATCTTCGCAGCAAGCCATTCACTCCGACGCAAGGGCTCTCTGCGCTGGATGTTTTGCAGGGCTCGGTCAGCGTCGTGATTGCGTCCAATGAACTGCAAAGCATGGAGCAGGCGGACATCCTGATTTCTGTGGCGACACAAGATTACGGCGCGCTCGACTATCAGGCATCCGACAAACTGGAAGAGTTAGGCGTCAAAGCTGCGCAGGATAAGGCAAGCGTTCTCCAGCGCTTTGCACTGAACGACGAGGATTGGAAAGCGTATCTGGCGCAGCGGGAAGCGCGCCGGCGTTCAGCGCCGACTCCGGAATTCGTGAAGGTCGTTGGACCAAGCCCCGAGGTCGCGCAAGGGCTGGAAAACAAGCTGCAAGATAACGTTGGAAAGCCGCTCGATTACGCGCGTATCAACCGCGACATGGACGAAATTACGGGTCTTGGCCGGTTCGACCTCGCCGGTTATGAATTGACTCAGCAGAATGGGCTGTCCGGCTTGCTGGTCAAGACGGAAGAAAAAGACTACGCGCCACCCATCGTCAATCCGCTCATTGTTGTGGACGGTTCCGAATATACGAACGTGTTGTTCGGCCTCGGCGCTCGTATCACGCTACTGGACATCGGTGGCTACGGCTCGGAATGGAGAAACGATTTTCTAATTGGGTCGGAATACTCGGCCGCGTCGGAGTATTACCACCCCGTAAAATGGTCGAACCCGTTTTTTGTGGCCCCTCGACTCTTTGCCAGCGATGCGCCTTTCGATCTCTATGACAACAACAGCCGCGTGGCCAGCTACCGCGAGGACCAGGCAGGCGGCGGACTAGATTTTGGAGTCACGTTTAACCGCTATAGCCAGTTGCGTTTCGGCTACCAAGTGGAGCATCTCAGTCTGACGCGGCAAATCGGCACGCCCGACTTCGGCAATTTAAGCGGCCGCCAGGGTTTTTCGCGCGTGCTCTATAGCTTCGACAACACGGATGACCCGACGCTGCCGCGACAAGGTTTTAGTGCAACGACGCGGCTCGAGTTTTACGACGCCAACCCAGGCGCGGCTGAGCACTTTCCATTATTCGAGAGTGAAACCGGCTTGTTTAAGCAGCTAAGGAGCCTTAACTCGGTTTTTGTCCTGGCTTCGGGAGGCAGCACTTTTGGGCGAGACGATATTGGATTGCCGCCATTTTCGCTCGGCGGGCCGTTGCGCCTCGGCGCGTACGGCACCAATGAAATACTCACCAATCAGTATTTTCTGATTCAACCGGGCTATATACGCCAATTGAGGCAGTTGCCGCCCCTGTTTGGAAACCACATTTATGCAGTTGCGACCTACGAAGTTGCCAAGACGTATGACAATCTATTTCATGAATCGAAGTTGCCGACCGACGTGAACATAGGCCTGCTCGTGCAAACTTTCTTCGGCCCAGTTGTATTCGGCGGCAGCGTGGGAGATTCGGGTCACCGCAAGTTTTACTTTCAGCTAGGCCGATATTTCTGAAGGCGCTCTTTTCCATCTTGTCATTCCGGATCCGCTTTAGCGGTGAGAGACCTGCTCTTTTGCGGAATCCTGAATTCCTTCCAGCATCGCTTCGAGCATGTCGAGTCCGAATCGCGCGCCGCGGCCCTGCGGGTCGCTGGTGGGATTGTAAGTAGCGAGACCCAGTGCGCGAGGCGTG
>JBEKTR010000183.1:0-7349 GCA_049515835.1 Terriglobales bacterium
GCCCTCCCATCGCGTAAACATCACTGAGCGAGTTGGTCGCGGCGATCTGCCCAAACGTGAAAGGATCGTCCACCATCGGCGTGAAGAAATCGACAGTTTGCACCAACGCAAGTTCATCGTTGAGCTTGTAAACTCCAGCGTCGTCGGCATGGTCGAATCCAACTAAAACATTCGGATCAGTCTGCCGCGGCAACTTCGGCAGAATCTTGTCGAGGATCGCCGGACTGAGCTTTGACGCGCATCCTCCTGCTTTTACGGTTTCGGTCAGGCGAACAGTTTTGGTTTCTGGCATGTTTTCCTACTTCACGGTTAGATCGGTGACTTGAATTTCAGGATATGCCTGGTTCCACTCGGCGCTGACATGCTCAAACACCAGCCGGAACGGCTTGCTCTGCCCAGGCGCTAGCGGTGAAGAACTAAGATCGGCCGTGTCGAGATAAGGCCCAGTATTTTGCAGCACTTTCAATGGCAAGTCTTCGGCCTGAGCGACTTGCGCCATCGAATCTCTGAAAACGATGTGCACGATGACGCGAGTGACCGTCTTGTCGCCAGTGTTCCCGACCGTGCCGTCAATATAAGTGACCGTCGAGCCGACAAAGTTCTGTGCGGTACTCATTTTGATGTCGGAAATTTTCATATTTGCGGCGTAAGGATTAATTGTTGGCGCTACTTTAGGATGGGCTCGTAAAAAAAATACGATTACGCCGACAACGATTAAGACGAACCCGACTCCCAAAACAATCGGCATGGCATTCGATTCGCGCTCCGGTGTCGAGAGCGGCGAAAGGGTCGGTTCTTCCATGGAAAGAGTTTACTGCGATTTAATAGAGAGACACAGCCGCACAGGAAAAATCAAAGAAAATTTATAAGCGTTTTCTCTGTGTACTCGGCGTTCTCTGCGGTCGAAGCACTCTATTCGCCGCCCACGATGAGCCCATCCAGGCGAATCGTCGGGCAGGCGACCGAACCACGGAATTCGAGGTCGCTGCCAATTTCGCTGATGTTGAAGAACATCTCCTTCAAGTTGCCAGCGACTGTAATTTCTTCTACGGGATAGGCCAACTCGCCACCAGAAATCCAAAGTCCCGATGCGCCACGAGAATAATCTCCCGTCACAAGATTCGCGCCATGTCCGAGAAATTCGGTGACATATAGGCCGTCAGGAATCGCAGCAATAATTTCCTGCGGAGTTTTCTTTCCCGGCTGAACGAAAAAATTCCCCGGCCCAATGCCCGGCGTTCCTGCGAGTCCACGCGAAGCGTTTGCCGTGGTTTGCAGGCCGAGTTTCTTCGCGGTGTAGGTGTTCAGCAGATACGAATTCAGCACGCCGTTCTCAATCACGACGGTTCGCCGCGTTGGAATGCCTTCGCCATCGAATGGGCTGGTTCCAAATCCTCCGGGAATCGTGCCATCATCAACCACAGTGACGGAATCTGCAGCAATTTTCTGCCCCAGCTTGCCCGCAAGAAATGTCGCACCTCGATAGACCGCATCCCCGTTGATGCCTTCGAAAATGTGCTCGAGAATCGAAGTCGAAACCATCGGGTCGAACACAACAGGTACTTTTTTCGTTTTTCCACGCCTTGCACCCAGGCGACGAAGGGTACGTTGCGCTGCCACAGTCCCCACGTGTTCCGGAGATTCCAGCTTGCTCAAATTGCGCGAAACCGAAAACCAGTAGTCGCGCTGCATTGCACCATCTTCCGTTTGTGCAATGGGAACCGCAGAGATCGAGCAATAAGAACGCCGATATTCGCCTACGAATCCATGCGAGTTGGCCATGATCTTGTGGCCGGTCGCAGCATCGAACGAGCCACCGTCAGAGTTCTTGATACGCGGATCGTAATCAAGCGCAGCCTTCTCGGCGCGGCGCGCATAATTGATGCGCTCTTCGCCCGAGAGCGAATAAACATCGGGATAAAACAAATCTAGATCCCCGGTAAGCGACCCGAGTTGCGAAGCGTCAGGAATTCCCGCGAATGGATCTTCGGAAGTGATTCTCGAAAGCTCGATCGCTGATTTGATCATGCGATCCAGCCCTTCGCGCGAAAAGTCGCTCGAATAGGTACTGGCGGCGCGTCGCCCGTTAAACAAGCGAATACCGATGGCCTTCGATCCGGACTGTTTCAAGGTCTCCACTTGGCCGAGGCGTACAAGCGTAGAAAACTCATCGCCTTCTCGGATGACGCACTCCGCAGCCGATGCCCCACCTTTGATGGCACGGCGGACAACATCTTGGGCGAGGTCTTTTAAGTCAGTGTTGACTTGCGAATTCTGTGTTGCTAATTCAGTAGGCAAAAGCAGGTTCCTCACTGCGTTCGGGATGACAAGTTGAAATGTATTATCAAAAAGAAAGCTTACTGCATGAACCCGCCCGGGTCCTTGCGCGCCGTGCCGCCGACGGTCAGCCGGTCAATTTTAATCGTCGGGATTCCGACACCGACGGGCACTGCCTGACCGTCTTTGCCGCAAGTGCCCACGCCTTCGTCGAGCTTCAGATCATTGCCAACCATAGAAACGCGTGTCAGGACATCCGGCCCGTTTCCAATGAGTGTCGCACCTTTAATCGGGGCAGTAATCTTTCCGCCTTCAATCAGATAAGCCTCCGAGGCTGAGAAGACGAACTTGCCGTTGGTGATATCGACCTGGCCACCGCCAAAGTTCACCGCGTAAATGCCATGTTTCACCGAGCGAACAATATCTTCGGGATCATCATCGCCAGGAAGCATATAGGTGTTGGTCATGCGCGGCATCGGGATGTGCTCATAGCTCTCGCGCCTGCCATTTCCAGTGTCGGCGATGCCCATTAAGCGAGCAGACAGCTTATCGCTGATGTATCCCTTTAGAATTCCGTTCTCGATCAGCGTGGTGCTCTGAGTGGGTTGGCCTTCGTCATCCACATTCAAAGACCCGCGCCGCCACGGCATCGTGCCATTGTCAACCACGGTGCATTTCTCGCTAGCCACGCGCTTCCCCACCAAGCCGGCAAAGGCCGAAGTTTGTTTGCGGTTGAAATCAGCCTCCAGCCCATGCCCGACGGCTTCATGCAGCAAGACGCCAGGCCAGCCAGGCCCGAGAACGACTTCCATGTCGCCTGCAGGAGCTTCCCGAGCGTCGAGTTGCAGAATTGCCTGTCGCGAAGCCTCTTTCGCGAAAAACTCCGGAGTTCTCTCCCCAAAGAAGAAATCAAGTGCTACGCGTCCGCCGCCGCCCGAACTTCCGCGCCCTGAACTGCCCTCGGTCTTCGCAATGCAGGAAACATTCATGCGCGCGAGCGGTTGAGAATCTTCGGCAAACGTTCCATCCGAGCCGACGATGAGAATGTTTCGCAACTCGTCGGAGTAACTCGCGCGCACTTCTTTGATTCTCGGATCAAATGCGCGAGCTGCTGTATCCGCGCGCAGGATGAGTTCAACTTTTGCCGTGATTTCCGCGTCCACCGACGGCAAAGTCATTGGATATAGGCTCCGGGCCGGTTTCTCCTGAAATCCAACCGCAGGAGTTTTCGCTGGGCCGCTGGCAATCAGCGCAGCCGTACGCGCGGCGTGAAGTATACGTTCGGAAGAAAGATCGTCAGTGTAGGCGTACCCCGTTCGTTCCCCGGAGATTACGCGCACACCGCAACCCACAGAAATGCCCTGCGACGCAGACTTGACCATGGATTCATCCATGCTTAGCGAGGTCGAATTCAGGTATTCAAAGTAAAGATCGGCGTAATCTCCTCCGGCAGAGAGCGCGGCGGCCAAATATCGCTCCAAATCGTTTTGAGTAAGGCCGTAATGTTGAAAGAAAAACTTGATATTTTCCACAGTATTTAGATGCCCCAGGGGCCGAATTGACTCTTCGGAATCAATCAATTATCCCATAGAGGCCGAGGGATTCCCCCTTTGGGAAATTTCGATGTTCATCCGTCACAGACAGCGGGGCGGCGAGTTGGCACTATGGCTCCATGTCCCCGGAATCCCTGATACGAGAAGTTTCAGACTTCCTCGCCGGATCGCGCACTGCGGTCGTGATTGAAAATGGCGCGGTCGCATTCGATCTGGCCGAAGCGAAATACAACATCTCAGGCGAGCACAATAAATGCGTGCTTCACATGTGGTCTGCCGAGCGCAATGTCGTGCGTCGCGTGCTTGAGGCGGAGGTCAAAAATGAAACGTTGCGTCTCGCCGTGCAACGCATGGGACAGAGCAAACCGAACAAGCTGGAAATCTGCCGAGAGCGCGACCGCCGAAGCTCGAGTGCGCGGCGCCTTGCCCGCATGTCTTATCTGCGTAGACTCCAATGCTTTCTGGAGCGCCGCTACCCGGGATTCGCCATCACGCGCGTTAGCACCGCGATGGATCTCGAACAATCGTTCAGCCCCATTTACGCGCGAGCCCTGCTTCGACAGGGACAGTCTGCGTTCGCCGTGCTCGGTGTAAACGAGCAAGAATCTCAGGGTTCCATCGATGCGTCCCTGACCTTTGGCATTCTTTGGCTGGACGCTTGCCGCACGTCTTCGTTTGGCAAGCATGTAGTGGAAGGACTCAAATTATTCCTGCCCACAGGGAGTTCGGGAATGGTTCGTGAGCGCATGTCACAGTTGAATCCAGATGCGGCAAAGTGGCAACTATTTGAGTACAGTGAGGCGGAAGGTAGCGCCGTTAGAATTGATGTTTACGACCGGGGCAACATCGCTACTCGGCTAGTTCATTTGACAGAGGAACAAGCCGTACGAGAGCGATTTGCGCAACCGATTCTGCAGATCCACGACGTAATGCCCGAAGCGGAGGTCGCAGTTCTCTCCCCGGCTGAAATTGCTTTTCGCTGCCGTGGACTGGAATTTGCTCGGGCGCAGATTTCGCACGAGCCGACATTCTTGCGAAGCGCCCCTGAAATCGTCTTTGGTCTTGGTGCGGAGCAGCAAGTGCTCGCTGAGTCGAACTACGCATCGTTTGTAAACCTGCTCCGAAGCGTCAGCGAGGTCCGCCACGCCCAAGGACCGCGCGATCACTTTCTCTGGCGGATGCATCCTGAACGCTGGTTGGAATCGCTGGTCGCTCAGGACGTTGCCACGATAGACAACCAATTGAACCGAAACTTCCACTATTCTCAAGTGCCGGCTTTCGCCGCCTCTGATCGCGCCATGATCGACGTGCTGACTCTTACGCGAGAAGGCCGTTTGGCGGTTATCGAATTGAAGGCCGATGAAGACATTCATTTACCACTGCAAGGTCTGGATTACTGGTCCCGTGTGGCCTGGCATCATTCGCGCGGAGAGTTTCGGCGATTCGGTTATTTTCAAGGCATCGAGGTGTCCCCATTGCCGCCAGCGCTATTTTTGGTAGCCCCTGCCATGCGAGTACATCCCGCAACAGACACTCTCTTGCGTTACGTTTCCCCGATGATTGACTGGATATTGCTTGGCATCGACGAACGTTGGCGCGAAGGCGTACGTGTCGTTTTCAGAAAGCGGCCTAGCGACTCATCCATACGCCGGCCTGCCCGAAGCCCCGGAGACGGGCATTCGCAAGAAAGCGAGGTTCTTTGTGGCAGTGCATTGTCTTAGGGCCGTTAGGCACGGTCGTGGCCTCAAGTTACTCGAGCGCAGCTTTCGGCGGATCTTGCATTTCTGGCTTTTCTCCGCGATACACGCGCGAAATACCCCGCACCAGGCGTCGCATAGGTAATGCACCGTTTTCGTCTGCTATAAAAATCTCCCCTATGCGATGGCCGCGGTAAAACCATCGCCTGACTATTGCCAGATGTTCCATAGCTTCGAGCGCTGTTTTCGCGGGGTCAGGCAGGGGCGACGTCAGGGCACCCTGAATCCGCGATTCCATGGATTGTGATTTTGTACGGTCTGGGGGCTGGATAGGAAAAGAGATTTGTTTGGTAACAAATCCATGGCGGAACTGAAACAATGTTACGCATTCTTGGTCTGCGCTGGGCTGTACGATCACACCAGACAAGCGATCGATGCGCCGCACGATTTCCGGCAAACGCCCGATGATAGCCGATAATTTTTCCATTCGGAGGTGTAGCGTCGCCGCTGCTTCGAAATCCAATTCATTGGACGCATTGTCGCGGGCAGCCGAAATTTCTCGAATTAGTGATTCTCCGCCAGAATCAAAGTAAGAGCGCACCCGCGAAACTTCCCCTCCGTATTCTTCGTCAGTACAACCTTTGAAACACGGTGCCAGGCACATCTTCATCTCGGAGTAAATGCAGCCAGGGAATTGAGGGTTGGGATTAAGATCTTCCACGCAGCGCCTCATCTTAAAAAAATCAAGCGAATCGTTGGCAAATTGTTCCGCTGCGGTGCGCGATGCAAACGGTCCGTAGTATGCGGAAGGTCCCTCCAAGCGGCCCATCCTCGTGGTTACAGATGCGCGCGGATAAAGATTCCCCAGGTGAAGCTTGACCAAGGGTGAAAAGCGCAAACGCAAACGCTCGGAGTATTTTTTGGGAAATATTTGACGAAGTGTTTTGTACAGAAGGAATCCGGATTCAAAATCCGAGCCCGTCGCGCAGTATTCGACCCGGCACACGCGGCCTCGTAAATTGAGTCTCTTGCTTTGTTCCGTGGCCGGCCCGAGTAAGCGCTGCAGACGCCGGCGCAGGTTGGCTGTCTTACTTACATACGGCTCAGCGGATTGATCGGTGCCACGCAATACAAAAACGGCCGGAGCAGCAGGAACATCCTCAAAAATCTCTTCGTCCCGTTCGGGCGTGAATTCCAGAGATCGCGTGAGCACACGCTAATTTTAGTGGGAATTTGCGCAGGAGTCCGAGTGGCGAAATGGCTTCTACCGGAAACTGGCACTGCGCAAGGTTTGGCGGAAATCCTGGCCTTCCATGCGAACTATGCGGCACATTTCATGGAGACGGGAAAACATGCGCTCGGTGATTCGATCACCCAATGTTTCTTTTGCGGCGGCATACTGCGTACGTTCGAGATCCGTGCTTTTGCTATCTGGGCGTTTTCCGGCTGCAAGATACGGCAAATTCGTAGTGATGATGGTCGTGCGGTCATCGTTATAACGCGTGTTCAGAATCAGGCTTACGGTGTCCCACACCCACTCTGTCGGTTTAACGGCTCCCAATTCGTCGAGAACCAGGACTTCTGCCTCGAAGACTGGCCGCAACACTGCCAGTTCCGTCGTCTGCACGGAATTATTGTAGGAATTCTGGATTTGCTTCAACAGGTCGCGGTAATCGTAGAAAAGGCAAGCAATGCCCTTGCTTAGAATGAGTTCCCGGACGATCCCAACCGCCAAGTGTGTCTTGCCCACCCCGATACTGCCGGTGAGCAGCAACCCGGTCCTCTCCAAGGGATATTCCTCTACAAACCGGCAAGCGGCCAG
>JBEKTR010000184.1:0-7346 GCA_049515835.1 Terriglobales bacterium
TGGTTCGAGCGCTTGAACTTGGTCAGCTGATAAATGTCGCTGCCCACTTCGCGCGAGAGCTGCCCTGGATGGTGCTCGCCTTCGACGCGCACAATGATGCGTTCGGAATCAACGGAATCGATAATTCCGTTGCGCTTCGCCAGAACCACAGCGCCCGAGTCGCGCGCCGTAACGCCTTCCATCCCGGTTCCGACAATCGGAGCTTCGGCACGGAGCAAAGGCACGGACTGCCGTTGCATGTTCGCGCCCATCAGTGCGCGGTTCGCGTCGTCATGCTCGAGGAACGGCACCAGCGATGCAGCCACCGATACCAATTGCTTCGGGCTGACGTCCACATAATCCACATCTTCCGCGGAGACCAGCACGAAGTTGCCGGCCTTGCGGGCATTGACCAACTCGCCCACAATACGGCCCTTGTCATCCAGTTCGACGTTGGCCTGCGCAATGACGTGGCGATCTTCCTCCCACGCCGATTGATAGAACGAGAACGGCTCAATCTCGATCTGCCGCTTGCGCTTGTCTTTCAACTCCACATTCAGCTTTTCGAGTTCGTGCTTCTCCAGGTGATCTCCCACCTTCAAATCGCTGTCGCCGGCATTGACCACGCTGACGAAGTCGAGCACCTTGCCGTGCTTTACGCGGCGGTAGGGTGATTCGATAAAGCCGTAATCGTTGATGCGGGCATAGCAGCTCAACGACGAAATCAATCCGATATTCGGACCTTCCGGCGTTTCAATCGGGCAGATACGTCCGTAGTGTGTCGGGTGCACGTCTCGGACTTCGAATCCCGCGCGCTCACGTGACAGACCGCCCGGCCCCAGGGCTGAGAGACGCCGCTTGTGCGTAATCTCCGACAGTGGGTTGGTCTGGTCCATGAACTGCGATAGCTGGGACGATCCGAAGAACTCGCGGATCGCGGCCATTACTGGTTTTGCATTGACCAAGTCATGCGGCATGGCCGTGGACATTTCCTGGTACACGGACATTTTTTCTTTGATCGCGCGTTCCATGCGGACCAGTCCGATGCGGAACTGGTTTTCCATCAACTCACCCACGGCGCGCACGCGGCGGTTGCCGAGATGGTCAATGTCGTCCACCGTACCGATGTTCTTGCGCAGCTTGAGCAGATAGCGGATGGTGCCGTAAAAGTCCGCCGGCTCCAGCGTGCGGTTGTCGAGGCTGCTCGCATCCTGATTTTCGAACAGCTTGATGTTGAACTTCAAACGGCCCACGCGCGAGAAGTCATACTTTCGCGCGTCGAAGAACATGCCGTGGAACAGCGAGGTCGCCGTATCAAGCGTCGGCGGATCGCCGGGACGCAGCTTGCGGTAAATTTCGATCAACGCCTCCTGCGGAGTGGTGATCGCATCGCGCTTCAGCGTCTGGCAAATGACCGTGCCCACATCGTCGCGCTCGGGGAAGAACACGCTCAGCTCAACCACATTCGATTCGAGAATCTTCGAGAGCTTGTCGGCCGTGATCTCCGAGTTGGCTTCGAGCAGCACATCGCCGGTGGTCGTGTCCACGACATCCGCCGCAACCCATGCGCCTTCGAGATCGGAGATGTCCACTTCGACTTCCGAAATTTTCGCTTTCTGGATTTCTTTCAGCGCGGCTGCGTTGATCTTGCGCCCGGAGTGAACAATCTCATCCCCGGACTTGCTCTTGATGCTGTGCGCCAACTTCATGCCTACAAGGCTGGTCGGCTTCTCGGCAGTGGGATCGATCGTCCAGTAGAGCTTGTTGTTCTTCACGGCCAGCCGATCCACCGTGTAGAACGTGCGCAAAATGTCTTCGCTCGAACGCAAACCAAGTGCACGCAGGAAAATCGTGCCCAGAAACTTGCGCTTGCGGTCGATGCGAACATAGAGCACATTCTTCTGGTCGTACTCAAACTCAACCCACGAGCCGCGGTAGGGAATGATCTTTCCCAGGAAGTAGGTGCGGTTGTTCGCGGTTTCGAAGAACACGCCGGGCGAACGGTGCAACTGGCTGACGATCACGCGCTCGGTGCCGTTCACGATGAACGTTCCGTTTTCCGTCATCAGTGGCACGTCGCCGAAGAAAACTTCCTGTTCCTTAATGTCACGGATCGAGCGGTTGCCGGTTTCGGCGTCTTTGTCGAAAATCGTCAGACGCATCGTGACCTTCAGCGGCGCGGAGTAGGTCATGCCGCGCTCTTCGCACTCGGCCACGTCGTACTTCAACTGCAAGCCCACCGGATCTCCGCACTTGTTGCAGAAGTCGGGCGTGTTCGCGTTGTACGTGCCGCACTTGGTGCACAGCACGTCGCCCGGATGAAAAGGATCCGTGATGACCGTGTTGCCGCAGTTCTTGCAGGTCGTGCGCAGGTGATGCAAGCCCTTTAAATGGCCGCACTTGCACTCCCAGTTACCAATGGAGAAATCCACAAACTCAAGTTGTGATACGTTGCGGAAGTCGGTGATAGGAAACACCGACTGAAACACCGACTGCAAACCGGCGTCATCGCGTTCGCTGGGCAAGCGGTCCATTTGCAGAAAACGCTCATACGAACGCTTCTGCACCTCGATGAGGTTCGGGATCTGGATGGTGGCTGGAATTTTTGAAAAATCGAAACGTGTGCGGAAACCATTATTCTTTGCCATTCGGATGTGCTCCCAACTTTCCTGTGTGCAGCGTTGCGGGCTGCCACCGACCGCGGGATGTGCAGGGCGCGCCATCGCACCGCGGTGTTAAAACGGGTCAAAATATTTTAAAGACGCGAAATCGCCCACAGGGACATGAATCCCCGCAGGCGCCGAAACCGGCACTCAATCTCTCTTAATAATTTTTCTGTTCCGCGTCAGTTCGTCAGGCCTGTCCGTCTCGCCGCCCGCGAGACAGTTTGCCAACCGTGCCAACGATGCCCCCGCGCTTCCCTGGGTAATTGCCGCGGGAATCATTGTCACACTATTGATGAAAGTATGGGGAAGCGTGGATAGTTAGATGCTACCACGTCTTCCCGCGATTCACCAGCAAGATTCTGCAAGAAATTCAAGCTTACTTATCGAAATTCTCTTCCCAAAATGGGAACGTCGGACTCCGGCTAACTTGCAGCCAGAAACCGGCCATAGCTGGGCGCGGACCGTAAGGCCCGCCCACAACTACTTGATTTCGACAGTCGCGCCCGCGTCGGCGAACTTCTTCTGAATGGTCGCCGCTTCGTCCTTGGAGACGCCTTCTTTTATGTTCTTCGGAGCGCCGTCAACCAGGTCCTTGGCTTCTTTCAAGCCCAAGCTGGTGACTTCACGTACCGCCTTGATAACGTTGATCTTATTGGATCCAACGTCCTTCAGGACGACCGTGAATTCGGTCTTTTCTTCGGCCGGAGCTGCACCTGCTCCCGCTCCACCGCCCGCAGCGACCATCATCGGCGCTGCCGCAGCCGCCGAGACGCCGAGACGCGATTCCAGTTTCTTGACCAAATCCGCCGCTTCCAGAAGCGACAAACCAACGATTGATTCTTCCAACTGCTGTAGATCCGCCATGTTATTTCTCCGCTTTTGTGATTTCGTTACTTCCTTCTTGCTTAATCCGCTCGCCAAAGTTTCCAGTGCGTTAAGTTTCGGCTGTTCGCGCCAGACAACGCCTTCAACCGCAAACTGCGCAACCCTTGGCTTGCAAATCCTTCGTTTTGAGCGACCTAGCCGCTCCCAACAAAATCGTTAAGCTTCCTTGAACTTGTTTTCCTTGATGCCCTGATTGATGACCACCGCCAGATCCTTGCCGACAGCGTTCATGACTGTGACCAGACGCTGCGCCGGAGCGTTCAACAGGAAGAGCAGCTTGGAGTAGAGTTCTTCCTTCGACGGCATGGTCGCGAGCGACTCGATCTCTTTGATCGAAACCACGCGGCCTTCGACAACGCCCGCCTTGAAAGTAAACTCCGGATTGTCCTTGGCATACTTCGCCAGCACTTTGGCCAGCGCGACCGGATCGCCCTCGGTATAGGCAATCGAAGTGACGCCCTTCAGGTTTTGCAGCGCGCCCTCGACTTTGGTGCCCTTCGCCGCCCGTTCAGCCAGCGTGTTTTTCACTACGGCATACTTCGCGCCGGAGCTGCGCAGCGTCTTGCGAAGCTCAAAGTCCTGCGCCACCGTCATTTTGGTGTAGGTTGTAACCACCAGGCTGGACACTTTCTTCAGGTCTGCCGCCAGCATTTCTACTTGCTCTGTTTTTCTTGCTCTCGTAACCGCCATATTTCCATCCTTCGAAGTCTTTAGTCGTCAAACTCGAGTAGTTAAACTCGCAAGCCAACTTATGCTTTGGCCGCAGCTTCCACGGCTGAAGTGTCAATCGAAATGCCGGGGCCCATCGTCGAGCTCAAATAGCAGCCCTTGATGTACTTGCCCTTGGCCACGGCCGGCTTCGCCTTAATCACGCTGGTGATAAGGGTCAGCGCATTGTCGATGAGCTTGTCCGCGGTGAATGAAATCTTGCCCACGGGAACGTGAACCAGCGCCGTCTTGTCGGTACGGAACTCGACTTTGCCGGCTTTCACTTCCTGAACGGCTTTGGCAACGTCGAAGGTGACAGTTCCCGTCTTTGGGTTCGGCATTAAGCCCTTGGGGCCGAGCACTTTACCCAGACGGCCAACGGATTTCATGACGTCTGGAGTGGCAATGAGCGCGTCGAAGTCGGTCCAGTTTTCTTTGTTGATCTTTTCGACCATCTCCTCGCCGCCAACGAAATCCGCGCCTGCCTCCTCGGCTTCGCGAATCTTCTCGCCCGAGGCAATGACCAGGACTTTCTTGGACTTGCCGAGGCCGTGCGGCAGAACCACTGTTCCGCGCACCATCTGGTCAGCATGCTTGGGATCGACTCCCAGCCGCATGGTGACTTCTACGGTTTCGTCGAACTTGGCATATTTAACTTTCTGCAAGAGTGGAACTGCATCTTGCAGAGCATAAGCGCGGGCTTCGACAGCCTGACGCGCCTTGGTGATATTTTTCCCAGCCTTTTGCATTTTTCCTCGTCTCCCACCGCTCGACGCTGCTCTGACGAGCCGTAGTGAATGGTGACTTAAATTCATCCTGAGGCAGTACGCTTTTCGCCGCCGAAGGACCCGAGCGGGCCGCGCGCAAAATCGTGCGCTTGGTTCGCTTCCTTACCCAACAACCTCAATACCCATCGAACGCGCCGTGCCGCGCACGCTCTTCATGGCAGCTTCGACCGATGCTGCATTCAAGTCCGGCATCTTCTGCTTGGCGATCTCTTCGATCTGCTTCGCCGTGACTTTGCCGACTTTGTCCTTGTTCGGCGTACCCGCTCCCTTGGCGATGCCAGCGGCCCGCTTCAACAGAATCGAAGCCGGAGGAGTCTTGGTGATGAAGGTGAATGAGCGGTCGTTATAGACCGTGATCACCACCGGAATAATCAGCCCTTCCATCTCTTTCGCGCTGGTGCGGGCGTTGAACTGCTTGCAGAACTCCATGATGTTGACCTGCGCCTGACCGAGCGCCGGGCCCACTGGAGGCGCGGGGGTCGCTTTACCCGCCGCGATTTGCAGCTTTACAAAACCTGTTGCCTTTTTTGCCATAATCTCTTTCCCGCTTCCATCCCAGGTCTAGGATTTTCGGCCCAGCATCTGGAAGCTCATTAAAAATCTTTACGTTAAGACCTTTTCCACTTGGCCGAATTCCAACTCCACCGGGGTCGAGCGGCCAAAAATCGTGACCATCACTTTCAATGTCGAACGGTCTTCGTTGACGTCATCCACCACGCCGGTAAAGCTGGCGAATGCGCCTTCCGTAATCCGCACCGACTCGTTCTTCTCAAACTTAACTTTCAGCTTAGGTTTGTCTTTCGACTCGCTCACGCGATAAACGATGTGCTGCACTTCCTCTTCACTGAGCGGCGTGGGCTGCTGCCCGGTGCCCACAAATCCCGTAACGCGGGGCGTGGACTTCACCACGTGCCAGACTTCATCGCTCATGTCCATTTCAACCAGCACATAGCCGGGATAGAACATGCGCTCCACCGTATATTTCTTGCCGTTGCGCACTTCCGTCACCGACTCGGTCGGAATGAGCACCTTGCCGATCTTTTCCTGCAAGCCAAAGGCTTGCACACGCGACTCCAGCGATTCCCTCACTTTGCGTTCAAAACCCGAATACGAGTGGATGATGTACCAGCGCATATTCGGATTACGCGGGGCTTCGGCTGGACTTCCACCTTCAGGCGCCTGCGTTTCCGCCGCGGCTTCCGGAGTTCGGGGTTTCTCTTCTTCTTTGTCCAGCATAGTGTTTACCAAAACTAAAAGTCCTTCCGGCTCTATCAGCGATGGGTGAAGTACTTGAACAAGTAATTCACGGAGTTGCCGATGGCGTTATCCACCATCCAGAAATACAGACCAAACAAGAATACCGTAATCACCACCACTGTTGTCGTGGCCTGCACTTCCTTCAAAGAAGGAGTGCTGACCTTGCGCATTTCGTTGCGCACGTCGTTATAGAACGTTTTGATGCGTTCGGGCCACGCCTTCATTTTCTCCAAACTCTCGCCGCTGTTTGCGATTGCCATCGTCTTTGCCATTTCTGTTCGGCTCTGCTTTCTCTGTCCCCAACTGCCGCTTCTTCGGATGCTGCCTGTTCTCCAAAATCTGGCAGGGGCGGAGGGATTCGAACCCCCAAGTTCGGTTTTGGAGACCGACAGTTTAACCGTTGAGCTTACGCCCCTAAAAATCAGTTGTCAGCCTCCAGTTGACAGTTTCTAGTTCTGGCAACTGACTACCGGCAACTGGCTACTTTACCTCTTTGTGCGGCGTATGCTTGCGGCAACGGGCGCAGAACTTCTTCAACTCCAAGCGCTCCGTCGTCGTCTTACGGTTTTTCGTCGTCGAATAATTCCGCTCTTTGCAATCACCGCATTGTAACGTCACAATTTCCCGCATAAGTCACGCTCCAAACTTCTGCCGCCGAGACGGCGGCGCTACCTACTTAATAATTTCCGCGATCGTACCAGCGCCGACCGTGTGTCCGCCTTCGCGGATGGCAAAGCGTAAGCCCTTCTCCATCGCCACGGGCGTGATCAACTCAATCACTAGGCTCACATTGTCTCCCGGCATCACCATCTCCGTGCCTGCTGGAAGTTCGGCGACTCCCGTCACATCCGTCGTCCGCAGATAGAACTGCGGCCGATAGCCCTTGAAGAACGGCGTATGCCGCCCGCCTTCTTCCTTGGTCAGGATGTAAACTTCCGCCTTGAACTTGGTGTGCGGCGTAATCGATCCGGTCTTCGCCAGCACCATGCCACGCTCGACGTCTTCCTTCGCAATGCCGCGCAGCAGCAGGCCAGCGTTGTCGCCCGCCATGCCCTCGTCCAAC
>JBEKTR010000185.1:0-7296 GCA_049515835.1 Terriglobales bacterium
ACCGAACCCTCCCCCGCCTCCGCCAAATCCTCCGCCACCCCCCCGGTAACCGCCGCCACCACTGCTGCTGAACAAGATTATCCAAAACAGGGCACGGCGAAGAGGCGGAATAAACATCACGATGATGAAGATCACGACCAGCAGGCCAATGACACTTGGCGGCAGACCTTCGTGGCGCTGGGGGACAGGCGGGGCAGGTGTGTCGGCGACACCGGTGAGGGTGATGCCGGCGTCTTGCGCGATGACGTTTGCCACCCGGGTCGTCATTAAAGTAATCGCGCCGCTATAGTCATTCTGCTTGAAATAAGGGACAGCTTCGCGCCCAAAGCCACCCACCTTGCCGTCGGGAAGTATGGGCTCCAGCCCATAGCCGACTTCTGTCCGATAGCGGCGGTCTTCGACCGCGACGAGGATCAAAACCCCGTGATCATTCGATTTCGGTCCGATGCCCCATTGCTTGAAGAGATTGACCGCGTAGTCGTCGATGTCGTCGCCATCGAGCGATTTGATCGTCACAACAGCGATCTGGGCGTGGGCCTTCTCGTCGATTTGCCGGCAAATGTTAGTGAGCTGCGCAACCGTGGCAGCGTCGAGGGCTCCAGCGAAATCGTTAACATACCCGCTCGGGTGAAGATCTTTGATGGGCTCGGCGCACAGCGAAACGCTGGCGGCAACGACGCAGATTACGATTTTGGCGAGCCACTTCATTTTCATTGCGAATGAGATTGTATAGGAGAGCGGCCGATTTGCTGGAGAAAATCCAGTACCTGCCATTCGGCCCAATAGCCGTCGCGGTTGTTGCCGTTCCGCGCGCCGAGAAAAGAGCAGTGTCCGCCGTCGTTGGCTTCGACCAAGGTGATGTGCGGATTGGCGAGAATTTTCTCTCGCGTGGCTGCCGTTATGCGGATGAACGGATCGTTGGCTGCGTGCAGAATGAAAGCGGGGACGGCGATTTGATCCACTACATTCGCGGCCGCTGCTCGCGCATAATAATCTGCTGCGCCGGTGAATCCTGAGTAATAGGCGGTGATTTTGTCGTCGAATTCGCGAAGCGTGCGGATACCGTGAAGGCGTTCGACATCGAAATCGCGCGGGAATAGCTTTGCTTTTGCGCGAAAGCGACGATTGAGCTTCCAGATGAAATACGACTCATAGATGCGATTAGCCGGCTCGTGCAGAGCATCGGCTGAGGCTGCCAAGTCGAGAGCGGGGCAGACCGCCGCGACAGCACAAAACTCGGGAGGCCCCTCGGTTCCCCATTCTCCGGCGAGTTTGAGCACGAGATTTCCGC
The DNA here is from genome assembly GCA_049515835.1 of Terriglobales bacterium. GTDB lineage: Bacteria > Acidobacteriota > Terriglobia > Terriglobales > Acidobacteriaceae > JAJPHW01. The sequence goes on from JBEKTR010000185.1 coordinate 1,292, forward strand.
CCATCGAATATCCCACGAGAGCGAAACGCGAGATACGATCATGGGCGATAAGATGCTCAGCGACTGCGGCAATGTCAGCGGAGCGGCCTGAGTGGTATAGCGTGGGTGAGCACGCGTCCGTGCCACCACAATTGCGCTGGTTCATACGTACGACATTCAGGCCCGAGGCGAAGCCTTTAGCGGCGATTCCGCGCATATATTGAGAATCGCTCGAACCTTCGAGACCGTGAACGACAATGACTGTTAGGGCTTGGCTGCGGTCAGGCTGCCAATGGCAGATGCAGAGAACCTTGACGCCAGGCTCGACTTCGACCATGCGTTCTTCGCCGGGCGGCAGGGCAATGCGGCGCGGAAGGAAAAAACTGGCCAAAGTTTGCCGGTGCCCGCCGCTCAAGAGAGCACGGGCGGTAAATCCTTGCGAAGTAGTTTGCGAACCTGCCACTAATTAATTTTAAATGGGTTTGAGGCTCATGAATTCCTCGGAAGGAAGAGATTATGCCGATTTTTGAATATAGCTGCATCGCCTGCAAACATGAATTTGAAGCATTAGTTCTTGGGCGCGAGAAGGCTGAGTGTCCGAAATGCCATGGCAAGAAATTAGCGCCGAAACTTTCGGTCTTTGCGATGGCAGGGAAAAGCTCGCCGAGTTCAATGGAAGAGCCTTCTTCTAGCGCTTGTGGATCGTGCGGTGATCCGCGTGGGCCGGGGTCTTGCTCGCTAGGCGACATGGATTGAATTGTAGGCGGTGCCAATGCGATTTGTTTCCGCGCACTGCGCGGGGCCCTCGACTCGTGCAAACATGGGGCTCGCTCGGGATGACAATTCTTTTAGGTTCCAGGAGATTTCATGCGATTGATGCTGGCAGCGTCTATGTGTGCCTTAGCACTATCGGCGCAAGGTCAAACTTCACTTGTTCTTATGCCGATGCCTTCCAGCGTTCGGTCGGGCAGTGGCCAACTCGTAGTCGATCCATCCTTTTCCGCCGCCATTACCGGTACTCCCGATGCAATTCTGCAGCGCGGTGTGGAGCGATTCTTGGATCGTCTGCGGCGGCAAACGGGCATGTCCTTGCTCAACCTGAGAGTTGTTGAAGGCTCGAACGCGCCGCTGATAATTCATGTGGAACATGGGAGCAAAGAGGTTCAGGAACTCGACGAAGATGAATCGTATTCGCTGGAGGTGGCGGCATCCGGCGCGACGCTGAATGCCCCCACGACGCTGGGCGCATTGCATGGACTGCAAACGTTTCTGCAGTTGGTACAAACCACATCCTCTGGGTTTGCGGTGCCCGCAGTTAACATTCAAGACACGCCGCGCTTCCCCTGGCGCGGACTGATGATTGATGTAAGCCGCCATTTTATTCCGCTGGATGTCCTTAAGCGCAATCTGGATGGCATGGAAGCGGTCAAACTGAATGTTTTTCACTGGCACCTCTCCGACAATCAAGGTTTTCGTGTGGAAAGCAGGAAATTTCCCAAGCTCCAAGAAATGGGATCCGACGGGCTGTATTACACGCAAGAACAAGTTCGCGATGTGATTGCTTATGCGCACGATCGCGGGATTCGGGTTGTGCCGGAGTTCGATATGCCCGGCCACGCGACCGCGTGGTTCGTAGGCTATCCGGAGCTGGCGAGCGGACCAGGGCCGTATCAAATCGAGCGCAAGTGGGGAGTGTTCGATCCTGCGATGAATCCCACGGAAGAGAGTACGTACAAATTCCTCGACAAGTTTATTGGCGAGATGGCGGAATTATTCCCCGATCAGTTCTTTCACATCGGCGGCGATGAAGTGAATGGAAAAGAATGGGACGCGAACCCAAAGATTCAAGCTTTCATGCGCGAGCATGGCATGAAGAGCAATACCGACTTGCAAGCCTATTTCAATACGCATGTGCAGGAAATCGTGAGCAGGCACGGCAAGACGATGGAAGGTTGGGACGAAATTCTGCGGCCTGATTTGCCGAAAAGCATTGTGATTCAATCATGGCGCGGGCAGACATCGCTGGCGGGAGCGGCGAACCTCGGTTATCGAGGGTTGCTCTCTTCGGGATACTATCTCGATCTGATGTATCCCGCGTCACAGCACTACGCAGTAGATCCGATGAGCGGGGCAGCGGCAGCATTGAGTGGCGAGGAGAAGGGAAGAATTCTAGGGGGCGAAGCCTGTGAGTGGTCGGAATACGCATCGCCGGAGAACATAGACTCGCGCATCTGGCCGAGGACCGCCCCGATCGCCGAACGCCTATGGTCGCCGCAGAACGTCACCGATGTGGCTTCTATGTATACGCGAATGGAAGCCGTGAGTCGTCAATTAGAGGGATTGGGGCTGACACACAATTCCTACTACGAGCCGATGTTGCGCCGGATTGCAGGCATCGAGGATCTCGGGCCTGTACGGACACTAGCCGATGTCGTCGAGCCGGTCAAAGAATACGCGCGCGAGGAGCAAGCGGTGGCGGAAGCTACAAGTTTCACACCTCTGAACCGGTTGGTGGATGCCGCGCATCCCGAAAGCGATAAAGTGAGAGAATTTTCGATTATGGTGGATTCTTATCTCGCCGGAACGCTCGACGCAACGACGAAAGCGGCAATGCGGCAATGGCTGGCGTCGTGGCGTGACAATGATGCTGCGCTTCAACCGGTAATTGCGGGGTCTTTTCTTCTGCAAGACGATGCCGCACTTTCGCGCAGCCTGTCCGTGGCCGGGCGTGCCGGTCTGCAAGCCATGGATTTCATCGAAGGGAAGCAGCGACCAACTAGCGATTGGATTGCCCAACAGACAGCTCTGCTGACCGATGCTGCCAAGCCAAGCGCACAGTTGCTTCTTATGGTCGTTCCGCCCGTTCAGAAATTGCTGGCGGCATCACAGAATGGCCCTGTTCGTTAGCGAGCGCGGGCAAGGACGACGGTGATGTCGTCCGGTTGTTCGTTCGCGCCGATCCAATCGGCGACGGCAGCAACAACGATCTCGGTAATCCTGACCAGCGGCAAATCGTGGTTCTCCCGCACCAGATCGATCAAACGTTCTTCGCCAAATTCACCGAACTCATTTTCCGGCTCAGTGACGCCGTCGCTATAAGCGATGAACAAATCGCCTAGCTGAAGATGTACGCTGCCTTCGTCATAGATGCAATCGTCGAACAATCCAACCACTGTCCCGCCGCGATCCAGATGGGTAAGGGAGCCGTCCCGATGCAGGATGATGGGAGGAAGGTGACCGCCATTGCTGTACGTGAACACCTTTCGCTGTCCGTCGAAGGTTGCCAAAAACAACGTGGCATATTTTTCCGGAGGTGTGCCGATATACAGCTGATGATTGAGGAGGCTGAGTAACGTGCCGGGCGAGGTCTCGCCCGTGTATTCCGCGGTTACGATGAGGTCCGAACCTGCCACTCCGGCGGCCGCTTCACGTAGTGCGGGAGCACGGTTTTCGCTGTAGGCGCGGACAGCGGAGTGAATGGTTGCCATGAGCAGGGCCGCAGAAATTCCTTTGCCGCTGATGTCGCCGACGGCGAGCAGAAGCCGTTCCGAATCCAGGGTGAGGAAGTCGTAGTAGTCGCCACTTACTGTGCGCGCTGGGCGGCAGAAGCCGTGAACTTCGAGCGCAGGCATTTGCGAAACTTCGCGGGGATAGAGCTGCTCTTGCACTTCCTGTGCAATCGCCAGTTCGCCTTCGAGCCGCTGTTTCTCTTTTTGCTCGGCGATTAGTTCTTCGAGCGAAGTCGTCATCGAGTTGAAGGAGTTGGCCAAAGTTGCAATTTGATCGCTCGATTTCACGGCGATGCGGTGGCTGAAATCTCCCCGATTAATGTGCTCAGTCGCTTCGTAGAGCTCCGCGACAGCGCCTGTCACGGTGCGGGTGAGCCGGGTGCCAATCCAGAGGGCAATCAATTCGATGATAGCCAGAAACACGGCCACGACGAACAGGCTGTATTCAATGGCCGGGGCGAAATCGCCGAGCGCGCCGAACAGCCGGCCGTAGAGTGTGGAGAGGCGCGTTTGCACGGCAACGGCAGCGGGGCTGGTGGTGTCTCCGGTGTCCCAATCCACGACCGAGATGGCCGTTGCAAAAGAGACTTGTTCGTCGAGCCAGCGGGTAGGTGGAGGAACATTGCCGATCACAAAACTGGGTGGGGGATTCTTGCTGGTATCGAATACATAAACGTTCGGATTGGTATAAGTAACGGAACTGCGGGATTGCGAATCAGGTTTGGCTGCTGAATTGGTGTCAGATGGTTTTTGGTTGACCGTAACGCGCGACAGTCCCGTTGTGTACAGCGTAAGCTCTCCAAGATTGTTGGCGAGGCCCTGCAGCATGTGGGCATCGAGAGGCTCGCTCGAGAGCACAGTAAGACGGCCGCGAGGCGTGGTAACAGTTTCCACGGCCCGCAAAAACAGCTCACCGTGGTCCCGTACGATTTCATCGAAAGAGTCTTTTAAATATGGTGGTAATACCGGCGCCGCTGTGATCGCGCCATCGGGGGAGCTGCTCAAGAGTAGTTTGCCGTCATGCCAAACGTGCACGTGGCGGCGGCTCCAGGCTTGGTTGCTGCGACGCAGGCTCTCAATGCCAATAGGCGCGGGTTTGTCGTTCGGATTCAGACGGACCGCCAGTTCGTGGGCAATGGCCGCGTTGGCGGCATCCACGCTCTTGAGTTCCGAATTGAGTGAAGTGGTGACGATGAAGGTGGCGAATTGCCCGGCGAACAAATAAAAGGAGCCCAATGCCAGCGCAATCAACAGTACGACAGGAATGACGCCAATGAAGACATAAGTCACGATCAGCCGGTTGCGCAGACGCCAGAGCAAACGGGCCCTCACTTCACGCAGACCGAGCAGGATGAAAAGCAGGATTGCGACCAAGCTGAAGAGGATGATCGCACCAGAAAGACTATTAGCCCAGGATACTCCCGCGAGAGATAGAAGCTGCTTCAGTAAGAAAAGAAAGACATCCTGCCACAGCACATACCACGCGGCGCGCGCCAACTTGCTTGTGGGCAGCAAGCCGGCATCGCTTAAGCGGATACGTAACTTGGGGGGCAGAAGTCGCATGTGAGATTCAGATTATAGATGCACTGGTCTTCTGGCTGGTGTCTGGAAATAACGCATCAGATTTCTGGATAAAAATCGAAAAAAGCGTCCAGGCTGCTTTTCAACTGTTTTTCGATTTCCTCCTTCGTGCCCTCAAGAACGTGCATGGTCACGCTGGCATCGCGTCCATTCTTGAGCTTGAGAGGTGCATCGCCAATTTCCACTACTTCTTCCGACGGCAGGAGCCGCAGTCCATAAACGAGGGTCAAATGAGCCATACGTGATTTTATCCGAGCGGACGCTAACTCGTGTTACTGTAGGCGACAAAATCGCCCCTGATTCGTGGGTGGGCCTGATAGAATTTTGCGGTGCTCCACAAAATCCTTGTAATCATCGCTACGCTCGGCTTGATGCTAACTGGCTGGACGCAAAACAGCTTGGCCCAAGACCGTGCCCAAGATAAAACTGCGCCGCAGCTAAAGGTCAACATGATCAACGCCTGTTCGCCTTCCACCGAAGATAAGCAAGCGCTGGTGTCGGCGCTGGCGCTCGTGCCGCGGCAGCCGAAGTTTGCGCCGGATTTTGAAGTGGATCGAGGCAGGTCCACGCTCGACGAGAAGCCGGATTTTCTCCAGGCGGTGGAAGGGGCGCAGCAATACTCAGGCGATGCTTCGAGCTCGGCGAACTGGGTGCGCATCCGGCGTGAATTCCCTGCGCAGACGATGTTCTCGACCGTGCAATATTCGTTCAGCGTGGACGCACAGAATATGGTTGAGACGCTGGTTTTCCGGGTCCGCGATCCTAAAGATCTCTTGGAAGTGACCATCGAAGACAGTGCTTCTGCCGTAACGTCGGCGGCAGGCATGTTGGCGGCCAACACTCCGGCGAGCCGGGTAAAATTGGAGCGTTTCGGCAAATCATCCGTTGTGCTGGCGCGTTGTTACGCGACGCAATCGGCTCCGGCGCCGGACCAGA
>JBEKTR010000186.1:0-7284 GCA_049515835.1 Terriglobales bacterium
ACTGCCAATACTCTTCGCGATTAATCATGACGAACATATGGCCGCGGTCTATGCGTCCTAAACTGTCCGCCGGATCGGAAGACGCGCGGTTAATGCGCATCCAGAAAACATCCATCGGCGCGCCTAGATCGATGGCTTTTAGCCCGGCGCATTCGCGCACGACGGAACGCCTTCCATCGGCGCCGACGACGAGCAGCGCGCGAACTTCGACTGGCCCATCTGGAGTCTTAGCAAGGGCTCCAACAATCCGGCCATTTTCATGAATGAGATCTGTGACTTCGGCCTGCATCTTCAGATGGAATGTCGGATACTCAGCCGCCTGTGCGGAGATAAAGTTGAGGAACTCCCACTGCGGCATCATCGCGACGAATTTGCAATGTGTCGGAAGATGGCGCAAATCCATCATCGGGATCGTATCCTGCCCGATCTGCACCGACGCTGCACGGATTTCTTGATGAGGACGTTTGAGAAATTCATCCAGAATTCCCAACTCGTGCATGATTTCAAGCGTGGAAGGATGGACGGTATCGCCACGAAAATCACGAAGAAAGTCGGCGTGTTTCTCAAGGACGACAACATCCACGCCCATGCGAGCGAGAAGAAGCGCAAGAACCATTCCGGCTGGGCCGCCCCCTACAATACAGCAATGTGTTTCTATGGTTCGACCGATAGGTGGTTGGCTCATATGAGAATCGGAGGAAAGAAAGCGGGCTGCAAATGAATTGCGCAAGCCCGCTTTGAACGTACTATTTCGGTTGCGCCACGATCCGCAAATATGGCTTGGGCGCCTTCCAGCCGTTGGGATAAATCTTCTGGGCCTCTTCGTTTGAGACTGCCCCGCTTATGATTACGTCGCCGCCTTGCTTCCAGTTTGCTGGCGTTGCGACTTTGTGTTTCGCCGTCAGTTGAATGGAATCAAGCACGCGCAGGATTTCGTCGAAGTTGCGCCCCGTGGTCATCGGGTAACTCAACTGCAATTTCACTTTCTTGTCCGGACCAACCACAAAAACCGTGCGCACCGTCGCGTTGTCCGCTGCTGTTCGGCCTTCCGAAGTGCTGCCGCTCTCCGCCGGCAACATACCGTACAGCTTCGCCACTTTCAGTTCGGGATCGCCGATCATCGGGTAGTTCACTTTGTGTCCCTGGGTCTCTTCGATATCCACAGCCCACTTGCCGTGGCTGCTGACGGGATCAACACTCAATCCGATGATCTTCGTATTACGTTTGGCGAACTCCGGCTGCAAGCCGGCCATGGCGCCGAGTTCAGTCGTGCAAACCGGCGTGAAATCTTTGGGATGGGAAAACAAAATCGCCCAGCCATCGCCGATCCATTCGTGGAAGTGAATTGGGCCTTGCGTGGTTTCGGCAGTAAAGTCGGGTGCGACGTCATTGATGCGGGGAACGGAACCGGTGCTCATGATGTCTCCTTTAAATTTGCAATTCTTACCCGGTGAAAGCCGGGTCGTCGTCAGAACCCGCCTGCCTTGTGTTCGAGAGGGCTGCAAAAGCAAACCCACCCATTTCGCCGGGCGGGTGGGTTTAAATTCTTTGCTACCCACACGCCGGTGTCTGCACACAACAGCACATGCAAACCGGCTTGGATAGACGCAACATACTCAGTATCAGGATACGCGGGCCAAAAAACACAGTCAACGTATGAGGGGCAAAGCTCGCGATCCGCGGCGCCGCTGGATTAGCGGGCGCGTTCACAAATCGGTCTTCCACAATAGATAGAATATCGGGTATGCATTTAACCCAACGCCGATACGCTTTTACCCAGGTGGATGTGTTTACCTCAACACCCTTCGAGGGCAACTCGCTCGCGGTTTTTACCGACGGTCGCGGCCTCAGCGACGCCGAAATGCAGACGATTGCCCGCGAGATGAATCTTTCCGAAACCACGTTTGTTTTGCCACGTGACGCGGCTGTCGAGCGTGAATCTGGAGTGCGGGTTCGCGTCTTTACAGTGATGGAGGAACTGCCTTTCGCCGGACATCCGACGCTGGGTACGGCGTTTGTTTTGCGCGGAAACGGCACCATGAACGAAATTGCTCTGGACCTGAAGGCTGGGAAAATTCCTGTGCAATTTGAACAACCAGAAGGGAAGCCCGTGTTCGGCGAAATGACCCAACGTCCCGCGGAGTTTGGCGTGGTGCATGATCGCGAAGCGGTAGCTCGCGCGGCAGGACTTCACGATGGAGATATTGATCCTTCGTTGCCAATTCAGACTGTATCGACGGGGGTGGCTTTCACGATTGTGCCTCTCCGCGGGCTGGACATCGCAAGAAAGTTGCGTATCGACGTGCCTTCCTCTGTCGCATATCTCGAGCGCACGGGCGGAAAATTCTTCTATTTTGTTACGCGGGAAACCGTTGATCCTTCCGCTTGTCTTCACGCCCGCATGATGTTCTATAACGGAGAAGACCCGGCCACCGGTTCCGCCGCCGGTTGCGCAACGGCATGGATGGTCGCATATGGCGTTGCACAACCGGATGAACGCGTCATGATCGAGCAAGGAGTCGAAATGCTTCGCCCGAGCAAGATTTTTGTTCGCGCTTCACGCAAAGATGACCGAGTGGTTAACGTGCGCGTCGGTGGAAATGTTGTTGAAGTTCTGCGTGGAGAGATTTTCTTTTAGCGCGGGACGCTCGCGCATCCGCGAAAAACGGGGTCACGCACACTCGCACCTATTTTTCAATCACCCAAATTGCGCGTTTGCATCAGCGTTACTTTACACGCGGCAGAACGCCGCGTAGGATGCAGTTCGCTCTGGTATTCAAGAAAACAGAATAGTTTTTTCATGCGTCTGCCTATTCCGGCAGGAAGCTTGACGCTGCCATTTCGGAAGGAAGAATGAAGCCCAAACGAACTATTTTGTGCGTGGACGATAATGAACAAGGCCTTTCCATCCGCAAAGTCATGTTGGAGACTCGCGGCTATCGAGTAATCACTTGCACCAACAGCGCTGACGCTCTGGAACGTTTCCGAAAAGGCGGTGTGGACCTGGTGCTAACCGACTTGCTTATGCCCGGTGTGGATGGCTCGCGCCTCGTGGAAGAAATTAAGGGGATGTCACCGCATACCCCGGTCATTCTCACTTCCAGCAAGGCCAAGATCTACAGCCACGAAACCCGCGCCGATGCCTTTCTTCCCAAGGGCATGTGCGCTCCTGCCGAGCTTCTGGAAAAAATACGAGTATTGCTCATCCGCAAGCGTGGGCCCAAGCCGCACGTGGTTCATGCTCGCACGGTCAACGCGCAGATCGGTGTGGCTTAGCCGCAATGCACGCCTTTGTCCATTCTTCCTGGCGCGGATTGCCCGTGGGCTTCGTGTAAACTCTTAAGCGGGGCCATCGCTCACTGGAATGTCAGCATTTATTCAAGCGCAGGAACTGCGCAAGACTTATCGCGTGGGCAAAATTCAGGTGCAAGCCCTGCGTGGTGTTTCCTTCGAAGTGAAAAATGGCGAGTTCGTCAGTATCGTAGGTCCCTCGGGCAGCGGCAAATCCACTCTGTTTTACTTGCTAGGCGGCCTGACCCGGCCGGATTCCGGCCATATCTTTGTGGATGGCGATGACTTTGCGGCGCTTTCCGACGCTGAACGCACGCGAATGCGCAAGAAGAAAATTGGTTTTGTCTTTCAGAAATTTAATCTATTGCCCACGCTCGATGCCCGCTCCAACATTGAAATTGCGTTGGATATTGCAGGCATCAACGGCAATCGTGATCGCGCCTATTTCGACAAGATAACGAGCTTGCTAGGCTTGGCCAAACGCCTGCCGCACAGGCCTTCAGAGCTTTCCGGCGGCGAGCAGCAGCGGGTTGCGCTGGCCCGCGCTTTAATTAACAAGCCGGCGCTGGTGTTGGCCGATGAACCGACCGGCAACCTGGATTCTGAGAACTCTGAAATTGTTTTAAAGATGCTTCGTCAGACCAACCAGGAATTGGGACAAACCGTGCTGATGATTACGCACAATCCTGAAGCAGCGGGATACGGTGACCGGATCATCCACATGCGTGACGGAGCGATTGTTCCGCCGGAAAAAGATCCGCAGTGGACGGCCGCAGTCAGGAACTGAACGGCATCGCCGTTGATTGGAAGTAAGGATCGTCACCATGGCAATGACAGAAGACATGCGAAAGCCGATTTTGCCGGGCAAGGCAGCCTCGGACTACGAACGTTATCTCAGCACCGACGATTTACTCGCTTTGCAAAAGACGCCGGCCACGCTTTCGCACAAAGACGAGATGCTATTTCTAGTCGTGCATCAGTCTGAAGAATTGTTGATGAAAGGCGCCGCCTGGGAGTTGGGCCGCTCGCGTGAATACATCGAGGCTGGCGATTTCGGCAATGCCTGCCGGCTGATGCGGCGTGCCAATCCCATGATTGAGCATTGCATCACGATGCTGCATCTGCTGGAAACGATCTCACCATTCGATTACCAGATCATTCGTGCAGGCTTGGGCCACGGCAGCGGACTGGATTCGCCGGGATTTCTTTCGCTGCTTCATATGGGACCGCGACTCGGCGATGCCTTTTTTGTTGAGCTACGAAAAGCGGGACTGACGGCGATTGAGATGTACCGCCGGCACGACGAGTTTTTCGGACTGCACGAAACCGCCGAGGCTCTGCTCGATTTCGACGAGCGCATGCATCTGTTTCGCTTTCATCATCTGAAATTAGCGCAACGTATTATCGGTGGCGGCGTAATTGGCACCATGGGCACACCTGTCGAAGTACTGCACCAGCGTATGGAGCATTTGTTCTACAAAGAACTCTGGGATGTGCGCAATCAGATCACAGCTGAAGCCAATGAGCGCCTGCAAAAAGCAGGTTCGAACTCAAAGTATTAGCGACAAATGTATTCCGCAATATACAAGTAAGCATCGCCATTTCGAAAAGCGAACCTCAAGAAATCCGCGGTGAATGCCGCTCAGCAGCATACAAGTTTGCCCCATTTTCTCCGCTTGTTTATAATCGTAGGCGCAGGGCGGGAGTAGCTCAGTGGTAGAGCGCGACCTTGCCAAGGTCGATGTCGCGGGTTCGACCCCCGTCTCCCGCTCCAAATTCCCCATCTACACACTTTAACGGCCGCAGTTTCAATGGACTTTTTCAGCTAGGCCCGTTAACTTAGAGACTTAGGGCGCGGTACCCAAGTGGTAAGGGAGAGGTCTGCAAAACCTTTATGCGTCGGTTCGATTCCGACCCGCGCCTCCAACTTAGAAGCTCATCCACTCCTCAGGGAACCTCGGGAGAAAAGAACGATCGACGAAAGCAATCCAAAGCCGCCGAAGCAGGATTCAACACATCGCATTGCTTTTTGATTGGCTGTTGCGGATATACGTTATCTGAATCTCAGCCGCCTGCGAAAGATTTCGCCCAGTCACTGGCTCGGCTGCACCCCGAATGTTTCCGGCGGATCAAAATAGCATCCCTTCCAGAAATCGTCGTCGGAAATTGCTTTGTCCCGCCATTGCTTTACGCTGCTCAGGGTCGCCGCGATCATGCCGCCATCTTGCGCGTCAAAGACGAGGACCTCTCCCGATTCGCCGCCGGATGCGGCTAGCGCGTCATAATCTTTTAGAAAAGCCGACTTTGCGTAATCGCGTTTGGCGCGCCAGCCCACCACTGCATCCCCCGTGGCTTGCACCGAGACAATCTTCACCGTCTTGCCGCGCAGCGGGTCCCAGTCACCGGGGAATTGAACGATCTGCTCGTTGGTCACATGGAATAGCTCAGACGGCGAGGCCGCTGCCTCGCTCTTGCCCGCGTCTTCCGGCATTTCCAGGTTCGACCTCGCAATCCAGCCGCGGTAGAGGCCGGAAATGCGCACATGGACCCAACTTACGTTTTGATCCAGAATTTCGAATTCATCTTCCGCCGCCGCCGTGAAAAGCACTTTGGCCCCGTCGCTCGGGCTGACCAGCACCGGCGCGCCATGCTGCTTGACGGCGGCTAAATTCGTGGGATGACTCTGATTCTTGAGAACTTCCTCGAGGCCTTTTTCCTCGTTGACCAAGGAAGCCAGGCGTCGATCGGCCACGCGTTGACTAGCCAAATCGCCACTGCGGCTTGGCTGAGTCGGCGCGCTCATTGCCGAACCGGTCAACGGGTTGTTCAGTGCGGGGAGTTGCGGCATTGGGGCCGTCAGCGTAGGCTCCGGCGAACGAGAGGCGCCCGCTGCGGTTGATGCCGAAGCGGTGGACGAAGAGGAAGCAGTGGGTCGGCTGTTGACAGTAGGGTTTGATCCCGCCTGTTCGATCGCGATGGGAGATCGTTGCAAAGCTTCCGTCAGACGGTCGAGCAGATCAAGTTCGACTCTTCCGTTAGAAGGAAGTGTTTCATATCCAGATTTTCCAGCTGTCGGACTTTGATGCCAAGCTGTAATTTTGGCCTTCACACGTACCGTCGCTCCGCCACTAGCCAAAGGAACGACGGTGATTTCACAGTCATAGTAACCACGTTGGTACTGGTCCAGATTCCGATTTCCATCTTCAACAAAACCGTCGAGTGTCGGTAGCCGGCCCGATATCGGCTGCAAACTCTTAAGAGCTTTCTCTATTTCGGGTTTGGGATTTCCGAACGAACGTTCGTTCGCATTTTGCGCCTGCGCCAGTAAAACGCCGAGAACAATGCCTAGCAGCGGAAGTAGTATCGGTCGCTTCTGATTCCGGCCCACGGTCATTGAATCGGCCCTAACTGTTCGCGATGGAGCCATCCATGCAAGCCATCCTCTGTCTCGATTCCGTACCAATAAGGCGTGACGATTAATATGACCACTTGCGTCCCAGGATTAAGGACTTTAAGGCTGGCCGCGGTCTGGTAAGGCGCAGATTTTAGCTGCACGTTCGATCCCTTGACCGAGCGCTCCAATTGTTGCCGCAAGCTTTGGACCCGCTGTTCAAGGCCTTGAGTGGAGCTTTCAGCGACCGCGACATTATCAGCTTCTCTTTGCTGATCACGTTCCATTGCACGGTGAGCAATCTCTTCTTCACGCGATTTTTCGCCTTCGATCGCTTGTTTCTTTCTTTGTTGAATTGCGTCCACATGATCCTGGATGTCGTGGAATTCACTGGTCTCGACCGTACCGTTGGAAGGATGGATCGTACGGCGGTCATTTTCGACGTAAACAGCGTCAATCCGTAAAATGCTGCGGGTTGCATCTTTGGGCTGCACTACGTAGCGCACAGCTAGCGTGCCCTGGTCTGCTGTCGCTTCGAAATTTCGCGGGGCGATGATGTTGGTCCGTACCTTAAAGTACACTTCGCCGGGTCCAGTCCATTT
>JBEKTR010000187.1:0-7129 GCA_049515835.1 Terriglobales bacterium
AAGAAATGCCAGGTCCCCGCGCGAAGAACGACCGGGCAAGACCAAAGGCAGGACCGAAAAAAGAACAGGGAAAAGAAAATGACTCCAGTGACCGAAGCCGTTCCCGCCGTCAAACTAACCGAGCGCATCAACCGAATCGAACCGAGCGCCACCATGGCCGTGGTAGCCGAGGCCGACAAATTGCGACAGCAGGGCATCGACGTCGTCGATTTCGGCGCGGGTGAGCCGCATTTCTCCACTCCGCAGCACATCAAAGACGCGGCCATCGCGGCGATTAACGCGAACTTCACGAAGTATACCGCGGTCGGCGGCACCATGGAATTGCGGGATGCCATCGCCAAGCGCCACGCCGAAGACTTCGGCTCAACCTATCGCCGCGAAGAAGTCATCGCATCGGTTGGCGGCAAGCACGCTCTCTTCAACGCCATCCAGGTTTTGGTGGATCACGGCGATGAAGTGATTTTGCCCGTTCCCTACTGGGTTTCGTTCAAAGACATCATCCGGTATGCTGGCGGCCATTGTGTACTGCTAGAGACCGACGAATCTCAAGATTTCCGAATCACCTCGTCGATGATCGAGCGTTTGATCACTCCGCGAACCAAAGTGGTCATTCTCAATTCGCCTTCTAATCCCTCGGGCGCAGTCATGTCTCCCGCCGATCTGAACGCCGTGGTGAAACTGGCTGCCCAACGCGGCATCTGGGTTCTATCCGACGAGTGTTACGTCTATCTTAACTATACTAGCCAGCAATTTTCCGTCGGTTCGCTCAACGAATACCGTGAGCACATGGTGATTCTTGGTTCGCTCTCGAAGACCTACGCCATGACTGGATGGCGTCTCGGCTATGCCCTCGCTCCTGCCGCGGTTACGAGCGCCATGCAAAAGTTGCAAAGTCAATCCACCTCGAACCCAACTTCTATTGTGCAGAAAGCCGCAGTCGCGGCGCTGAGTGGCCCGCAACAATGCGTCGCGGACATGCGCAAGGAATACATCCAGCTTCGCGATCACGTAGTGAACGGCCTGCGTTCCATTCCCGGCGTGAAGTGCACACTGCCCGAAGGCGCGTTCTACGCTTATCCGAATATTTCTGCATTTCTCGGTCGCGGGGGAGTGAAAACGGCTTCGGACCTTGCCGGAAAATTGCTCCGCGAGGCGCATGTCGCAACGGTTCCCGGCGAGGGCTTCGGAACCCGCGAGCATATCCGTGTGTCATACGCTACGTCGGTCAAGGAGCTCGACCGCGGGTTGGAGCGCATGAAAAACTTTCTAGCTTCTCTTTAAGTTTTGGACGTCAGCCGAAGAGTCGTCAGATGAACGCAAGATAGTTCATGCCGCAACTTTATCCGCTACTCATGGCGCCGATGTTTGATCCCCGTCCCTGGGGAACCACCGATCTTGCTCCGATTTATCCCAATCATCATTTCGATCAAAAAATCGGCGAGTCCTGGCTGACTGGCGACAACGGCAAAGTCGCGAATGGCGCTTTCAAAGCGAAGACTCTAGCGGAACTCAGTAAAGAACTGGGCCCAGAACTCGTCGGCGACGCACCAGCCGATCAGCATCGCTTTCCTTTGCTTCTAAAATTCCTGTTTCCCGCAGAGAAGTTGTCCGTGCAAGTTCACCCGGACGACGAAGGCGCTCGCGCCATAGGCGAGCCCAATGGCAAGACTGAATGTTGGTACGTCGCCCATGCGAAGTCGGGTGCGAAGATCGGCCTTGGACTCAAACCCGGGGTTACCCGAGAGCAATTTGCTCAATCCATCCACGAGAACCGTGCCGAAGAGTTGCTCAACTGGATCAACGTCTTTCAAGGCGAAATGATTTACGTCACCGGCGGCACGGTGCACACGCTGGGTCCAGGCTCAGTCATCGTAGAGACGCAGCAGCAATCCGACACGACTTATCGTCTTTATGATTACGGACGTCCCCGCGAGCTTCATCTCGAGCTTGGTATTGCCGCCATCAAAGAAAAAACGCTCGCTGGCAAAGTGCTTCGACCGGCGCCCAAAGAAGAAGGCCGCAACCGCCGTTCCTCGCTGATTGCCGCTCCCTACTTTGTTGTGGATTTGTTCGAAATGAAAGATGTATACCCGCAAACTTTTGAGACGAATGACGACTCCGGAAAGTCTTCCGCGCAAATCCTTGTCGCCGTCGAAGGTTGCGCCCTGATTGAATCCCCCGGCAGGGAACCCGTCACCCTGACCAAAGGCGATGCCGTCGTGATTCCTGCTTCGCTGAAAGAATTTTCCGTCCGCCCGCAATGGACCGTCGAATTCTTGAAAGCATATGTGCCGGGAGCAGCCTTGCCTGAGCCAGCCACCAGAATGTGACTCTCCGACCTGTCGTTCCGAGCCATTCGCGGCCGCGTAGCGGCAAGAATGCGGGCACGAATCTGCTTCGCATGATGTAATAGAAATCCGCGTGCTTTAATAGAAATCAATGTCCAAACCCGACTTTCACCCCGTGATTCTCGCCGGAGGCCGCGGCACGCGATTCTGGCCGCTGAGTCGCAAGAAGCGCGCCAAGCAACTGCTTGCCCTCGACGGCAAGCAGACGATGATGCAGCAAACCGTTGCTCGCCTGCTTGCGCTCGCCCCCGCGAAGAATTTCATGGTTATTACCAACCAACATCTGCACGCGGAAATTGCACGACAAGTCCCTAAACTCGATAAAAAGAACATTCTCGCCGAACCAGCCGCCCGAAATACTGCTCCTGCCATCGGCCTCGCGGCATTTCTGCTGGAACGCGCTCATCCCGCCGCGGTCCTCGGCTTGTTCCCCTCCGATCACGTTATCGCGCACGCGGAACACTATCGCGAGACTATTCGCCGGGGCATTGCCATTGCAGCGGCAGGGGAAAACATTGTCGTCCTCGGCATTCAGCCTAATCGCGCTGAAACCGGCTACGGCTACATTGAAGTGGAACCAGCAAGTCAACGGGACGGAACATTTCTCGTTCGCCGCTTCACTGAAAAGCCCGATGCCGAACGCGCCACCGCCTTTATTCAAGCAGGCAATTATTTTTGGAATAGCGGCATGTTTCTGTGGAGCGCGAAAACGCTGGCCAATGCGCTTCGCGAGCATCTGCCCAGCACGGCTACGATTTTGGAGAAAATCGCTGCCAGCTTCGGGACGAAGAAATTTGCGGCAACATTTAATAAGCTTTATCCCAAGTGCGAGAACATCAGCGTGGATTACGCCGTGCTCGAGCCTCGTTCCGCCAAAGGCATCGGCAAATCGAACTTATACTGTCTGCCCGCCGATTTTGGCTGGAACGACCTCGGCTCCTGGACCGCCCTGCACGAACACCATGCCGCGAAGAGGCCTCACGAAAACGACAATGTGATTTCGAGCGCCGCCACGTTTACGCTGAACGCTCAAGGTAACTACATTTACGCGCCGGGCAAATTTGTCGCCGCGGTTGGAGTGAGCGATCTTGTGGTTGTCGAAACCGGAGACGCACTGCTAATTACCACTCGTGCCCGTGCGCAAGACGTGGGAAAGATCGTGAAGTATCTCGACGAGAAAAAATTCCACCGGCTTGTTTAAGCAATTTCATCATGGCCCAACCTATAAAATTCGGCACCGACGGATGGCGAGCCATCATCGCCGACGACTTCACTTTCGACAATGTCCGCCGTGTGGTCGCAGCCATCGCAGGCTATGTCAATAAACACGAGAACCCCAAACACGGCGTCATCGTCGGCTACGACACGCGCTTTGCGTCAGCGTATGCCGCTCGCATCGCCGCAGAAATCCTCGCCTCGAACGGAATTCCCGTGAAGCTCGCGAACGACAGCACCCCCACGCCGGCCATCTCCCACGCGGTCAAGCACCAAGGCGCAGCTGGCGGAGTCGTCATCACCTCCAGCCACAACCCCTGGAACTGGAATGGAGTGAAGTTCAAAGGAAAATTCGGCGGGTCAGCCACTCCCGCCATCATGAAAGCCATTGAAGACGAGCTCAAAGATGGTCCACCCACAAAATCAACCGGCAATGCAGTCCCCGTCGAAGAAGTTGATCTAAAGCAGGCGTACATCAAAGCCATTTGCAGCTTTGCAGATCTCGACCTCATTGCCAAAGCCAACTTCAAGTTCGCCATCGATTGCATGTACGGTGCCGGACGCGGCGTGCTCACGCAAATTTTCACCGATCACAATATTCAACACATTGCGATCCGCCAGGAATTAAATCCTTTATTCCCCGGCATCAATCCCGAGCCCATTCAGCCCCACATCGCGCTGCTGCAAGAAACTGTCGTGAAAGAAAATTGTCAAGCGGGTTTCGCCACCGACGGCGACGCCGACCGCATCGGAGCGGTCAGCGAAGACGGCGCATTCGTTGATTCACACAAAATTATTTCAATTCTCTTGCGCTGGGCCGTCGAACGGAAAAAGTGGCCGGGCGATGTCGTCCGGGCTTTCAACACCACTGGCATGATCGATCGCATCGCCGCCAAGAACGGCCGCAAGCTGTACGAATGCCCCATCGGCTTCAAATACATCGCCGACCTCATGATGGAACATGAAATCGTGATCGGCGGCGAAGAATCCGGCGGCGTCGGATATGGCCGCTTCCTGCCGGAACGCGACGGCATTCTGAATTCGCTCCTGCTTGCCAACGTGATGGCGCAAGAAGGCAAGCCCCTCGGTCAACTCGTCGCCGACTTGCAGCGTGAATTCGGCCCCCACTATTACGGCCGGAGCGACCTTCATATCTCCGAAGATATCAAGCAGGCCGCGATTCGCCGAGCCTCAGCGGAATCCATGACGCACCTCGGCATATATGCCGTGAAGAGAAAAGCCAATCTCGACGGAATCAAGTTCTATCTCGACGCGCCTCAACCGAACAATGGCGCGGAACCCTGGGTTCTCTTTCGCGCCTCTGGCACCGAACCGCTATTGCGTATCTATGTCGAGGCGGCCTCGCCGGAGTTGGTCAGCGAGATTCTCACCAGCGCAGAAAAATTCGTCAACGCCTGGTAAGGATCAAACAATTATGTCATCCCGAAGGACCGCGTTTTCTCCAGCGGGCCGAGGGATCTGCATCCACTCTCATATCTCTTTTGCCATCCTCACAATCGGCAACTCTTCGCCATCCCCCAATGGCACTGCTAACTTCTCCAACTCCGCATACCCTTTCACCCGGTAAAACTCGACACCCGTCAGCGTCGCTCCCATTTCCAGTCGCCGGAATCCCGCCGCCTTCGCCGCGCTCTCACATGCCTCCAGAATCATTCCGCCAATTCCCCGCCTCACCCACTCCGGGTGCACAAAGAATGCCCGGATCTTCGCAGCGTCTTTCTTCGGATCAAGCAGAGAATCCTCCCGCCCCGCCCAAACATCTCCGCCATACAAAGTCTTGCGCTTGCTCCATCCTCCACACGCGACGACCAATTCCTCCGCCTCCACCACAAAGTACGTCCCGTCTTCAATCAATTGACTGTCCACGCCATAAACTTTCAACAGCGCCAGTTCCAGTTGCCGTGCCGCGTAGTCCTCGGCTTGCAATTCGCGTACACTCTTTTCAATCAATGCCCGCAAGATTGGTACATCGGCAGCAACTGCTTTCCGTAGTGTGAGTTGCGAATTCTTCACGCGAAGCGCCCAACTGATTCTGTCATAACCTCGCTTTCGCGACGCTGCATGGGTCATAATAAACGCAACAATGGGAACGGCCCCCACTCCCGCGGATTCGCCGGGCGCAGCCCGCTATAATCGCATTCAGCGCTGGTTGGGCATCGCCGACTTCGCGTTGGGCCTAGCCCTACTCATCGTCCTACTCGTCACTGGCTGGACCGGGACGCTACGCGATCTCTCTTATCGCGCCGGCTTTCAAAACTATTCACTGGCCGTTTTCTTGTATCTCGTGATGCTCTTGGCCATCAGCAAGATCCTTAGCTTTGGCCTCGACTATTACGGCTTCCGCCTCGAGCATAAATTCCAGCTCTCCAACCAAAGGCTTCGTCCCTGGCTGCTTGACGAGTTAAAAGGCTTTCTGCTCGGCATTCTACTCGGCGGGATCGCCATCGAGGTGCTTTACTTCATTTTGCGCCAGTATCCCGAGCACTGGTGGCTCATCGCTTGGGCTGTCTTCATGGGATTGTTCGTCCTCATGGCCCAACTCGCGCCCGTCATTCTGTTTCCCATCTTCTACAAATTCGAGCCCCTCGAAGACGAAGATCTCAAACGCCGTCTCATCGTCCTCGGCGAGCGCGCCGGAACCCGCGTCCGCGGCGTCTACCGCTGGCGTCTCTCCGAAAAAACCAAAAAAGCCAACGCCGCTCTCGCCGGACTCGGCAGCACCCGCCGCATTATCCTCGCCGACACTTTATTGGACAACTATTCCCATGAGGAAATCGAGGCCGTGCTCGCCCACGAACTCGGCCACCATGTACACAAACACATTCTCAAAAGCATCGGCATGCAGGCCCTCACTTCCTTGGTCGGATTCTGGGCCGCCAACTTCGCCCTGCACTACGCCGCCGAGCGTCTCCATATGTTCGAGAGCCTGTCCGACTTCGCTAACTTGCCGCTTCTGGCGTTGGTCTTCACCATACTCGGCTTTTTGCTCATGCCCGCCCTCAACGCTTATTCGCGCTACAACGAGCGCCAGGCGGACCGTTACGCCTTCGAGTCCATCGCCAGCGTCGAACCGTTTATTTCTTCAATGAACAAACTCGCCGGACAAAACCTCGCCGAGCGCACACCTTCGCGCCTGGTCGAAATTCTCTTCCACTCCCATCCGGCCATCTCTCGTCGCGTCGAAGCCGCACTCGCTTGGGAACAAAAGACCGTGTAGGTAAACCATGTGAAGGCGGCGCCGCCCTCAGCCGTCTGGCAGCGCGAAGCTCTACAGCGTACTACGCGCTTTCTTCAGGGGTTCTGCCGCAGTATTCTCTCCACCCTCTTCACATCTTCTTCCGTGTCCACGCCGACCGTATCGAACGGTGTCTCTCCCGCATAAATCGCAATCCCGTGTTCCAAGAATCGCAACTGCTCCAGCCGCTCGTTCCGCTCCAGCGCCGACTCCGGCCACGCACAAAACTTTTCGAGCGCCGCCTTGCGGTATCCATAAAATCCCAAATGCTTCATGTATCGCGGCTTCGTTCCAACGCGATCGTGCGGAA
>JBEKTR010000188.1:0-8000 GCA_049515835.1 Terriglobales bacterium
CACCACCTTTTCGATAGCGTCGATGCGACCGGTTCCATGACGGCAGGAGAATATGCGCGGCAGGCCCGGGAAGTTCTACGGGAGATCGCGGCGCGAGGGCGGTTGCCGATTGTGGTCGGCGGAACAGGATTGTATCTTCGAGCATTGCTCGACGGCTTGTTCGCTGGGCCGCAGCGGTCAGAAGAATTGCGGGAGAGATTGCGAGAGCAGGCTGCCGCGAAAGGATCTGCATACCTCCATCGCATATTGCAAAAGCTGGATCCCGATGCGGCCGGAAAAATTCACGCGAACGACGTGCCAAAGCTGATTCGTGCCATCGAAGTTTCACTGTCGGCGCCCAAGTCGATGACAGAGATGTGGAAAAAAGGGCGCGAGCCGTTAACCGGATTTCGCATTCTTCGCATCGGATTAAATCCTAATCGCGCAACGCTTTACGGGCGCATCAACCGGCGCGCACAAGGAATGTTCGACAATGGATTGGCCGAAGAAACAAGGCATCTCCATGAAAAATACGGCGCCCGTGCCACACCGCTGCAATCGCTCGGATATAAGCAGGCCATGCAACTGCTGCACGGTGAATCGGAGTTGCCTTCAGTCATTCAAGCTGCACAACAAGCTCATCGTAATTATGCGAAGCGGCAGATGACCTGGTTCCGGCGCGAACCCGACGTGCACTGGTTGATCGGTTTCGGCGACGATCTAAATATCCAACAGAAAGCATTGACTCTCATTCGTCAATCCATCTAAGCATTGCCTCTGGTATCGTCATTCCGTATGTTTTTCACTCGAGCCCTGCTGACGCTAATGAGCATGGCGGTTGTGGCCGCAGGTTCGGACCAAAGAACTGCGCCTAAGAGTCTTCATCTCGACCCACCCGGCAAGAAATGGGCTGCGCGCACACTGCGCAAGATGACTTTGGAAGAAAAAGTCGGCCAGGTTTTTATGATCTGGTGCCGCGCAGCGTTTCTGAACGTGGACAGCCCCGATTATCTTCAATTGCGCGATCAGATGCGCACGTATCACGTCGGCGGATTCGCCATGACCGTGCGCTGGGAACCGCCATTTCTTTATCGTACCCAGCCTTACGAAGCAGCCGAACTATTGAATCGATTGCAGAAGGATTCGCCACTGCCTTTACTCATGGCGGCGGATTTTGAGCGCGGCCTAACCATGCGCATCATCGGCGCCAGTGAATTTCCCCACGCCATGGCCTTCGGTGCAGCGGGCGATCCCAGCCTTGCCGAAGCCTTCGGACGCATTACCGGCGAAGAAGCTCGTGCCATTGGGATTCATTGGAATTTTTTCCCCGATGCCGACGTCAACTCCAATCCTGCCAATCCGATTATTAATACGCGGTCGTTCGGCGAAGATCCCAAAGAAGTTGGCGACATGGTCGCTGCTTACATTCGCGGCGCCCACTCCGCTGGCATGATGACCACCGCTAAGCATTTTCCGGGGCATGGCGACACTGCAACCGACTCGCATCTCAGCCTGTCACAAGTTACGGCCGACAACGCACGTCTCGATGCCATCGAACTCCCACCCTTTGAGCAAGCGATCGCCGCCGGAACCGATGCAGTTATGGTCGCGCATGTGACGGTGCCAGCACTCGATGCCGATCCCAATCGCGTTGCCACAACCTCGCCCAGCATCGTTACGGGATTACTCAAAGATCACCTGCAATTCAAAGGAATTATCGTCACCGACGCGCTCGACATGGCCGGACTCACCAGGCTCTACGCTGACAATATCGGCCGCGAGGCCGTCGATGCATTCAAGGCAGGAAACGACTTGTTGCTCATCCCCGCCGATCTGGAGGCCTCTTATCGCGCCATGCTCGCGGCAGTGCGATCCGGGGAAATTCCCATAGCGCGGCTGAATGCTTCAGTGCTTAAGTTATTGGAAGCAAAGGCGGCTATGGGATTAGAGAAGTCTCGGACTGTAAACATTGGCGCCATCTCGACCCTGGTCGGAAAGCCGGAGAATATCGCTGTGGGTCAACAAGTTGCGGATGAAGCTATGACCCTTGTCCGCGACAATGGCAAAGTTTTGCCGCTCAAATCGAATGGAACCTCCAAGACCACGCTTCCGTATCAGAATGTGGAGACGGTGAGTAATCATTTGGTCGTAGTGATTATGACGGACGATATTCGCACCGACGCCGGGCGTATGCTGGAACGCCAAATCAGGTCTCGTGTGCCGGATGTCAATGTGATTTACGTGGACCCACACATCGCCAATGCGATTGCTCCTGACGTGCTCAAAGCCGTGGATGAGGCTGAGGCCATAATCGCCGCAGTGTATGCCGTGCCAACGCCCGGCAAAATGCCGGACAACACCAGTTCCGCGACGGCACAGATTGATCGGAATGCCATTCACCTATCTGAAGACAGCGGCGATCTGTTGCATCGCATTCTTTATCACGGTGTCGCAAAAACAGTCGTGGTGGCGATGGGCTCACCTTACATAGCCCAGGATATTCCCGCCGTGCAAAATTATCTCTGCGCGTTTTCCAACACCTCGGTATCCGAGGTTGCTGCAGCTAAGGCTTTATTTGGCGAAATACCGATTCGCGGTCATTTGCCGGTAACGATTCCCAATATCGCAATTCGTGGAGCGGGTATCGAACACCCGGCCCAAACTTCTTCAGGAGATATTTCTCATGCGCACAATTAACTTGCTTTGCGTGTTCATTTTCACTGCGGCTTTGCTGAGCTTGCCGGCCTGTGACGTCCATACGGAAAAGGCCGCCAATGGCGAAGACAAGAATGTGGACATTCAGACTCCCGTGGGCAATCTGCATGTCGGAAACGACGTGGACGTGCGCGATGCGGGGCTCTCCGTCTATCCCGGCGCTCGGCTGAGGCCCAAGTCTGAAGACAAGGACAACGACAGCGCAAATCTTTCCATCTCGACCGAGGCATTCGGCCTGAAAGTCGTGGCAGCCGAATACACATCGGATGATTCGCCGGACAAGATCACAGCGTACTACCGCAGCGAACTGAAAAAATACGGCACCGTTATCGATTGCCATAGCGAGAAGCACGGCAACAACGTTAACGTTCATTCCGATGATAAAAGCAACAAAGCTGGTCCCGTCAGCTGCGAGAGTCCCAATACCGGCAATGTCCTTGAGCTAAAAGTAGGCACGGAAAACAACCAGCATATCGTTTCCGTTGAGCCACAAGCCAAAGGGACAGATTTCAGTCTCGTTTACGTTAAGCTGCGCGGCAAACAGGGCGATATTTAGAGGCGTAGCACCATACGCTAACTGCGTTTCACGCTGGCCGTTCCTTGCGTGTTTCTCTCAGGGTGCTGTAACTTCAAATTGAGTGGATCACGCCTGCCATCAATGCGGAGCCCGCGTAGAAGAGGGAACCGCATTTTGTCCGCAATGTAATGCTCCTCAAATTCGCGTGATGGTCGAGGGAGGAGCAGAACAGCCCGTCACCGGGGAGTCCGCTTCCCGGATCTTGTCAGACGCTACCCGGATTGAATGGCCCCACGCTCTTCCCGCCGCCGCTGCGGCCGGAGCCATTTCCGCCGTCTTCATGCTAGTTTCCCTTGCCGGCCTATCGCTCGGCATGGTCTTCGGCGGAATGCTCTGCGTGGTTCTCTACCGTCGGCGAGTGCGCCGAAATGTCCTCACCTCTGGCACGGGAGCTCGCTTGGGCGCATTAAGCGGCGTCCTCGGTTTCGCCATTTTTTCGATTTTCACTGCGGTACAGGTGCTCGTTTTTCATGCCGGTGACCAAATTCGAGCCAATCTCCTCGAGTCCATAAAAGAAGCCGCAGCCAAAACTCCCGATCCTCAAATGCAGCCTGTGTTCGATTACCTGCGCACTCCCGGCGGAATGCAACTAGCCATGGCGACCGGATTTGCCGTTATCTTATTGATGTTTCTGGTGTTATCGAGTGCTGGCGGTATGCTCGGCGTGGCCTTCTTGCGCAGCAAGCATAAGCGCTAATTCTGGAGTGTGCACTTGTCGCCAATTAAAAAGGCTGAAAAAGCTGAGTCGCGGCGTTATACTCGGTTTATTCGCATCTGCACCTTCATCTGAATGACGTGCGGGATTGTATACACAAGGCCCGACATATGACGGAAAGAGCACTCTTGAATGGCTAAGGTCTTCACCATCCCGGTGGTTCCCAGTTTGGGACGCACGCCCCGCGAGCGAGTGTCAGATCCACGCTATGTGGATGGCCAGCGGCTCCTGGTGGATGCGATGAAATATCTTACGCAGGCCGATCCCGTTCTCAATCGTGAGGCCGTCGCCTTGATCTCCGAGCACGTTCGCACTCGCTTCCGTATGAGCGACTCGCCTTTGTTCACTTCGCCAGAAACCCTGTAAGTTTCTAAAAGTAGATCTTCAACGCAAACTGAATCACGCGCGGTCCGCGGTCATTCGTAATTTGACCAAACTGGCTGCTAAAGCCTTCCGTTCCGCTTTGCAGCGTCGGGCTATAGAACTGCACGTGATTAAACGCGTTGAAGAACTCCGAGCGGAACTCGAGCGACTTGCTCTCGGTAAACTTGAAAGTTTTTGCCAGCGAAAAATCCCAGTTGTTTATGCCGGGCCCACGCAACACGTTACGGCCCATGTTGCCATGAGAAAACAGAGGGACACCGCCTGGGACCAGTTCCCCGTTGGCAACCGCCAATGGATCGCCGGGCAATCCAGTGGGATTTCCGGTGGCGCAAACCACATTCGTAGGATTAAACAAGAAGATGCCCGTTTCCGTGCCGCCCAGACAGCTACCATGCAAGCCATCGGAGCTCGGAGAGAAAGTCTGCTGCTGGCGGAGATTGCTGAATTTTTGGATCGGCCCCACCACGTCAGGCCGATCGAGGTAGCTGTTTAGCTGGCTCGAATTATTCTCCGAAAACAGAGTGAATGGGTTGCCTGATTGGAACGTGACAATCGTTGCCAGGCTCCATCCTCCCAAAACGGCATGCGCGAAACCGCTGTGAAAGGGCTTATCGAAGGGCAATTGCACGATTGGGCTGATAACCAGACGCTGCGGCGCATCGAAGTCAGCCAGTCCTCGATCAACTTCAGGGTTCGTTGGGTCTGTCAGTGTGGAGGATCTCGCTCGAAAGCCCGAAGCATCATCAATCGTCTTGGAGTTGGTATAGGCCACGCGGAATTCCACGCCATGACTTAAACGCTGGTCCACGGTGAGTTGGAACTCGTTGCTGGAAGAAGTGGCTTCGCTAAAGTTCGTGAGAATTTCCTGTGCGCCCGTGGGGTTACCGTTCACATCGCAGGCCGCCAATGGTCGCGCACACTCGGGATTGAGCGAATCGTATGCACTGATCCCGGTTGCCGGCTCTGCTGCCAACGCCGCCAGATATTGCTGGGAAAGGTTGCCATACGCTGGGAAGTTTGTTTCGCCGGATAGAATCGCCTTTCTTCCGAGGCTGCCCACATAAACCGCTTCAATCATGGTGTTTCTGGCAAGCTGATATTGGAAGCCAAAATTGAAGTTCTCGGCGTAAGGCGTCCGGAAATGCGGACTGACGACATAAGCAAAAGGAATCTTCGGATTGAAGAATGTTCCGGTCTTTCCTGCAAACGGGAACGGATTATCAGCGCCGGATGCGGTAAAAGGATCACCCACAAAAGAACCGTTGGCATCAGGTGTCCAGCTTCCGGGATAGATATTGGCCGCATATCCGAAGGGCGGCTGTCCGCCAAATTGCAGGTTCAAAGCGCCATCTTCGATGTCATAGAAGATGCCGAAGCCGCCGCGCATGACCAGCTTGGCATTGCCCAGCATGTCCCATGCAAAACCAAAGCGTGGCGCGAAATTGTTCCGATCAGGGTAGATCAGGCCCTTGTTCGGCGTTCCCGGATCGCCGGGATATAAAAAATTCGGTGGCGCGCCCGGATATGCAGTCGACTGCTGCCCCGGGAACCAGCCAATGATTTCATTATGCGGATCGGTCTGGGGCGAGTTGTACTCGTAGCGCAGGCCGTAATTGAAAGTCAGGTTCTTGGTGACCTTCCACGCATCTTGTCCGAAGAAATAGAGTGAGTGCGTACGAATACCATAGACGGCATTGGAAAACTGAAAGTAATTGTAGAAGTAGCCGCCGACAAAATCCGCCAGATTGCTTCCAGTGTAGTCACCCTGGAAGAGATAACTGCCGTTGTTGTAAAAATCGAAATCAAAGTTGTCGCGCACCCACCGCAAGTCGCCTCCAAATTTGAAATCGTGGCGACCCTTCGTCCACGAAATCGTGTCCTGGTATTGGAAAACGCTGTCATGATAGTGTGTCGGTCCACCGGGGGTCGGACCAAGATTGAAGGCACCGGTAACGTTAATCGGAGGCGGCGCCGTGCCCAGGGGATCATCGGGATTGACGTTCGTGAAACCGAGCGCGGCCGGAGAAGTCGTGGTTGTCGGCACTGCAGCCAAGCTTCCCGAACGGTTGGTAGAAAAACGCAATTCGTTCACCAATGTCGGCGTAATCGTACGCGTCCACGCGATATTTAGGTTCTGGTTTCGG
This sequence comes from Terriglobales bacterium, assembly GCA_049515835.1. GTDB lineage: Bacteria > Acidobacteriota > Terriglobia > Terriglobales > Acidobacteriaceae > JAJPHW01. The sequence goes on from JBEKTR010000188.1 coordinate 6,515, forward strand.
GTGGAATCCGTAAATCCTGACCCGACGGGAACGTCGCCGCCGGTCGAAGCGCCGTTTAGGATTTCGAAAGGATAGGCGTCGGATTCATTGTCGAGAATGTAAGTCGCCGAGAGTACGTCGCGATTCGTAATGTTGTAGTCATAACGAAAAATATATTGGTCGTCGTTAATCGACGCGACTGGATCGGAAATGAAAGTATTGTTCGGACGATTCGCTACCGGCAGATAATTTGCAATGTACCTTGCTATGACGGGGTCAACTGGAACCTGGTTGTTAGCGAAAGGATTTCCTGTGTTTGGATCGAATAACTGCCCGGTGTCGTAGCCCGTATTGGGGTCAATCTGACCTGTAAGCAATTCGCTGAAATTACCCGTGCGCTCATTATTGCTCAATACGGAAATCGGCCCCGGGTTCTGGCCTTCGCTGCGCCGCGTTCCCTGATAAGAAGCGAAGAGAAACATCTTGTCTTTTACGATGGGCAGTCCGATGGTTCCACCAAAAATGTTCCTGCGCAGCACCGGGACTTCCTGTAGAAAATAATCGCTGGCATCAACACCCGAAGTCCGGCCATATTCGGCGGTGTAATTGTTGGTAAGAATCTTGAATTCCGCGACCGCGTCAGGGTTGGGATTCACAACGATGTTGTTGCCGAGGAAATCATTGTTGTCCGCGCCGTCAATCAAGAAGGTCATGGATTCGGAACGCTGTCCGCTCACGGAATAGGGATTGCCCGAACCGTCATCCTGATCGGGCTGAAACACACCAGCTTGCAGAAGGCCGAGCTGAAGAGTGTCGCGCTCAACAAGCGGCAGGGCCAGAATTCGCTCCGTGGTTTCCACTTTGCCGAGCGTCGCGGTGATCGTGTCCACCTGGCTGACTTCGCTACTGACTTCCACGACCTGGTTGCTGGCACCAACTTGCAGCGTGACATCCAGTTTGGCGTTCTGGTTAATCTCGAGTGCAATCTTGGTCTGCACTGCCTTGGCAAAACCCGCTGCTTCTATCTCAATTTCGTAAGTCCCAATGGGCACAAGCGTGAAAAGATAGGCGCCATCTTTCCCTGTTGTTACCGTATGGGCCGTGTTCGTGCCCGAATTCTTCAGTGTAACTTTGGCCCCCGCCACAACCGCCCCGGACGGATCTTTGATCGTTCCGGTAATTTGTGCAGTGGCCTGCTGTGCCGACGCGCGCTCGCACGGGATGAAAATGCTGATCCCGATAAGCAAAACTAGAAGAGTCGTGAAACCGCGGCTTACAAGTGGGGAAGGCTTCATGGATGTCCTCGCTCGGTTGAAAAACGTGGATGCCAATGAATCAAGGTCGAACTCTGTTTCCAGAATCCAGCAATCCGGTCTCCATCAAGTAAGACCGAACTGAAACGGTTTACCATGCTATGGACGGAGAGTATATCGAATTCGGGAGTGAACGCTATATTTTTTTAGATACTGACTTCCGGTCACCGTTCATGCGAAAACTTGCCAGCCAC
>JBEKTR010000189.1:0-6985 GCA_049515835.1 Terriglobales bacterium
TGGTAAACGGCAATTTGCAAATTGCCGGCGGGACAGGAAGCGACGGGGGCACTCTGGTTGAGTTTGTCGAGCAAATTGAAATGAGCGGAGCGCTGGTGATGCAGCACGGCGATGTGGTGTTCAATGCGCCTTCATCGGCCGTAATCGGCGGATTGTATGCGGGAGCGGTTTCGATTGGCGGATGTCTGGCGGGGTTTCAAGTGACGCCGAACGGAACGCAAAACAATATTCAGGCGTTGGTGAATGGTGTGGCGGCCGGGACGCCGCTAACGACGATTGCCGGGCATCACTATGTGATGACGACCCGATTGTATTCGCAGGAGATTTACCGGTTGCAGCAGATTTTTCATTCCTCGATGCATCCCGCGGGTGCGGGATATGGCGGCGCGCCGATTGCAGCGAATGTCCGCTTAGTTTTGGAAGTCCATGACATTGATCCGTCGAATCCGGCATCGCAAGTGGCGCCTTCGGTTGTGCTTTTTGACGGAGAGATAGCAAACGCACCTGCCTTTTGCACGTACGCATTGGTCAACGCGGCGAATTTGCAGTGTGCCATCGCGTTCACCGAATTGGTTGATTCAATTGATACAGAAGTGCGGAGTGCATTGCCCGGCGCGACGTTTAATACATTGTTGGTTGGAGATTTGTCTGAAGGTGCGGAATGCGTGACCACGAGTACTGAACTGGAATTCTTCTCCGCATATGTGCCGGCAGCGAACCAGCAGATTGAAGTTCATTATCGTGGACGAGGACGCGCAATTGCGAGAATTACGAATCCGGCGAGCATTGGGGCGCAGCAACGAGGGGTTGACACGGGAGTCCACGGAGTCGTGCGGCGGGTGAAGCTTCCTCCCGCGCGAATGGCGGCAGATTGCGAGAATGCGGCGCTCGCAATTTTGGATGATGCTGTCAATCCGGCCTGGAGTGGGCAATACGAGACTTGGAGCGACTTTTTACCGGGAAGCGTGGGAGATATGTTGCCCGGAGATGCAATGAGCATCAATGTTCCATCGCGCGGAGTGTCGTTTGAGGCGATTGTGCGCGAAGTGCAAATTACCGTTGAGGACTTGGCGGGAGAGCACAGCCGATATGTGATTCAGTTTGCCACGGACGCGGCCAAGCCGCTGGCATTTGAATTTGAAACATCGAGCTTGACAGCCCTCCCCGAGGTGACGAGCTATGCAAACACTCAAATCGGCGATATTTATATCGCTGATTTGACGGCGGCGCAGATTACGCAGGTGACTTCGACGACGGTGACGATTGATGCGGGTGTTTCCGCGCCGAGCGGCGGCGGATTTGAACTAAGGTGGAGCGATGAAGGATGGGGAGTGGGGAACAACCGGAATCTGTTGGGCCGCTTTACTTCGCAAACCTTTACGCTGCCGCGGTTGGCGCGGACGGTGGATTTTTTTGTGCAGCAGTATGATGCTTCGAATCCGCCAAGATATTCGAGGTACTCCGCGGCCCTCCATCTGGATTATCCCTTGGGGGAGACGATGTAAACCGGGATGCGGGACCGAGCGCGCGATTCGTGCGTCGCATAGTCCGCGACGTTTCGCGCGGTCCGCCCAGATCCTTCGACTCGCGCAAGAGCGGCGCTCGCTCAGGATGACAACATAAATGAATGAGGACTTGGTTATGAATGAGGGCAGCGTTTCGAAACAACTCGTCGTGAGAGTGGCTGACGGCGATTTTCAACGCGATGTGCTGGAGAAACTGGCGCGCCTGGAAACGCGGATGGAAATGCTGATCGGCAACAATCAACCGGGGCGCATGAATATCGCGGAGCAGCGCATTGATACGCTTGAGCGGAACGATATTCGCCGTGGAGTTTACGATCGACTGCTGAATGCAGTGATCACGGTTGCGATCAGCGCAGGGATCTCGTGGCACGGGCATTGGAGCGTGAAGTGAGCGCAGTTGAGCTGCGCTCGACCGGACAGGTGAGGACACTCGTCTTTACATGAGCAGGAATTATCCGATTTCTTCGCTGTAAGTTTCCAACGTCTTCTTCACCAGCGCCATGAATTGGTCGGCGACAGCGCCGTCAATCAAGCGATGGTCGTAGCCGAGCGTCATATGCACCACGCTGCGAATGGCGATCGAATCGTTCCCATCTTTGTCAGTCAGGACCATCGGCTGCTTGGTGATTCCGCCGACGCCCATGATGGCGGAGTTGGGCTGATTGATGATGGGCAATCCAAATACCGCGCCGAACTGGCCCGGGTTGGTGACGGTGAAGGTTGAGCCTTCGACGTCTTCCGGCTTGAGCTTCTTGGTTCGGGCACGCTCGCCGAGATCGGTGATGCCGCGCTGAAGCCCGAGGAAATTGAGGTCGCCGGCGTTTTTGAGGACAGGAACGATCAATCCCCAATCGAGGGCGACGGCGATACCGACGTTGATGTAGCGGTGATAGCGAATGCTGTCACCTTCGATGGAAGCGTTGATGATGGGGAACTGCTGCAAGGCGATGATGGCGGCGCGGACGAAAAACGGCATGAAGGTGAGGCGAACGCCGTGACGCTGCTCGAACCCGTTTTTGTGCTTGGCGCGCAGATTGACGATGCGGGTGAAGTCCACTTCGTACATGCAGTGAACGTGGGCGCTGGTGCGGCGCGACTCGATCATGCGCTGGGCGATGATCTTGCGCATGTTGGTCATGGGGACAACATCGCCGGGATAAGGCGCGGGCGCTGGGGTTGACTGAGCTGCTGGCGCGGGTGGGCGCGGAGCAGCCGCTTGCGGAGCCGACGCGGAATAGCTGGGCGCACTGGAAGCTGCGGCAGGACGGTCCATGCTAGGACGATCTATAAACGCCTGAATGTCTTGCTTGGTAATTCGGCCGCCGAGTCCTGTACCGTTCACTTGCGAGAGATTGACGTTGTGCTCGCGAGCAATTTTGCGGACGAGCGGGGATGAGCGGGCGTGCTCGTCGTCGGAATCGGCTTCTTCCTGGTGAGTGGGCGCAGCGACAGGCGCGGGAGCTTCGATTTTTGCCGGAGTCGCGGGAGCAGCAGCTTTAGCTGGCGCGGCCGGAGCAGGGGCAGATTTCGCGGGAGCGGCTTCGCCGTTGGCGGCGATAGTGCCAACAATCGTATTTACCTGGACAGTAGTGCCTTCGGCGACTTTAATTTCCTGCAAAACGCCGGATGCGGGCGCGGGGATTTCGGCGTCCACCTTGTCGGTGGAGATTTCGAAGAGCGGTTCGTCGCGTTGGACTTTGTCTCCAGGCTTCTTGAGCCATTTGGTGATCGTGCCCTCAACGATGGATTCGCCCATTTGGGGCATGACAATGTCAGTCGGCATAATTCCCTTCCGCAATAATCAGTAAGAATTTCGTGATGAAATGTAACTCTTTATTATATAAGAGGCTGCTTGGATGCGCCCGCACGCAGGGATGAGGCTCGCAAGAGCGGATTCCTCCCGCGTTCTCGCTATCGCTGCGAACGGCTCGGAATGACAATGTGGTTAAGGTTTATCAGAAGGCTTGGCTTTGTCTGATTTCATTTGCATCGAGTCGTGCCCGGCGTCGGCTCCGGCGGGAAGCGGGCCAGTGCCGAAAGCTTTCTTCCAGTAATCCTGCACATTGGGAGGAAGTTTGTCGAGGCGGGTGAGGAAGGCGGTGACCTTCCACAATTCATCATCGCTCAGAGTCTTGTTCCAAGCGGGCATGCCAGAGTAGCGGACCCCGGTGCGAACGGAGTAGTAGATGTGCCACTCAGGATCATCCGGCGGCATAAGAATCAATTGCGGCGGCGGCGGATAAAGAGAATGCTCGAGCGGGCTGGGCTTGAGGTCGAGCGTGCCGTGACAGACAGCGCAGTTCATGGTGTAAATCTTCATGCCCTCGATGAGATTTTCATCGGTTGGAGGCACGGGGTTGGCGATGCGCGGGGCGTGGCGCTCCATGGAAGCATCGAGCGCGTTCGAGGCGATGCGCGTTTCCCAGGCTGGCGGGGTTGCATCCGCGCGCGTCGGGACCCATCCGAAGTTGATGGCGGCGAGGCCACCTAGTATGACGGCGAGGAACACGATAATGATGCCGAAAATAAAGTTGCGCATGAGTCTCAAACCAATATCAGTATGCTTTTAGCTTACGCGCTTCTGCGACGATTTCGCTCACCTTAGGGAGAAAAAATTCCTCCTGCGGGGGCGAAAAAGGAACGGCAGAGTCAAGTCCGGTGATGCGAACGATCGGGCCGTCGAGGGAATCGAAGGCTTCTTCATTGATGATGGCGGCGATTTCGCCAGCCAGTCCGCCGGTGCGCGAGTGTTCGTGCAGAATAATGACTTTGTTGGTCTTGTGAACGGTCGCGGCGATGGATTCGCGATCGAGCGGCGAAACCGTGCGCAGGTCGAGGATTTCAATCTCAATTCCGTCATTCTTCAGAACCTCGGCAGCCTCCAAAGCACTATGTACCATAGCGGCGTAAGTGATGATGCTGAGATCGTGGCCCTCCCTCACGATGTTCGCCTTGCCGATGGGCACGACGTAATCCTCGGCGGGCACTTCGCCCTTGATGCGGCGATAAAGATACTTGTGCTCGAAGAAAATGCAGGGATTGTTGTCGCGAATGGCCGCTTTGATGAGGCCTTTGGCGTCATAGGGAGTAGCCGGGCAAATAACTTTGAGGCCGGGATTGTGGACGAACCACATCTCGGGATTTTGCGAGTGGAACGGGCCACCGTGGACGTATCCGCCGCTGGGTCCACGGAGAACGAGCGGCGCGGGCGCGCCCCAAAGGTAGTGCGTCTTGGCGACCATGTTGGAAATTTGATTCATGGCACAGGGAATGAAGTCCATGAACTGGAATTCGGCGACGGGACGCATGCCGGTGAGTGATGCACCAAACGCCGCGCCCACGATGGCCGACTCGGCGATAGGAGTGTCAATCACGCGCTCGGCGCCGAAGCGGCTGATAAAACCGTCGGTGACCTTGAACGCCCCGCCATAAATGCCGATGTCTTCGCCGAGGCAAAAGACCGTAGGGTCGCGTTCCATTTCTTCCCAGATTCCCTGGCGGATTGCTTCGAGATAAGTAAGTTGTGGCATATAAATTCTCTGACCGATGATTGCGCTATGAATGCAGATTTATAGTCGCATTACTTCAAATGCACTGCGGCTTCTGTCTGCTTGAAGCTGCCTGATCCCTTTCGGACTTTGGGCATGCCGTATTTCGGTTTGATGGCGTGGCATCCGTCTTCGCAATAAACGCCGCCTAGAGCGGACTCAGGGGTGGGCATTGGAGAATTCACGGCAACCTCGCGTTCTTCTTCTATAATCCGCTCAACTTCAGCGATCAAGCCGGCATTTTGCTGGCCAGTCAGCCATTTTTTCTCGCGGACTAGATAATTCTCAAACCTCGCGATCGGATCGCGGCGCTTCCAGAAATCGAAGAGCGGCTTGGGCACATAGGTTGCGGCGTCGTGGATGGCGTGGCCTTTCATGCGCATCATTTTGGCTTCAATCATGGTTGCGCCTTCGCCGCGATGGGCACGCTCGACGGCTTCGCGAGTGGCATCATAGACCTGGCAAGCGTCGGTGCCATCCACGATGACGCCGGGAATGCCGTATCCAATAGCGCGTTCGGCGAGGTCGGTGCATTTGAACTGCATCTCCGACGGAGTGGAGTAGGCCCATTCGTTGCTTTCGACAATGAGCACGAGACCAAGATTTTGTACGGCGGCGAAGTTGATGCCTTCGTAAGTGACGCCGGTAGATTGTCCGCCGTCGCCGATGTAAGTGAGCACGGCAACGTCGCGTCCTTGGAGACGCGCGCCCAGAGCCACGCCGGACATCACTGGAATCAAATCCCCGAGCATCGAAATCGGCGAGACCATGTTTCGTTTTTCGATGTCGCCAAAGTGCGAAGTGCCGTCGCGGCCTTTGGTGGGCGAACCGGCTTTCGCCATGTACTGCATCATCGTGTCGCTGGCACGAAAGCCGCGTACCAAAAGCGACCCCTGATTGCGAATCATGGGCGCGAACCAATCGTCTTTGTCGAGCGCGAAGGCCGAGGCGCAAGAGCAGGCTTCCTGGCCGAGTCCGAAATAAACTCCGCCGACGACTTTGCCCTGCTTGTAGAGATTTTCGAGGGCAGTTTCCATGCGGCGGTTGAGCAGCATGAACCGGTAAATTTCGATGCACTGCTTTTTATCGAGATATTTCGAGTCACGAATCGGCGGCACGGGCGTGTCGAGATCGCCAGTCACTTCATAGCGGACTTCGCCGCCGTGCCGCGCCTGCACTACGGAATAATTCGGATGTTCGAGGCGATAGTCGGGAATGGAATATTGCCGTAGACCTGAGGTCTGCTTGCCGTTTGAAGAAGCCTTCGCTACGGGACGATTTCCGTTCGACGATGCCTTGCTGCCGGATTTTTTCTTGATTGCCATGGTGAATACCCGAGAACTTGGTTATAAGGCCAACTCTAGATGCTAACGCGAGAGGGTGGTGTTGGGCCAGGGCAGGTCAGGCGGCAGGGTCTTTTACTGGAGGGGCCGCGCAAACCCACGCTTGACCCAGCGCACGAGAAAGAGAACTAGGTAAATAATGCCCCAGCCCAAAGGCACCGGCACGAGCGCAACCAACGCCGCATCCAGCTTGGCGTTCTTGATCGCTAAGCCGAGCGACTCCTTAGCTTGCTCGCAGTCGTCGGCGACAACAGCGCCGGGCGGCACGGGAACCGCACCGGGCTCAGGGGGCGAGTTCGGTGGCTTGCTAGGAAGGGGCGCTTTCGCCGCGCTGTCGCACGAAAGGTATATCAGCGACGAGGCCCGCTCAATCTCTGAGTCGTATGTACGGGCGCCCGTGCCAAGGATCCAGACAACTGAAGCGATAATCCCTATTCTTTGCCATCCGTTTAATTTCGCCATGTTGAAATCGGGCGGGCGTATTCGGAAAACGCGGGGCTGCCGCGAAACACACGCAAGTGTGTTTCGTCTTAAGGAACGTTGTCAAGTCCCATTGTTGATGACCTCA
>JBEKTR010000190.1:0-6947 GCA_049515835.1 Terriglobales bacterium
TTGAGGAAGGCCTAGTTAAAGCTGACTATACTAACAATGAGAGTGTTGCACCATTAGCGACTGTTAAATTGGATCTATTCCATCATTACTGGTTCTCACCCACAGAAAAAGGAAAAACGCTCTGGAAAACTGGCACAAGCAGTGCTGCGACTTGACGGATACGCATTCGTCACTACTTACCTGGCTTCCCTCGATCTTCCCCCAGACGCAGAGCCGTCTTCTGATACTCCGTTGACGTCACAGCCACCGCTTGACTCGCTCACTGTCGACCACGCGTCGGTGATACGTTCTTCCGGAGCTTCGCTTCTGGTCTGCGCTACGACCGGTCAACATCGTGATCGGACCAGCGGCATGGAGTCTTCTAGCCAACGAGCTCATAGCCGGCAAAGAAGAAGCTCAGCTCAAAACGCGCCGTATCTTCGGCGTCCGAGCCGTGGATCGCGTTGTGCTCAATGTTGCTTGCCCACTTCTTGCGGATGGTTCCCTCTTCGGCCTGCGCGGGATTTGTCGCGCCCATCAGTTTGCGCAAATCTGCAATTGCATTTTCTTTTTCGAGCGCCAGCGCCACGATTGAGCCGCTCGACATAAAATCGGTCAGCGAAGAAAAGAATGGCCGGGTTACGTGGACCGCATAAAATTGCTCGGCTTGATGCTTGGAGATTTCCAGCATCTTCATGGCAATGATGCGGAAGCCGTTTTTCTCAAACTGCTCGATAATGTCGCCGACGGCATGTTTCTTTACGGCGTCAGGCTTGATGATGGTAAAAGTGCGTTGTAGAGTCATAAATTCTGTTCGATTCCCTTGAATGAAATTTGAATTCTTTTTTGCGGTACACGTTGGCGCGATAGCAAAGACTAAGCCTTCGCAGTCGCTCCCAACACTGACATCAACGTTTCTCCAATGGTCGCCGGCGACTTCGCTACGCGAATTCCCGCCGCTTCCATAGCCTTAATCTTTTCTTCCGCCGTTCCCTTGCCCCCCGAGATAATCGCGCCCGCGTGACCCATGCGGCGCCCCGGAGGCGCGGTTTGACCGGCGATGAATCCGACCACTGGTTTCTTCATGTATTTTTTCACGTACTCGGCCGCGGATTCCTCTGCGTTACCGCCGATTTCGCCAATCATGATGACGGCTTCGGTTTGGGGATCTTTATTGAATAGCTCGAGGGCATCGAGGAAGTTCGTTCCGATGATCGGATCGCCGCCAATGCCAATCGCCGTAGACTGGCCGATTCCGCGCGTCGTCAATTGATAGACCGCTTCGTACGTCAACGTGCCCGAGCGGGAGACAATGCCGACCGAACCTTCTTTGTGAATTCGCCCGGGCATAATACCAATCTTGCATTTTCCCGGCGAAATAATTCCTGGGCAGTTCGGGCCGATCAATCGCGACCGTCGTGTCTGCAAAAATTCCCACGCTTTGACCATGTCGAGCGTCGGAATGCCTTCGGTGATACAGACAAGCAATTCTACTTCCGCGTCGGCCGCTTCCATGATTGCGTCCGCAGCAAATGGCGGCGGAACAAAAATCATCGAGCAATCTGCCCCGGTCTTGTCCACGGCTTCCTGTACGGAATTAAAAACCGGGAAGCCTTCATGCGTGGTTCCACCTTTACCTGGTGTCACTCCGCCAACTATCTTGGTGCCATATTCGGCGCAGGCTTTGGCGTGAAAAGTGCCTTCGCGGCCCGTGAGGCCCTGCACAATCACTCTTGTCGATTTATCTACTAAAACACTCATGATTTCTTAGCCTCGCGCCGCGGCGACCACTTTCTCCGCCGCATCTTTCATGGTTTCAGCGACAATAAAATTAAATCCTGACTTCGCCAGGATTTCACGGCCTTGTTCTACATTCGTTCCCTCGAGTCGCAGCACGATGGGCAATTGAATTCCAGTTTTCTTCGCCGCTTCGACCACGCCATTCGCCAGCGTATCCACGCGCAGGATGCCACCAAAAATATTGATCAGCACCGCTTTCACATTTTTGTCGCTGAGCAAAATCTCGAATGCATGGGTAACTTGCTCTGCATTCGCGCCACCACCCACGTCGAGAAAGTTCGCCGGCATGCCACCTGCATACTTAATGATGTCCATGGTCGCCATCGCCAACCCGGCCCCATTCACCATGCACCCGACATTTCCATCGAGCTTGATGTAATTCAGGCTGTATTTCGATGCTTCGACTTCTAGCGGATCTTCTTCGCTCACATCGCGCAGTGTCTTCAAGTCGGCGTGCCGGAACATCGCGTTGTCATCGAAAGTCATCTTCGCGTCGAGCGCAAACAGCCGCCCATCGCTGCATGTAATAAACGGATTAATCTCCATCAGCGACGAATCTGTCTCTTCGAATGCCTTGTACAAACCCGTCATCAACTTAACGGCGTCATTGATTTGCGAGGGTTTCAAGCCGAGCGCGAAAGCCAACTTACGCGCCTGAAAAGGTTGCAACCCCATGCCCGGCTGAATGTACTCCTTCAAAATTGCATCAGGATTTTCTTCCGCGACCTGCTCAATTTCCATCCCGCCAGCCGCGGATGCCATAAAAACCGGCCGCGCCTCAACCCGATCAATCACAATACCGAGATAAAGTTCCTTCTCAATCGGCAGCGTTTCCTCAATCAGCAAGCGCTGGACAAGTTTTCCTTCAGGTCCAGTTTGGTGCGTGACCAGCGTCATCCCTAATATCTTGCCCGCGAGCTCACCGGCTTCCTCCACCGACTTCGCGATCTTGACCCCGCCGCCCTTACCCCGCCCGCCCGCATGAATCTGCGCTTTGACCACCACGCCGGACGCGCCCGCGTTGAAAAGATTCTGTGCCGCAGCAACCGCTTGCTCGCGCGTCTCTACCATCTCACCCCGAGGCACCGGAACCCCATACTTTTTCAGGATTCCCTTCGCCTGGTACTCATGAATTTTCATAATGATTCCTGACCCAAATACGGCCTATCAATTGTTCGGAAGACGCTTGCTGGCAGGTTGCAACAGCACGCAGCGAACTAATGATTTTAGCTGGAGCGCCGCATATAGGGCAAACGCCGCACGGCAATTTAAGAGAATTATCACCATGAGCGAACTCTTTTTCCGACGCCGACTGATTTGGGCGGTCTGCGCGGAAAATCGTGCGCTCAGCCCGCTTCGATATCAGATCTCGCTTTTAAGAGTGCTAATCTGAATTCTGCGATCTCCACTTATGATTCTCGACGCTCTTGACCGTATCGCATGCCAACGCGAATCGCTCACCCGCAGCGAGGCGCGCACCGTAATGGCGGAAGTCCTCGGAGGCCAATGCACCGAGGCACAAATCGCCGCTTTGCTGGTTGCTCTCCGCATGAAGGGTGAAACCGTCGAAGAGATCGTCGGATTCGCCGAAGCCATCCGCGCCGCCGCCTCGCCGCTCCCCGTTGCCGATAGCGCGGCGCTGAACGCTGCCGGAACCGACCGCGACGCGCTGGTGGATACCTGCGGCACTGGCGGCGATGCCAGTGGCACGTTTAACATTTCCACCGCGACGGCTTTTGTGGCGGCCGGCGCTGGAGTCCGCATCGCCAAACACGGCAACCGTAGTGTCACTTCCAAATGCGGCTCAGCGGACGTGATCGAGGCCTTAGGCGTCAATATTGCGCTTCCTTCCACGGAAATTGCCGCCTGCTTAGAGCAGGTCGGCATCGCTTTTCTCTATGCGCCTGCCATGCATTCCGCCATGAGGCATGTTCAGCGTACCCGCCAGGAGCTTCGCCTGCGGACGGTTTTCAATCTTCTTGGCCCGCTCACTAACCCAGCAGGCGCGTCAGCTCAGGTAGCGGGCGTGTATGCCCTTGATCTCGTGGAGAAACTCGCCGAAGCTCTCAGCATGTTGGGCCTGCGACGCGCCCTCGTCGTGCATGGATTGGATGGTCTCGATGAGATTACGATTTCTTCTCCCACGCGAATTGCCGAAGTGCGCGACGGAAATTTGCGGACATATGAAGTAACGCCCGAAGAGTTCGGCTTGAAACGCGCTTCCCTGCACGAAATTTCTGGCGGTGATGCCAAAGGCAATGCAGAAATTATTCGTGAAGTCCTAAATGGCCAAAAATATCCGAGTCGCGATGTCGTGCTACTGAACGCGTCCGCCGCGTTGGTCGCCGCCGGCATGGCCAATCATCTCGTCGACGCTCTGCCCATCGCCGCCGCATCTATTGATTCCGGCGCGGCACTGAAAAAACTCGACGCGCTGATTCAATTCACGAATTCCGCCTGCTAAGGCTGTCAATTCGCTTTCCGTCCCGCTTCTTTCTTCAGCCGCTCAATCTGCGCCAAATGGTTCGCCCCATGCACGCCGATACGTCCAACCATCTCCGCGACAGTGGCATCCTGCTTCGACTCCGGATGATACGCCGACTTCTTCAAATCTTCCGGCTTCATCCGGCGCAGCAACTGGAGCGTCGCATGCCGATTCAGCCCATAGAGCGCGACCAACTCCGCGGGTGCCGATTCCATATAACCCAGGTTTCGCGCCCACGCATCCTGATCAATCGGAGCAATCACCGGCTTCTCATCCGCCAGCATCTGCCGAATTCGGTACGAAAGCACAATTTCCATATCTGCCAGGTGCGCGAGAATTTCCAAAATGCACCACTTCTCCGGGGATGGCTTATAGCGCAGCGTGACATCCGGCAATCCCAGAATCGCCGCCGCGATCTCCTTCGGACTTTTTTCGGCTGCTGCCAAGTGCTTCCTGAATTCCGCTTCCGTCATTGCTCCTCCTATTTCGCACCCACGACCGGGTAAGTATTGTTGGTCGTGTCGCTCTCGGGCACGCTGCCATCGTTCACCACAACCTCGAAGGGCTTTGCCGCCGCCTGCAACCGGATTGTCGCTTTCGATTTACCGCGTACTTCAATTCGCTTGTTAATTTCGCCGCCCTCGATCTTCAATGTGAGCGGAACTTCGGCCCCCGCATCCCCGCGATTTTCAACGGTTACAGTGACCAGATATCCGCCATTTGGCATCGCACTGGTGTTCACATAACTCACGCGAAATTCCGGCAGACCTCGATCGTGATAGACCCAGTCATCGAAAAACCAGGCCAAATCGCGCTTAGTCGTTTTTTCGAGAGTGTGCTGCAAATACTTGGGATCAACGTCTTCGGCCGATTTGTAATTGAGTAGCGCCAGGCGCGGATCGGTATCAAGCATGTCCCGTAACATCCACCAGACGCACATCGCCTTGGTTTGCAGATACAAGCCATCGGACACATTGATGAGTGAACGCGCTTCGGCATCCTGCGCCGGTTGCTTCTCCGCCGCAATCAGCGCCGCTTGATGCGATTGCAAATAATCGAGCGCAGCGGTAGGATTTCCTTCCTGCTCAATAAACATCACTTGGGCAAAATGCGCCAGCCCATCCTGAATCCACGGCCTCGGCGATCTTACAGACGTAAATGCTTTGGCATAGACAATATTCAACATCGCATCGTTCGTAATAGGAGATTTGAGCGGTGTCAGCAACATGCCCTCCGTCACAAAGGGGGACGCATCCGTGTCAGGCAACCCGAAGATATGCAGATCGCGCGCTGGCGCCCCAACCGCTCCTATCGGCGCAAGCGTGGTCAGCGCATCGCTATACGTTTTGGCACCTTCTTCCTGTCCCGGAAAGAAAAAGACAGTGGAGTGTTCGTCCGGCGTGAGCTTCTGATAGTTCGCCATCACAAACGTCGGCGCGCTTGTGCCCTGCATTGCAGAAAAAACTCGCGCAGTCCCGGCCACGTCCCGGGCGGCGTCTGAAGCCGTACCACTAAAATAAACCGCGCCACCATCCGTGGACTCAAACGTCGTAGTCATCGTCGCTGCCGCCGTTCTGACCTTCCAGCGCCCAACTGCATCTTCCACGCCGTGCCCTTCCGACAAGCTCGCCGACTCCACTGCGACCGGATACCACGTCACATATCCAATCCCCCGCACCCCCGTGAATGATTTGCCAATCTGGTCCCATTCGCTATGCTTCGCTAACGCTTCCGGCACGCCGATCCGCGTGACGCGTGTCGCATCTTGCACGACAACGCCGTCATAGCCCACTTCGATCTCAACCGCGGCCTTCGGCGCTATCGCTGTCGGCAAATTCACAATCGCCTCACTCAACGCCCCCGTGTGATCAATGTCTGACGCATAAGTTTCGGTGACGAACTCGACCCCCTTGCCATCCACTTTGATCGCTTGCCAGGCCAGGCTCGACGAAACTTGCAGCGTCACATATTTTTGCGAAGAAGAAGAATCGTTACGCAGCGCGATTTTGCCCCGAGCCGAAAGCCGGTGCTGTTCCGGATCGATCCGAATAGAGAGATCGTAGTTGGTGAAGGTAAACGCTTCGCGGTCCACCGCAGCCCACGCCGCCGATGACCAAAAGAAAACGACCAGACAGAATATGACGAACCGCTTCACGGCTTTCGTTTTCCACGCTGCCGCACAATTTCATACAGCATCACGCCCGCGGCGACTGAAACATTGAGCGATGGGACTTTGCCTAACATCGGGATCGAAACCAGAAAATCGCACTTTCGCGCCACCAAATCATGCAAACCCCGGCCTTCCGCTCCCAGCACGATCGCGCAATCCATGTTGTAGTCCAATGCGTCGTAGGCCTTCGGCCCGCGCTCATCCAACCCGACTGTCCAGATATTTTGTGCTTTCAAGTCTTCGAGCGTGCGCGCAATATTCGTGACTTTGGCGATCGGCAAATGCTCGCTCGCGCCCGCCGACGCTTTCGCGACCAGTGCAGTTACGCTGGCCGCCCGCCGCTCCGGAATCACCGCCCCATCCGCTCCCGCCGCGTCCGCCGTTCGCAATACCGCGCCCAGATTATGCGGATCTTCAATTCCATCCAGCACCACAATCAGTGAATATTCACCACGCTTCGCCGCAACCACGTCTTCTAGATCGTTATATTGTTTCGCCGAAGTCACCGCGACC
>JBEKTR010000191.1:0-6915 GCA_049515835.1 Terriglobales bacterium
CTCATCGGCGAAATGAACAATGAGGTCAAGGCGCACAATGCAAAATTGCTGGTCACGACTTTGAGCAGCAGCATTCAAGTGGATCCGGACGCCACGGCGCGGGAGCAGTTGGAGAAACGACTGGGCGTGGCCAATCTGTTTTATCCCGATGAGCGGGTTCAACAAGTCAGCGAACATGACGGCATTCCAGTGCTGACGCTGGCCCCGGAGTTTCAGAAATATGCCCAGGAACACAATGTGCAATTGCACGGGTTCCACGGAAGCCGGCAGGGGCATTGGAATGAAGCCGGCCATCAACTCGGTGGAGAAATGATGGCGCAAAGGGTTTGTCAGATGGTGTCGCAACCCACGGGCGAAGTGCCCGCCACAAAGAGCGCGAGCAGCAAGCAAAGAGCAAGCAAACCGGGAAGCCCCTCGTAATGAGATTCTGGCAATTCATCAGCAAGAACTGCGCACGGATTTTGAAGTCTGAAGCTGGAGCAACATCATGAAACAACTGGAAATGGAACGAAGCTATAGCGATCCGGTAGCGTCACATACTGGGCCATTGCAGACCAAACTCGGGGCAGTAGCGGTGTTCTGCGCCATTACCATCGGCACGTTCCTGGTCATCTCAATGGTGACCAGCCTCAAGTATGGCGTCTGGAATGCGCTCTTCATCGTTATCGGCGTACTCGGGATGGGTCTGATAGCGGCCGCCCTGCCTGGCATTCGTGAAAATGCCTCTTACTTGTGGCCTCGTCTCAACCGTTGGCATTTGGTTTGGTACGGAATTTACGTTAGCTCACTGGTGTTTCGTATTCGCGCCCTGGCCGAATTCCGCGAACAACCCGTGGACGGATGGGCCATGCTACGGATCGGCCCCGAAGGCATCATCGGGTTTTATCTACTGTTCCTTCTTGCCGCCCGCAAACTACCCTGGGTCGGCTCCATGTTTACGGGCGTGCCAAAAGTTCTGACGCTTTACACAGCCTTCTGTCTGGTCTCCAGCATCTGGTCGGTGTTTCCGCCCTGGACGATTTACAAGTCCATGGAATATACGCTGGACATCGCCGTAATCTCAGCACTTCTCTGCATTGCGACGGATGCGGAAAAATATAAAACGCTTCTCGATTTTACCTGGACGGTTTATGCCATTGAAGCCTTCTGGTGCTGGTGCCAGATCGGAATTTGGCCGGGTGAAGTCCTTGACGACGGCCGCCTCAAAGGTATTTGGCCGCTGACCGGATACAACGCCCTCGGCGAATATGGAGCGTTGCTCTGCGTGGTCGCGTTTGCCCGTCTCGTGCCCTTGGCCAAATTTCCCTTTAAGCGTTCCTGGTATTTAATGGTGTTCGCATTTGGGTTCCTGACACTGTTGGCGGCCAACACGAGAAATACCATCGGTGGTCTCGCGGCGGCGCTGGTTTTGATCTTGATCATCTCGCGCGGCTTATCCGGACCCGTGATTTTCGGTCTGTCCGGGGCAGGCATAGTGTTTGCCGCACTCAGCTCAGCGATCAAGACCTTCCTCAAGCGTGGCCAAACCGACGCCGCGTTCGACAGCCTTAGCGGCCGCCTCGAATGGTGGAAGATTGCCTGGGTCTATTTTGTTGAGCATCCGATTGGCGGTTTGGGGGCGTATGCGGCCGGAAAATTTGCCGTCATGAAAAGCTTGAACGCCAACACCGGTTCAACCCACAGTGATTACATCGAACTGCTGGTCGGCACAGGGATCGTCGGGACTGTGCTGTTCGCCATTGCAATCATTTGGAGTTGGTATCTTCTCTTGAAGTACAGTCGTGACGTCTCCTGCTCGCCGCTGGAACGGCAATTGTCGATGGAGTCTTTCGGCGTCATGACCGTTCTTGTCGTGCACTCATTCTTTAACGTCGAACTCATCTGGCACGCTCCTCTGTTTTATTTTGTGGTTCTCGGTTGCGCCGAGATGATACGACGCCGCAAAGTGGCCACGACCAATGCTCGGCTGCGAATGGCACAAACCTGGGCATGACCTCTACCTTGACATCACAGTCTGCGCTGATTGCCGAATACCCCAGGGGACTGACCCGTTTCCCAGTCCTAGGGGTGGGTGTGAATGCGCTCCAGATTCCTCAGGTCATTGAGATTCTGGAGAACTGGATTGCCGAACGCCAGGCGCCAAAATATGTCGCTGTGACTGGCATGCATGGCGTGAGCGAAGCCCAGCACGACAGCTATTTCATGTCGATTTTGCAGACGGCGGACTTGGTAGTTCCCGACGGCATGCCCCTGGTCTGGCTCGGCCGATGGCGCGGGTTTAAGCTCAAACGCCGCGTTTACGGTCCGGAGTTGATGGCTACATTTTTCGAGCAAACCAGCGGACGCTATCGCCACTTCTTTTACGGAGGCGCGCCGGGGGTGGCCGAAAAGCTGGCGGAAGTGACCGCCCAGAAGTATGGGATCAACGTAGTTGGAATTCATTGTCCGCCATTTCGTGCGCTTACTACTGAAGAGGATGCCGCGGTCATGAAGCAGATTGCCGACTCGCAAGCTGATGTGGTTTGGGTCGGGCTCAGCACTCCGAAGCAGGAGCGTTGGATGTACGAACATCGCGACAAGATTTCGGTGCCGGTGATGCTCGGCGTAGGCGCGGCGTTTGATTTGAACGCCGGAACCCTCTCGCAGGCTCCGCGCTTCATGCGAGAGAACGGCTTGGAATGGCTCTATCGCCTCTTGGCAGAACCCAAACGCTTGTGGCGCAGGTACATCATCAATGGCGGAAAATTTGTATGGAATGTCGGGCTTGAACTGCTCGGCCTGAAAGTCTTTGGAAAAGCAAGCGCAACACCGAAGAGTTAGTGGTCAAAAACCAAGGGGAGGAAATCTTAGTCATGAATCGCAAACGGATTTTGGTTACGGGTGCTGGGGGCTTTATCGGCCATCACCTGGTCACTCGGTTAAAGAAGGAAGGCCACTGGGTTCGGGGTGTGGACATTAAGATGCCGGAGTATGAAGCATCCCCGGCTGACGAATTTGAGGTCCGCGACCTCCGCAAGTGGGACGAATGCCTTCTTGCGACACGCGGCGGAATCAATGAAGTCTTTACTCTCGCCGCCGACATGGGCGGCATTGGCTACATTACCGGCAACCATGCTGACATCGCGCGCAATAATATTCTTATTAATGCCCACATGCTGGAAGCGGCGCGGCAGAACGCCGTCGGCAAGCTGATCTATTCATCTTCCGCTTGTGTCTATCCGCATGGGAAACAAACTGACCCGAACGTGACTCCGCTAAAGGAAGAAGATGCGATTCCCGCCGAGCCCGAACCGGGTTATGGATGGGAAAAGCTCTACACCGAAGAATTGTGCCGTTACTATCAGCACGACTACAAGTTTGAAACACATATCGTGCGCTTCCACAACGTCTATGGGCCCCTCGGGACCTATGATGGCGGAAAAGAAAAAGCTCCTGCGGCAATGTGCCGCAAAGTGGCGTTGCAGCCCGACGGCGGCGAAATTGACGTCTGGGGCGACGGCGAGCAGACCCGATCGTTCATGTATGTGGATGATTGCGTCGAAGGCATGATTCGCATCATCGCCTCGAATTATTACGACGCACTCAACCTCGGCACCGACGAGCTTGTCACCATTAACCGACTCGTCGATTTGGTTGCGGAAATTGCAGGCAAGAAGATTCGCAAGCGCCACAACCTCACCGGACCGCAGGGCGTTCGTGGTCGCAACAGCGATAACAGCCGCGTTCGCAAGACGCTCGGTTGGGAACCCAAGATTCTCCTTCGGGAAGGTCTCAAAAAGACGTACCCCTGGATTGAAGCCGAACTGCGCAAGCACGGACGCGTCGCTCCTCAACCTGCATTGGTTTAGAAACAAAAGCTATTGAGCGCTTGCCGGCTTACTCACACTCCGTCCAGTTGAGAAGCCGGCGCAATCCCGTAAATCCTACTCTCAGGGAAGATCGCAATCATGAGCACAAGAAAAGGCGGTTTCTGGCGCGGGCTGGCATGGTTCGTCGGCATTTGCCTCGTGCTGGAGCTGGTTCTTCGTCTATTTGGTTATGGCAACTTTGTGGAATATAAGCCCGACGCCCGTTTACTTTGGGTTCCCGAAGCTGGGCGCGACAAACGGACTCCTATTAATGGAGAACACATCACGATTAATGATGAGAGTTATCGCTATCCTACGGATATTGGCCCCAAACAACCGAATCAATTTCGCATTTTTACCTTCGGCGATTCGGTGACTATGGGCTGGGGCGTAAACGATCGATCAACTTACAGCGCCGTACTCGAGCAGCAATTAAATACCTCCGGTTGCGGGAGACAATTCCAGGTCATTGATGCCGGCGTTAACGCCTACCCTAACTCCCTGGTGCGCGAGCGCCTGAAAACAGTCCTCGAAAGCAGCTATCAACCGGACCTGGTAGTTCTGGCGTACAGCTTTAATACTGGCATGGAAAACATGGTCCATCTGCAAGGCGCGGCTAAAGCGAAAATCCTCCGCGGCGTGAAAATGAAGTCCATGCTTCGCCACAGCGCGCTTTACGATTTCCTGATTGAAGGCGTGCTTCGCGATTTGGCTTATTACCGTTTTCGAGAATTGATGACCCACGGCACATGGGACACACAGAAAGACAAACCCGATGATCCAGTGGAGCAGTTTACCGCGGGATTACAGGAAACCTACGAGGACGCCGTCGCGCACCAGGTTCCGGTCGTACTCCTCGATCTCGGCTCCGACGATCAGTCTTCCGAACTGCATCCCTACCAGCAGGCCATGATTGATTTTGCCAGAAAAAACAATGTGCCCATTGTGAACATGATTGACGCGTGGAAGTCAGTGGATCGCAAACCACTATTCATGGATCACGTTCACCCGACTGCAAACGGTCATGCGCGGATTGGAACGGCTTTGACTCAAGTTGTCCGTATGACGTCCGCCTATCAGTCCGCGTGCGCTCCGGCAACAGCCGTCGCAGAAACGAGTGGACCGGCTAAATGACAGCGTCATCGCAAGTAAAACTGACCCAGCCACCGGCGAATGATGCAGCCGATTCATTTGCTATCGGCAGTGGGCCGCTGTTCGTCGTGGGAATGTGGCGTTCGGGAACTTCGTTGTTTTATCGTCTGCTCAATCGCCATCCACAGATCGCTTTGATGTATGAAGGCGATTTGGGTCTATTCCGTCCGTTGTTTTTTCCGGCCAGCCAGAAATCGCGCTGGACTGAGCATTGGGATTTCTGGAGCGGCGCGCTGCGCCGCCACGGCATCGACCCCAACTCAATCCCGAGCGGAATTAAAGATTTCAAAACGGCGATAGAAACCGTATATCGCGCTTACGCCGGGCCAAACGCAATTTGGGGATGCAAATCCCCCAATTATTACGACCGGATGGACATGCTGCACGACATGTTCCCGGACGCGCGCTTCATCGTCATCTGGCGCGACCCCCGAGATGTTTGCCGCAGTGTGTCCCGAGCCGGGAAAGTCGACTATTCCTGGTTTGCGCGCCGCTGGATGTTTGAGCGCGCGCTCTTCGGATGCCGCCTGCTTCGCCAACAATATGACGAACTTGTCCGCCGCAAAGCGCATGTGCATCAGGTCACCTACGAAGAACTCGTCAATGACCCTACCGGCGTAATGCAGGGTGTGTCGGAATTCTTGAATCTACCTTTCGATCCTGCTACTGCTTCGTTGGCTGGCGGCGATCATTCCGCCATCGAGAATGCCGCTCATCACGAGAAAGTGAAGAGCGATCGCATCAGCAAACTCGAAGATCGTGACGAAGTGTTGTCTCGCGAAGAACTGGACAGGGTTGAGTCGTACATCCGGCTCTGGCAAGACGAATTCCGAGGCGTCTGGCCTACGATTCGCGAGCCGTTAAGGCCTGGCGCGACAAAACCTTCAGCGCGACAACGATTCGCGGATGCCTTGAATTACAGGCGGATCCTGACATGGGACCGTCTCCGTCTGGGTATTTATTGCTATGCACCCATGTGGCTGCTGAAACAATACCGTAAATTGGCGAAGAAGCCGATCCCGCTATCGCGCAATGCCGCCCCGCAGGCCGAAGCGGAGCCCGTCACGCGCGCTTCTTGAACTGGAAATCAACATGAACATTCTTGGATTGTCGTCGTTCAAGCGGAACCCGGCTGCCGTACTTTTTTGCGATGGCAAGGTCGCGGCCGGCATCGAAGATCAAAAATTGTTGCGCTCGCGCACTCGCGGCATGCCCATTACGGCCATCGAGTCTTGCCTCGAACATACCTCGCTCGACTGGAAAGATCTGGATAGCATTGCTGTGGCCAGCCGCCCACTGCAAGGCTGGCGGAGACGATCCTGGGCGCGTGCCAAGCAATCCGCTTTTTCACCCCTCGCAAACGCGTACTACGAAGCTGATGACAGCGGACTGGCGGCGCAGCAACTCAATCACATACGCCGTTTGCGCAAGCGCGTAGGTGATGACAAGAAGGTGGTTACGCTCGATCATCATCTTTGCCATGCAGCATCAGCATTCTATTGTTCGCCGTATGACAAGGCACTCGTTCTCACACTGGATGAGGAAGGCGATGGGAGGTCCGGAACCTTATCGGTCGGTGAGGGCAACAAGATTCGCGTTATCGAGACAATTGCCTTTCCTCACTCCATCGGCTGGATTTACACGCTCGTAACGGACTTGGTCGGGTTTCATCCGCACGAAGAAGAGCACAAGACGCAGTGGCTCAGTTTGGAAGGAGAGCCGGAGCACAAATCTTTATTCCTGAAATTGATGCGCAGCTCGGAAAGCGCGTTGCCGAGCCTCGATTTCAGCTACTTTACTCGCGGTCTCGCTGGAGGATTGCCGTTTTCTGCGAAATTTTACAAACAGATTGGCGTAACTGATCCCGCGGCCATTACACAAGATCAAAAGAAGACCCTGGCGGCAAGTGTGCAAG
>JBEKTR010000192.1:0-6913 GCA_049515835.1 Terriglobales bacterium
CTTCTGCGAGCAGGCGGCGCCATTGCACACCCGTCGCGATCATCAAGGCATGGCAGGAGATTTCGCTCCCGTCGGCCAGCTTGATAATGCGGTACGGTCCCTCGATACGTACGGCGACGGCTTCCTGGGGCGACAGAATTTCGACTCCGAAGCGTTGCGCTTGCACCACTGCGCGTCTCGCGAGATCGCCGCCGCTCAACCCCATTGGGAATCCGAGGTAGTTCTCAATTCGCGAACTCATACCCGCCTGTCCGCCCGGAGCCTCGCTTTCGACCATTACCGTATGCAGACCTTCGGAGGCGCCATAGACGGCTGCAGCCAAACCCGCAGGGCCTCCGCCAATAATCGCAAGGTCGTAAAAATCGGTTTGCGCACGCGTGCGCAATCCGACCTTTTGCGCGACATCGGTGGGCACGCTTTCAAGCAATTTAGTGCCGTCGGGGAAAAGCACCACTGGAAGCTGCGTCGCATCAGGCCCCAAAGCCTCCACCAGTCGCTTGGTCTCTGGATCGTTCGCGGACGCTTCTACGTCAATCCACTGGTAGGGAACATGATTGCGAGCAAGAAAATCCCGCAACTCATACGATTTCGGAGACCACCTCGTTCCCAATACGCGGATGCCCTCAAAAGAGGGATGATGTGACGCTTGCCAATCGTCGAGCATGTCATCCAGTTGGGGATAAAGGTGCTCCGCAGGCGGGTCCCAGGGCTTCATAAAGAAGTAATTGATGTTCGCCTGGTTGATGGCGCTTATCGCGGCGTTCGTATCTGCGTAGGCAGTCAACAACGCCCGCTTGGCTCCAGGGAAGATGCGCATGCCCTCCTGAAGAAACTCTACGCCATCCATCCCTGGCATGCGCTGGTCTGCTAACAGCAGAGCTACATTGTCGTTGCGAACCTTCAGTTGTTTCAAAAGGTCGAGGGCGACCGCCGGAGAGTCGCTACCAATTACGCGATATGTGGCGCCGTACTGTGAGCGTAAGTCCCGCTCAATCGTGCGCAATACATCGGAATCGTCATCAACACTGAGCAATATCGGTTTCGGCATGATTCGTTCGTCAGGGTTGTAGTTTAACTTAGGTTGCTAGTTATCGGCGGACTCATAGCCTTAGATGTTCACGGCGGGCCACCGGACGCGTTTTTTGTCGGAAGCCAGGTTCAGGAACCATACAAACGTATCAGACAATATGTTCACCAAATAAAACGATGGCTCGAATGGGATTCGAGCCATCGTTTCAAATCGAACGAGTGGTCGCGTACTTGAAAACCGCTTCTAAGCTTGAGCTAAGTCGAAGCGATCGTTGTTCATTACTTTGCTCCATGCCGCCGCGAAGTCTTTCACGAACTTCTCCTTCGCATCCGAAGACCCGTAAACTTCGGCGAACGCACGCAGCTGTGAGTGCGATCCAAAGACCAAGTCAACCCGCGCAGCGGTCCACTTGACCTGGTTCGTTTTTCGGTCGCGCCCCTCGTACACACCGTCGGAGCCATTTGGCTGCCATTGCGTATTCATGTCGAGCAAGTTGACGAAGAAGTCGTTGGTCAATGTGCCCGGTTTCTTAGTGAAAACGCCATGCTTCGAGTTGCCGGCGTTTGCGCCCAAAACACGCAAGCCGCCGACCAGCGCCGTCATCTCGGGTGCCGTCAACTTCAGCAATTGCGCCTTATCTACAAGCAGCGCCTCGGCCGAAAGGCCACGCTTCCCGCTGAGATAGTTGCGAAACCCGTCAGCCCTCGGTTCGAGTGGCTCGAAGGATTCGACGTCCGTCTGCTCTTGTGAGGCGTCCATGCGACCCGGCTTGAACGGAATCTTCACATCGACGCCGGCATCTTTCGCACCTTTCTCGATTGCCGCGTCGCCACCAAGAATGATCAAGTCCGCCAGCGATAGTTTCTTTCCGCCAGATGCGGAAGCGTTGAACTCCTTCTGGATCGCTTCCAGCTTTTCCAAAACTTTGGCTAGTTCAGTCGGTTCGTTAACTTCCCAGAATTTTTGCGGCGAGAGCCGAATGCGCGCGCCGTTTGCTCCGCCGCGCTTATCCGAACCGCGGAACGTGGACGCCGAGGCCCAAGCCGTAGAAACCAACTGGGACACAGATAAGCCAGATGCCAGGATTTTCGCCTTTAGCACTGAAATTTCCTGCTCGCTGATCAGCGGATGATTGACCGCGGGAATTGGATCTTGCCACGGCAGTGTTTCCTTAGGAACGAGGGGCCCAAGATAACGCACGATCGGACCCATGTCGCGGTGCGTCAGCTTGAACCATGCCCGGGCAAACGCGTCAGCAAACTGATCCGGATGCTCGTAGAAGCGCCGCGAGATTTTTTCGTAAGCGGAATCAAACCGCAATGAGAGGTCCGTGGTCAGCATGGATGGCGCATGATGCTTTGAAGGATCGTGCGCATCCGGCACAGTACCGTTACCTGCGCCATTCTTCGGGGTCCACTGATGAGCACCGGCCGGGCTCTTGGTCAGTTCCCATTCGTACTTGAACAAGTTCTCGAAGAAATTATTGCTCCACTTCGTCGGCGTCTGTGTCCAGATGACTTCCAATCCGCTGCCGATAGTGTCAGCGCCGCAACCTTTACCAAATTTATTTTTCCATCCAATACCTTGCAGTTCGATTTCCGCACCTTCTGGCTCCGCGCCGACATAATCTGCGGGAATGGCAGCGCCGTGGGTCTTGCCGAACGTATGCCCACCGGCGATGAGTGCAACGGTTTCTTCGTCGTTCATGGCCATTCGCTTGAACGTTTCGCGAATATCGCGGGCTGCGGCGAGGGGATCTGGTTTACCGTTGGGTCCTTCCGGATTCACATAAATCAGACCCATCTGTACGGCTGCAAGCGGACTCGCAAGATCGCGGTCGCCGCTATAGCGTTCGTCCGCGAGCCAAGTCCCTTCGGGGCCCCAGTTCAATTCTTCAGGCTCCCACACATCTGCGCGGCCGCCTCCGAAACCAAAAGTCTTGAAGCCCATGGACTCCAGGGCGACGTTGCCCGCGAGAATCATTAAATCCGCCCACGAGATTTTGCGGCCGTATTTCTGTTTGATGGGCCACAGCAACCGCCGCGCCTTGTCGAGGTTCACATTGTCCGGCCAGCTATTCAGCGGCGCGAAGCGTTGCTGGCCAGCTCCGGCGCCTCCCCTGCCATCGCCGATGCGATACGTGCCGGCACTGTGCCAAGCCATACGAATGAACAGTCCCCCGTAGTGGCCGAAGTCCGCTGGCCACCAATCCTGAGAATCCGTCATGAGCGCATGCAGATCTTTGATCACAGAGTTCAGATCGAGACTCTTAAATTCCTTGGCGTAATCGAATTCCTCACCCATCGGATCAGACAGACTAGAGTGCTGGTGCAACACGTTCAGATTTACCTGATTCGGCCACCAGTCGCGGTTCGTGGGAGCGGAAGCTCCGTGATTGAACGGGCACTTCGCTTCGGGTAGGGTGCTTTTGTTCTTGGTTTCGGGAGAAACGGTCCCCGATGAAGAGGCGAGTGTGTTTTCCATATGCTTCGGATTTTCCATGTATTTTTCCTTTGATGAGTTCAAAACTGTAATGGTCTGTGAGCGAATCAGACAGCTGTTCGCTCAACTCAATACCCGGCGCGATTTTCAAATCGGGTGCTTAGCAAATATCGATTCAGCTCCTAATGAGAGCGACGCTGCGAACACTTGGTGCAGAGTCCTCTGAAAATTAATTCGCATTCGCGAAGGGTCCGCTTCCCAAGGTCGCCCGAAGCCGGTCGGGGCACGTCAAACCACTCCAAGTCCTCAACGTTCCCGCATCGGTCGCAGATAAAGTGATGGTGCCGCATGCCTTTTGCATCAAACCGGGCGGCGCGGCCTTCCACAGCCACTTCCCGTACCAACCCAGCCTGCACCAAGTCACGCAAATTGTTGTAAGTTGTGGCTCTCGAGGATCGGGGATCCATGCGATTTACGGCTTCGAAGATCTCGGCCGCCGTGGGATGCTCATTGCATTCCAACAAGAATGCCATCACGGCGTAACGCTGCGGCGTACAGCGCAGACCACTGCCCTCCAAAGACTCTTTAATCGCCGCGATGCCCATGAGAATTTAGAATATATCTAATATAATATTTTGTCGAGATAGGGAGACCGATCGCTGACCGATTGGTGCGACAAGCTATTCGCTATCGGTCGCCGCGTGGAAAAATAATCGGTCGGAAGGAGCGGAAGACAAAAACGATGGTAGGCCCGAATGGATTCGAACCATCGACCTCTTCCGTGTCAAGGAAGCGCTCTGGACCAGCTGAGCTACGGGCCTGCTTGTTCTTCATTGTACAAGACGTCTCATTTCCGGCAAACCTTTGGGCGATGGTGCTCTCCAACCTCTCGTTGACCTGTCTAAACTTGAAAAAGCCCTTCTCGGAGAATCTCGAATGTCGAAGCCCCGCATTTTATTCATATCCTTTTTCTGCCTGTTTCTCGGCTATGCGACCGCTCAGAGTCCAGCGGCCACGCAAGCCGAACCACGCAAGACGAGTAAACCCTATGCCGGCGATCTCTCGATCTTCGATTCCCCAGGACGCGATGAACGGCTGCACATTGACCGCGTGATGGACATCCTTGGAATCAGCCCGGGCAAAATCGTCGCCGACATTGGAGCCGGCGGCGGATGGTTCACCGTGCGCGCTGCGAAACGGGTTACGGAAACAGGTACGGTTTATGCAGTGGATATCAATCCGGACGCTATTCGCTATATTCAGAGCCGCACTCGCAAAGAAGGTTTGCGCAATGTTAAGGCCGTCTTGAGCAAGAGCGATGACCCCTTGCTGCCCGCGAATTCCGTTGACGCAGTCTTGCTGTTAAAGACGTACCACGAGGTCGAGAAGCCGGTAATTTTGCTCGAAAAGCTGCGACCGGCGCTTCGCGCGGGCGCCAGGGTCGGCGTCATCGATCGCAATGGCAATGGAGAAAATCACGGTGTCTCCCGAGAGATTGTTGTGCATGAGGCCGAACAAGCGGGATACGTCCTGCTTTCACAAGACGATTTCGTCAAAAGCGATGGAATGGATTACTTTCTCGTGTTTACAGTAAAGCCTTAACACGCGGGGAAGGCGTCGGCCTCGAACTCTTCATGCCATGGTCTGGGGATTCCGCCCGCGAGATTCTGACTACATCCCTCCGCGCCTGATTTCTGCGCTGCCGTTGACAGTTTCAAGTCTCAGCTCCCGTCCGCCACTGCCGATCTGGCCCTCGATCGAATGCGCGTCAACGCTGCCTTGCACGTTCATGGGGAATTCAGTGCGCAAGCGTCCGTTGACTGACTCGAACTTCACATCGGTATTAGTGTCGTTCGGCAGCTCCAGAGAGATTGAACCATTGACGGTTTCGAGCTTCAGTGTGCCTGGCCAGTCGGCACGGCCCATTTTCGCTTCGAGGCTGCCATTTACGGATGAAAGCTCGGCCCACGATTTTGTCGAGACGCGGACTTTGCCATTGACGGATGTGGCCTTCACGAAGCGCCCCATATTTTCGGCGACGACGCTGCCATTGACGTTCTCTCCGGTGAAGCGCAGGTTTTCGGGAACGTGAATGGTGAAGTGAACTTTGGGACCTTCGCCGTGTTGATGATGTGAGTGCGACTCTTCGCACTGATCGTCGAACCATCCGGGATAGACCACGCAGAACATGACGCCGTCTTTCATCTGAACCATCTGAATTTTCGCCTCGTCTGCATGTTCGCCGCTTTTCTCCGCAGTGACCTCGACCTCATTGCCCGGAGCCAGGTCAGCTTCGATATTGCCATTCACGTCCTTGACGAAGACGACGTTCTCAGGCGAAAGCGTGCCCTTCCAGTGATAATCGCGGCTGTCTTGTGCCGAGGCAGCGATGGTCAGGGCGAGAATGGCGAAAAACGCATAGCGGACGTTGCGTATGGACATAACTCAAGGCCTCCGTTGTGTCAGACGCGGGAGTGCGGAGAACGTGAGCAAGTCAGAGCAAACGGAGTCTGGATGCCCGGTTCCAAGTTGGGCCGTCTTTACTGCCTCAATCCCATCCACCGTTCCGATACGACGATTGAATTCCCCGGATTCTGCGGGTCGTAGCGCACGGAAGTCGGTAATCCGAGGCGGCAGGAGTGCAGGTTGATCCACTGGCGGAGATAGGTCACGTCCTGTGACGCCTCGTAGGAAACTCCAGCGACGTCGTATTGAAAAATCAGCATTGTCGCGGGTTTGCGTTCGTCAAGACGCACTTCTTGCACATCAATTACCGTTCCATCGGTAATGCGGCCATACTGATCAATCCAGGCGCGGCGCTCGCGTTCCTTGTCCTCGGCAGTCTTAGGCTTGCGCTTCAGCAGAAGATACGTCAAAAGCACGATGGCGAGCGTCACCAGAAAGAAAGTATAGAGACGATATGGAATCATGGCGTCAGGCGGGAGCCGGCATTTTCCTGATTCAGCATAAGGCTTGAGGGATGATTTCGGAAGAACAAAGAAGGCATGTTCAAAAGAACAGTGCCGCCGTAATTACTGCTGCCGTTATGCCCGGGATTTCTTCGTTGTTGCGGCCGCGGCCATTGCTCCCGCTTTTTCCCAAGGACGCTTGGGGCGTTCCGCCGGCGCTTCGTCACGATCTTTCACGCGGTCGTAATGGTACGACTCACTCACGGTGCCCAGAGACTCATTGTACAAACTCGGCAGCCCAAGGCCTTCCTTTAATTCTTCGGTAAATTGCTGCAACGCTTTGAGGTGGTCGGCGGTCGCTGGCACTTCCGTTTTCGAAGTCTTCAGAAACTGCTGGTAGCCCTTGTTGACCAGCTTTGATATCTCGCCGCTAATCAGATAGCCCGGATAGGCGAAAATCTTCACGCTCTCTGAGCCGTTCTTTTGAATGGCTGCCGAGCAGTTGTATTTCTTCAGGAATAATCGTCCCTGC
>JBEKTR010000193.1:0-6912 GCA_049515835.1 Terriglobales bacterium
AAATGCAGCTGCAAACGTCAGAAATCTTTCCGCTCGCAGGGGACTCGCGGGGGTGTAGAATGGCGGCCTATTTTGTGCGTACGAAAGGACGCTTCAATATGACACAAGGACTTACCTCTCTCGGTTCGGGTCGCTCCATTACCTGGGCAGTTCTGCTCATCGTATTTGGCTGTCTGGCCATCGCGCTTCCGCTGGGAACGTCGCTGGGCGTCGTTATCATCGTCGCTTGGCTTATCACTCTCAGTGGCGGCTTTCAGTTCATTCACGCCTTCCAGTCACAAGGAGCCGGTAGCATTGCCTGGAAGTTGCTCGTCGCTGTGCTCTATCTCATCGTAGGCCTGTACTTTGTGACGCATCCCCTGATGGGACTGGCCAGTTTCACCCTTGCCCTGGCCTTCTTTTTTCTCGCAGAGGGAGTGTTCGATATCGTCGCCTATTTCCAAAGCCGCGGCGTGAGCGGATCTACATGGATGCTGCTCGATGGAATCGTGACCTTAATCCTCGGTGGCCTGGTCTGGAAGCACTGGCCCTCAAGTTCCGCTTGGGTCATCGGAACGCTTGTCGGCATCAGCATGATTATGACCGGAACCACACGGCTAATGATCAGCCTCGCGGTGCGCCGCTTACGGCAGGGACGTGAAGGCGGCGAGATCCGCCCCAGAATGGCGGCCTAGTGAATGATCGCTTTACGTATATGCCCCGCCCAAGCGGTACTTGGGTGGGGCCTCCGTAAAGCCGGGAACCGTCGTCTTCCCGCTGGAAGTGAAATAAGCCCTAAAATTACCCCCGACTCTTGCTCTTTTTCGCCGCGCCGGCTTCTGCGGCTTTGCCCGCCGGCTTCTTCTTTCCTTCCATCTCGGCGAGGCTGGCTTTCAGCGCGGACATCAAATCCACGACGGGCGCTAACTTCTTCGGCTTCTCGACTTCTTCGATTTCGCCGCCTTCGAGTTTGACCTCAATCATCTTCTTCAGATTTTCCTGGAAGTCGTCGTGATATTTTTCCGGGTCCCATTCGGCCGCCAGTGCTTCGATCAACTGGTGCGCAACTTTTACTTCCGCGGCTTTGAGTTCGACGTCCGGTGCTCCGAAACCTTCGACTCTCTTGACTTCCTCTTCGTAATACATGGTGTGCAGCATCATGCCGCCGGAGTGCGGCCGCAGAAATACGGTGTATTCACGGTTGTGCATGGTAAGTTTGGCGATGGCAACATATTCGCTCTCTTCGAGCGCCTTGGTCAGCAGGGCATAAGGACGGCGGCCAGCTTCTTCCGGCAGCATGTAGTAGGAAGATTCGAAGTAAACCGGATCGACTTCGCTCGCCTTGACGAATTCCAGGATTTCCATCGTCTTCGCTGTTTTTGGTTCAATCTTTTTGATTTCTTCCGGTTCGACGACGACATATTCGTCTTTCCGAAACTCGAAGCCTTTAACGATGTCGCTGCGATCCACGACTTCGCCATCCTTCAGGCAGACATACTGCTGCTTGAGCCGTGACTTGTCTTTACGGTGCAGCATGTTGAAAGAAATGCCCGAACTGCGCGCGCCGGAAAATAAGCGCACCGGCATGGAGATAAGGCCAAACGTCAGATATCCGGACCAAACTGAAGCTGCCATGTCTGCACCTATCAAACTTCGTTCAGATTCACTTAAGTCACACTACGCAAACGAGTTTAGACTACCAAGAACGGCAAGAGACACCAATATGCGTCCCCGAACCCAAAGTTCAAGCACTATGGCGTGGGCTCTAAGTCAGAGCGCCACAATAGCCAGTAGTTAGATGCTTGGTTCCCAGGAGCGCTAGCCGGGAAACTAAATTTGGCTGACATCGCGCAATTCGCTCGCTCGTCGAACTTGGTCGCGGCGGTTGTAGTCACCCTGGTGTTTTCTGGACTGGCGCGCTTGACGCGAGGTGTGACTACTTCGGGCGCGATCGCGGGAGCGGTTGTTTGTTTTCTTATGTTTGCGGGCGTAGGCCCGGCGGCCGTTCTGGTGCTGCTGAGCGTTTTCTGCTTGACCTGGCTAGCCACCCGCTTCGGATACCAACGAAAACAGACCTTGGGTACCGCAGAACCCGGGGAAGGCCGGAAGGCCTCGCAGGTACTCGCTAATTTAGGCGTTGCGGCAATTTGTGCCGGATGGTTTCGCCTTTCGCAGGGCAATGAAGCCTGGCTTCTCGCCATGTCGGCGGCATTGGCCGAAGCGGCAGCCGATACCGTTTCCAGCGAATTAGGCCAAACCAGCAGGCGGGAGCCACGGCTCATCACTACTTGGGACCATGTGCCAGCGGGAACCGACGGTGGCATCAGCCGTCGCGGAACTGCGGGAGGGTTGATGGCGGCTGCGGTCGTTTGCGTCGTCTGTGTATTGGCAGGAATCGTATCCCCGAAGCGGTCCTATGTCGCGCTGGGTGCCGCTATGCTCGGCATGCTAGCGGACAGCTTTCTGGGTGCGTCTCTGGAACGGCGCAAACTGCTCAACAACGATGCCGTGAATTTTGCTAGTACCGCCGTTGCTGCCTCAATTGCGGCATGGTTTTCCCACTTGATTGCCTAATTCCTGCCGGACATGTCCTGTAGTTTCTTGTTTGGACCGCTGCCTCTGAAGCAAAATCAAAATTCACGTTATTTGCTTATAGATATGTTCGCACCCATTAAATTTCGCACTTTCGCCATCGGTTATGTTTTGGTTCTCGCGGTTTATCTTTTCGCAAAGGGCCACGCAAGTGCGGCGCGACCGGAGAACGGATTTAGCAAAGTTGTTGACCTCACGCGCCCCGAACTGCAGCCGCATGACCCGGAAGCGACGATTCTCGAAGCTCCCGCTAACTATGCGTTTGGCCCCCGGACGGACAACCAGATCCCGGCAAACCGGCTGACTGCGCCTTTGGTCGTATTGGACATCGAATCCGAAATGAGAAATGATCCCGGCCATCAGGTTTCAGTCGAAGATATTGCCGACTGGGAATTGGCTCATGGCGAAGTTCCGCCAAATGCCATAGTGATCGCACACACGGGGCTGAGTCCGCATGCTGCCGGGAATTTTCCCGGTTATTCCATGGATGCAGCGCAATTTCTCGTCGAAGGGCGCGATATTCTTGCAATCGGTAGCGACACGCCGACCATCGATTCAAGCCGAACGAAAAGCGTAGGACACTACGCTCTCGCACATAGCGTCTGTCGTCTCGAGAATGTTGCGAACCTTGAGAAGGCTTCCGCTAGCGGTTCCATCATCACCGCATTCGTACGGCAGCAACATCGCGGAAGAACACCTGTCCAATTGCTAGCGATGGTGAGATAGCTGTCGGCACGTGGCGGGCTATGCCGCAAGCATAATTTTTTACTGCGTAATTCCCGGGACTTGCGGAGGCGTCGTGACTCGCCCCTGGCGCGCGTCCGAAATCAGAATGCCATTGTTTTCCAGGAGCAATCCGGTCGCGCGGCCGAGTTCCACAAGTGCTTCCTCATAAGCGACCTGCGCCGAAAGCAAATTGGATTGCGCTGTTACAAGAGCAGCGTGTTGCTGTAAGACATTATCGGGATCCGAAACCCCGACATCCAATCTTCTTTTCTCTGCATATAACGTTTGTTTCGCTAGCTCGACTGCCTGCTGTGCCGCTGCTACGCTGGCACGATTTTGTTGCACGTCAAACAAGGCATTTAGTACTTCAATTCGAATCTGGTTTTCCAACTGTTGCAGTCGTATTTGGGCCTGGCGCAATTCAAGTTCTGAACGGACTTGATTTGCCTGTGCTGCGCGGTTTCGGAAGGCCGTATCGAAGCTTGCGATGACGCCTTTGTCGGTTGCCGTGGAATCCACGAGCTGACTGAGAGTTCCAGCATAGCTGACCGGACCGCCGTTCTGAAAAGGAGGCGGCGCTGTTTTTTGGTCGAAGCACCGCTTGACCACCGTGCCCGTACAAATCGGAATCCTCGGGTTGATATCTCCTCCAAGCCCAGAGCCGCCGTAGTACCCCGATACGTTGATGACAGGCAGCAGAGAATTGGCTACGGCCTGTCCGCTGAGTTGCCGAGTACTTAGATCAATCTGAGACTCTGCGAGTTCGGCGCGGTGGGCCAACGCATCTTTCACCAAATCTTCCGTCGAACGCTCATGGTCTTCGGTTGGCGTTTGGATTGTGGACGTTGGCACGACCTCGACATCGCGCAGGATGGGATCCGAATACACGCGGCTAATTGCATTCTTCATCAACAGTTCTTGAAGTCGCAGGTTTGTTTCAGCGAGTATTAGAGCTTGTTGATTCGTCGCAGCTGTAGCTTCCGCATTTGCGATTTGAATTGGCTGGTCCACACCGTATTTAACTTGCGTCTTCGTGTCCTTCAATATTGTTTGCGCATAGTCAAGGGAATCTTGCTCCACTTTCACGTTTTCGACGGCATAAACAAGATTCCAGTAAAGGTTTTCAATCTGATCGACCGTGGTGATGACTTGGAGGTGGAAAGCGACGTCGGTGATTTTACGATTGTTTTCTGAAATGACGATGTATCGAGTGTTAGGTAGGGAGCCGAAGCCTTGCAGTAAAGGCTGAGTAATCTTGACCTGAAAATTTGAGCTTACCTCCGGACTTAGTAACGGAGTGGTGTTGTTGCTCGTGATGTGGCTGTTGTCGAATGTAACGGCACCCAGCGTGCCCCAGCGAAATCCTTGTTGATAATTGAAATTTGCCGTTCCCGTATTCGTATTGATAATCGGCACGCCGGATTGATAACTTGTCGCCAATGTGTGGTTCCTATCCATTTGCAGCGTGCCGTTCAAGATCGGATCGAAGCTCGACACGGTCGAACCTATGCCAAGCGTCGAACTCACCAGGCCATTCGTGCCCGATCCGGCGCCAGCCGTTCCAACGCTCGTCCCTCCAGTTCCTGATCCGACAACGCCGCTAAGGCCGCCAACCCCACCGCCCGGTGTGTTCTGAACGACGCCGGCGTTTACGCCAAGTACGGTTGCGCCGGCTTTCGTGCGCAGCACGTCTGTGTCGGCAATGTTCAAGTTGTAGCGCGCGATGCCAATATCTAAATTGTTTTCCAAAGTAAGTGCAATGGCGTCGTTCAAAGACAACATAAGCTTGCCATCGCGGATTAATGTACTGATCCATTGCGAATTGGATAAGCTTGGCGGCGGTACACCTCGCGGTTCGTATGGCGCGATAGGGTTGGGAAAATGTGATCGTGGCTTGGAGTAATCCTCAAATTGCATGGATTTGTCCCCTGGCTTAACTCCTTCGCCAACATCTTGTGCATAACTGCTTGCCCAGGGAAACAAAATCAAGGCGAGACCTAGAACGGCTAACCGATAGAGTTGGGGGGTAATCAAACGCATTTTTCTAACAATAAAAAGTTCGGGCAGTCTGCAACACGCCCTGAAATTATAGATAAAGACGCTCTCGAAGATATTGTAAAGCGCAGGCTTGTAAAGATTTGTCAGACTTGATATTGATTAGAAAAATTAGTGAAAAACGGCGTGAGTGGCCCGTTTCCGGGCCACTAGAAGCTTATTGCGGTTGTTGCTGTGTTGTCGGCATAACGGAACGAACATCCTGACTCGGTTGCACATATGGAATGTTCGGCAAGCGACTTACCTGCCCGCGAACAGCGTCATCGAGCACAATGCCCGCGTTCTCCAGCAATAGACCGGTCGCCCGATCAAGCTCGACTTTCGACTTTTCGTAAGCCGCCATCGCAGATACCAGGTTGGATTCCGAAGTGGTAAAGGCAGACTGGTTTTGCAAGACTGCCGTGGTGGTTGATGCGCCCAAGGCAAGCTTTTTCTGTTCGGCATCCAGTGTTTGATGGGCAAACTCGGCTGCCGCCTGCGCCGAATCAACGCTAGCGCGGTTTTGCTGTACCGAAAACTGAGCGTTTCGAACTTCAATGCGAACTTGATTTTCTAGCTGCTGCAATCGCATCTGTGCCTGCCGGAATTCTAGTTCCGCACGCACTTGGTTAGCTTGCGCCACCCTGTTGCGCAGCGGGATATTCAGCGTTAACCCGATCCCCTTGTCGGTCGCGGATGAGTCAACCAATTGGTTCAAAGTGCTGCCGTAGCCGACTGGGCCGCCGTTGGCGAACGGCGGTGGCAGCACGACGCTTCCAAAAGTGCCTCCAGGATTGGGGCAAGCCGTAGTGGGCGCGGTCGCGACCGCGCAGGGATTAATGTCACCACCGATACCGCTCCCTCCGTAATAGGCGAATAAGTCGAGGGTCGGCAATTGCGCGTTGCGCACGGCCTTGTTATTGATTTCGCGATTGGACAGATCAATTCTGGATTCGGCCAGTTCCGCCCGATGACTCAAAGCATCGTTAACCAAATCTTGCGTCGGCACAACGGTCTCTTGCGCGGGGAGCTGCATGGTGGAAGTAGGAATCACTTCAGCATCGGCCAATCGGGGGTCAACCAATGTGCGGCTGAGCGCATTCTTCATCAACAGCTGCTGCAATTCCAGATTCGTCTGGGCCACGGTCAACGCTTGTTGGTCGGTGGCAACCGTGCTCTGTGCTCCTACCACCTGAATCGGCGCAAGCGTTCCGATATCAACTTGCTTCTTGGTGTCCGAGAGCGTCTTTTGCGCAAATTCCAGTGCATCTTGTTGCACTTTTACGTTCTGGTAAGCATAGACCAGGTTCCAATAAATGTTTTCAATCTGATCGACCGTTGTGATTACCTGCAGACGAAACGCCACGTCGGTAATCTCGCGGTTGTTCTTGGCGAAGGTGATGAATCGCTTGTTGGGAAGAAATCCCCAGCCTTGCAGCAAGTTTTGCGTGATTTGGGCGCGGAAGTTTGAATTTAGTAAGGGCGTGAACGTAGTAAACGGGACGTTTGTGGTCTGGTGAGTATTGTTGAATCCCACCATTAGGTTCGTGCCGCTCACAAACCCCTGTTGATACGAAAAAT
>JBEKTR010000194.1:0-6899 GCA_049515835.1 Terriglobales bacterium
CTGGAGACTTAATTGGATTCATCCTTTCGTTGAAGGAAACGGCAGGACAGCCAGAGCCGCTTGCTACTATCTCATTTGCATGAAGCAAGGAAGAGTGCTTCCGGGCAAGAAGATCGTTCCAGAGCGAATTCGAGAAGATCGAGACCCTTATTACGCTGCGCTCAAGGCAGCCGACGCGAAGTGGGATGACGGACATCTGGATGTTTCCGTCATGTCCGATTACTTGACAGATTTGCTCAAGGGCCAGCTAACCGAATAATTCAAACTGAGACACTACCCAATTTTGGGGTGCACTCACCTAGGATCAATCCGTCTGTCCCTGGATTGTCTGGAGAAGAGAACTCTCGCCAGGGAAACTAACTCCCAACTCTGCGTACTCATTGAGAGCGTTTCTAAAGGGGTGTTCAATATTGAACAGACATCTTCTTTGTGCCGGGAATAGGATGTGCCCAAAGATGTCCGAAGCGCTAACAGGGCGCTTCCATCACATCCCTGGTGAGAGGACCACGCCAGCTCGCCAGGGAACTTCAAATAATTGTCCAGATTTCTCATAACTCATACCCTTCCTATGTGGTGGGCCCTTCGCAAACTGCGCGAAGAGCGGGGCACCCACTGCTCGAAGTCGCGCCCCTCAGTCCGCCCTTTCGCAAGGAACGCGAAATGATGGGGCAGCCTCAGTGAGGAGATGCATGAGGGAAAACGCCCGAAGATTTGGATAGGCCAGCACTCCGCGCGTCCTCGCAGTCCCACCTTTACCAAGAACGTAAAGGTGGGCCACCCGGCCGGCCTGATCGTTCCAATAATATATTGTTCACTCACGCTTGCGTGGCGGCGCATTGTGGGCTAGACTCACAGCCCAATTGAGGACAATTGACCATGGCGCACGCCCACGTTCAGTTCCCGCATCCGACCCCGCATCCCAGGATCGATTGTAAGCAGTCGTACTACGGCCCCGGAGCCTTGCGCCAGCGTCATTATCACGACGACACCTGGATTGTGTTTCCGTTCACCGGTTCTTTCGCCCTGACCCTGCGTTCGGCGGAGAGCCTGCTTAGCTCGAGAAGTCTGCTTTATCTGCCAGCCGGAGAACCGCACGCCAATGTTTTCGGTTCGCACGGGGCCGGCGTTTTCATTGCCGCCATTAATCCCTCATGGATCAACGATCGGCTGGGCGTTGTGACCTCCGCGGGCGAGATGCCGAGAATAGCGCCCGCAGGCTTCCTTGAGGGGCTGGCGCTGAAGTTATATCGCGAATTCCAAAACCCTGATGCTCTTTCCGATCTGATCATGGAAGGCGCGCTCCTCGAATTGCTGGGCCGCTGGTTTCGAGAGAAAGTTTATGCCGATCGCGGCTCGCCATCATGGCTGCGTCAGGTAAAAGCATTGCTTCACGATTCTTTTTGCAATCCGGTTTCTCTAAACCAGATCGCCTCCGTCGCGGGCGTGCATCCGTCGCATGTGGCCCGCGAGTTCCATCGCGTCTATGGAATGACGATTGGAGAATACTTGCGGAAGCTGCGGATAGAATTTGTGGCCGAGCGGCTCGTCTATCCCTCAAAGGATGGTGCGGCCTTGACCGATTTGGCGCTGAGTGCCGGTTTTAGCAGCCAGGCCCACATGGCTGCCGTGTTCAAGCGAATGATCGGAATGACGCCGGGGGAATATCGCAAGGCCCACGGATTACATCAATCCCGTGATAGAACATCAATTTCCTGAAAGACACCGGCCATCCGCACTCCTAATATCGGTAAACTTGTCCGCTTCGTCGCGGTCCGGCGAAATGCGAAATGACGATATCCGTCATCGAACCCTGGCCGCGATCAAAGCTGGAGAGCGAAAAGGAGAATCAAGTTTATGAAATACCGGCTGGCAGTTATGTTCATCATCATCAGTGTCAGTGCCGCGGCGTTCGTCTTTCTCGTGGGATTAGGCGCCGCTCAGGCTCAGCAGCCATATACGCCGCTGTCCCCGGGATCGGTCACCCCCCCAGTGAGTGCGCCGTGCCCCAGCGGCTCTGCGAACGGCGCCTTGTGCTATTCGGCCACCGTGCAGAACTGTCCGAACGACGTTAATCTCGGCTTCGTCTTTGCCCAGGTGCTTGTAAGCAATTCCAAGGGGACGGTCGTTTTCTTCAACGGAGGAGCCGGCGATACCACCGCCGGTGGAACGGATTTTGCGAATGACTACGTCAGCGATGGTTATCAGGTGGTGCAGGTCGTATGGGACAGCCCCTGGGAACTCACAGGCAACGGCACCGGATCGAATATTAAATACGCCGGTTGCCGACCGGCTACGGTTTTGAACTTCGTCTACAAAAACATTTATCCGAAAGGGAAGTTAGCCACAGCAGGCATGTGCGCCCAAGGCACGAGCGCGGGCTCGGCAGCCATCGGCTATGCGCTGGCCGAATACGGATCGTACGGCTACCTCGACAACGTGGAATTGCTGTCAGGGCCGGTGCTTAGCGATATCGAAAAAGGTTGCGTCGTGCCCAACACGCCTTCCGTCACGGTCTGTCCCAAGAGCCAGACCTACTGCCAGACGGGTAATCCCCCCGAGGGCGGATGGCCCGATGCGCCGCAATATATCGGTGGCGACATTACCGCCATCAACAATTGGTCTGGCATCAACGCCTGCAATGGCAGTTCAAACACCACCACTGCGCAAAACAACGCCTGGAAGCAGATGAGCATCGTGGACGGCCTGACCGACTCCACATTTACTTATCCGCAAACCGCAGTGGCCGGCTGGTTGTGCAGCAATACCAGTGTCATGTGCGGCAGCCAGCCTTGCCAGAATAATTCTGCCGCAGAAGGCCAGTACTTCTACGTGCAGATCTCGGGCGCGGTGAAACCCTTCAATGTCTATCGCGTTGATCAGTGCAGCGGACAAGAGGGTGTGGAGAGCGGGTTCCTGCCTCCGCCAAAACAGACTGAATCTGGCTTTACTGCAATCGAGACGGACATGGAGACGAACTGCAAGTTGAATCATTAGAATTTGCAGTCGAAACTCCATGGTTTGAAACGATCAAAGGACTGCCCTAGTCTTGTCGTGTTCTTTGCGAAAGGGTGGGCGGATGGCCCACATGAGTGCCCGACGCTTGCATGCAAGAGCCGGAACTTATGTGAGGCCACCCCGCCGGGTCAGCGCAAAGAGACGAGCTAGAATTGCTCCCATGGCAATCCATCGCTCCATTGCCGTCTTCGATCTCGGCGGCGTACTCATCGACTGGGATCCCCGTCATCTCTATCGCAAGCTTTTTCATGGAGACGACGCCGCCATGGAGCATTTCCTGACCACTGTCTGCACTCGAGCATGGAACTCGCAACAAGATGCGGGGCGAAGTTTCGCCGAGGCCTGCGCTGCTCTGAAGCTGGACCACCCCTCACAAGCCGCACTGATTGACGCCTGGATCGAGCGTCAGG
Source organism: Terriglobales bacterium (assembly GCA_049515835.1). Taxonomy (GTDB): domain Bacteria; phylum Acidobacteriota; class Terriglobia; order Terriglobales; family Acidobacteriaceae; genus JAJPHW01. Next base: position 3,426 of record JBEKTR010000194.1, read on the forward strand.
AAGAGATGGTGCTTGGCCCCATCCACGGCACCGTTGAGATCCTCGGGGAATTGCGTGCTGGCGGAGTTCCTCTCTATGCCCTGAGTAACTGGTCCGCAGAAACTTTTCCCATATTCCTACGACGATTCGAATTCTTGCGATGGTTTCAAGGAATCTTGCTTTCCGGCGAAGTGCGCCTGCTCAAGCCCGATCCGCGCATTTTCCAGTTGCTCCTTGCCAATCACGCTGTCGATCCCGCTCACGCTGTTTACATCGACGATCTGAAACCAAACGTCGAGGCTGCGGTTGCCCTCGGCATGCATGGCATCCTGTTTACCGATCCCATTGCGCTTCGCCACGAACTGGTGGAGGTTGGCCTGATTCCGGCATAATTCTAGTGATCCAGGACAGGTGGACCACACAACGCGGTTTTCGTTGTGCGGGGTTAGGCGAATTAAATCGCGCCTCCATACACCGCCCGGTGCCCCGGGGTTCGCCGCACTTTGGCTAACTTGGGCCAATGTCACCGGAATAAATTCTTCGCAATAAATAGCGCGTTCGCGGGGCGCTCGGCCAAACGCCGCATCAGGTAGGGATACCATTCCGTTCCAAAAGGAATATAAACTCGCATTTTCCAGCCATCGCGTACTAAACTCTGCTGCAAATCACGGCGAATGCCGTACAGCATCTGAAACTCGAAGGCGTCCCGCGGAATGTTTTCCTTGATGGCAAACTCTCTGGCCTGATGGATGATTTTTTCATCGTGTGTTGCCAGCCCGTGATAGACCCCGCTTTTCATCAGGATCTTCATGAGCTTTACATAGTTGGCGTCCACTTCCGGCTTCGGCTGAAAGGCCAACTCCGGGGGCTCTTTGTAGGCGCCTTTGCACAGGCGAATGCGGATACGCTCGTTCAAAAGCTTCTCGACATCGCTCTCGGAACGTCTCATGTAGGCCTGGATCACCGCGCCCACGCGTCCCTGATTCCCCGGCACGCGATGCAGTTCGTGAACAAAATCCAGCGTGCGCTGCGTGTAGGGAGATCCCTCCATATCCACACGCACAAAATTCTTCGGCGTCATGGACGCTGCCTTCCGCACCAGGCCGGTCGCAAGCTCATAAGCCAGCTTTTCGTCCACATCCAGGCCCATGTGTGTCAGTTTCAAGCTGACATTGGCATTGAGCTTGCGAACGGCAATCTGGTCCAGCATCTGGTGGTAAAGCTGCGCGCTCTGCTTGGCTTCTTCGACATTGGTGACGTTTTCGCCAAGATTGTCCACGGAAACCGATAACCCCGATTGATTCACCGCTTGCGTGGCACGAAGTGCATCTTCCACCTGAGTTCCGGCGACAAACCGACTGGAGAACTTCTGCCCAATTGCCGAACTCTCAGCGAGCGCACGCAAGGACGTACTTTGGGATAGAGAAATAAAAAGAGATCGAAGCATTTAGGACTTTGCCCCAAAGAGAAAAAACTTGCTCAGATAAGGACGAAGAAAGACCACTAAGTCTTGTATCACAACCGGCGCAATTGCGTGGAAAGCTGGGTGATCCCGAAAAAGCAGACTAGTGGGCGACAACCATTACTTGGAATTGAAGTTCACTTCAATCGACTCGGTGGTTTCGTGGCTTGCCGGCGCATATTTCCATCTGCGAATTGCCGTTTCCGCCGCCTCAACGAGCAACGGATGTCCACCTTTGACGCTCAGGGACTTGACCGTTCCATCGCTGGCCACGACCGCCGAGAGCTTAACGCTACCCTTGACGTTGAACTGGCGCGCCACATCCGGGTAAACCGGCATCACGCGATCCACAATTTTGCGGGATGATTCGTTGGTGTCCTGCTCTTGGGCGAGGGCAGAACCGACAAAACCAAAGGCAATTCCCACCATCAGGACAAACGCCAAAGTGGCTCTACGGCGTGTCATAGTGATTTGAAATTAGAGAATTTTTAGACGGAACAACAGGTAACTACAGTCAAATTCGCCGTAGTACTTTGGTCATTCCACTGGAAAAGCTTAGAGAAAAATCTCGTCCACGTAGCACCAGCGCCAGTCTTCGCCGTGCTCAAAAGACTGCATAATCGGGTGCTTCGTGTGGTGAAAGTGCTTGATGGCGTGCTTGTTCTTCGAAGAATCGCAGCAGCCGACGTGGCCGCATTCCAAACAAAGGCGCAGGTGAACCCACGTATCTCCCATTTCGAGACATTCCTTGCAACCGTTGCCGCTCGGGGTCACCTTGTGGATCGAACTTAAATGCGTACATCCCGGCTGCTCGCTCATCAACCCTTCTCTCTCTTTCGAACGTTCGTTCAAACTTAGCCTTCCTGCTCTTCCAGGAACTTCTCCACTTCCAGCGCTGCCATGCAGCCGCTTCCGGCCGCCGTTATGGCCTGACGGAAGCGGCGATCCTGCACGTCGCCGCAAGCGTACACTCCGGGCACCCGCGTACGCACGAAGTCGTGGGTCTTCAGGTATCCGTCCTGATCGGTTTCCAGTTGCCCCCCGAACATCTTGGCGTTAGGAACATGCCCAATGCCAAGAAACATTGCGCTGACAGGAAGGTCATACTCTTGGCCGGTCTTCAAGTTGCGTAAATGGAGTCCCGTGACTTCTTTTTTCGTTACGTCATTCACATCTTCCACGACCGTATCAAGAAGGAACTGGATTTTGTCATTCTTCTGCGCCCGCTCAAGCATGATCTTAGAAGCGCGGAATTGATCGCGACGGTGAATTAAGCTCACCTTAGTGGCAAAACGGGTCAGGAAAATTGCCTCTTCCATCGCAGAGTCGCCACCCCCGATCACGGCGATTTCCTTCCCTGAAAAGAAGAAGCCATCGCAGGTTGCGCACGACGACACACCATGGCCGATAAGCGCCTGCTCATTGGGCAATCCCAGCCAGCGCGCCGATGCTCCGCTTGCAATAATCAGCGTACTCGTATGAATAACCTGATGCCCCAAGTGCAATTTAAACGGACGCTCCGTCAAATCTGCACTGGAAAGATGCCCCATCTGATATTCCGCGCCAAAGCGCTCGGCCTGCTTGCGCATGTTATCGATGAGTTGCGGGCCCTGAATTCCCTCAGGAAATCCAGGGAAGTTTTCCACCAATGTGGTCAGCGACAATTGGCCGCCCGGTTCATGCCCTTCAATTACGAGCGGTTTCAGATTGGCCCGCGCCGCATAAATGGCTGCTGTATGCCCGGCGCAACCGGACCCGATAATTACGACCTTGCGTGCGTTTTCCATAAGCTCGAATGTTAGAAGATTGTCCGACTGTTAGATTGCGAAACTCCGATTAAGATGCAAACTGCCATACTGCTTGAAATTCAAGGGTTTGGCGGTGAAGACGTTTTTCCAGTGCTCTTTTTGGACGCTGAAGTCGAAGACTTCGTGCTCCCGGTCACTCTCGCCAACTCCTCCGGCACCGTGCGCTGGGCATCCAAGAGCCCGCGATAATGGGCAATCAGCGATGAGGCGCTGGCAAAAAGCGGG
>JBEKTR010000195.1:0-6878 GCA_049515835.1 Terriglobales bacterium
GTCAAAATCACGTTCCGCAGAATGATCGAGCGCAGCTTTTTCATGGCTCCTCCGTGGCGTCACGGCTTAGACGCTCTAGCGCAGAAATTGTGAGCGCGTTCGCCTCTTAAGCTGTTTCACCACAACCCTGTGGCAAGTTACGCAGTTATGAGGGGGATAGTTCCCTAATAAGTCGTACTTGGGCATAGAGTTCTCATGTCTGGACAGGAATGAGCTAAACGGAACAGCATGCAAGGCGTCAGCACAAGGGCGGTTTCTTGAGGGAACTGCGCGGAAGCATCATGAATTCGAGTTGACGCTCGTCTTTTCTATGTGCGATGTTAGCCCGTAGGCGGCCAGAAGAATCAGTTCCGGCTCAATCGGATGTCGGTACCGGGGATGCGCAAACGTGACGTAATAGATCACAGGATAAAGAATAACGAGCCCTAGAAACAGAAAAACTCCGGCTTTGCCCTTCCGCAACGCGCACCACAATCCATAGAAACTCAAGAGCGAAGTCACAAACAGCCAGGCATTCTTAAGCACAGTTTGAAGGAGTGTCTTGCCTGGCTGAGGCAATCCACCCCAATAATACGCGAAGCGCTTCAGGCTCAGCCATGCGAACCGGCCATAATCCTCGCGGATAAATTCCAGCGCTTCCCCTTTTCGTTCAGTCACATATGCCATCTCGCCGAGTTGCCGGTAGCGCTCCAGTTGCGCCGCGTTCTTAGTGGGATGCTCATAATCCATCCACGTGCCATTCGCGCCCGGCCCATTGCCCAGGCGCAACTCCGCGCCAAAGTTCGATCGGACGAAAATGAACTGGCCAAACCTGCGCTCATTGCGCACCGTCCACGGTGCCACGCATCCTGCAAACAGCACTACGGCCAATAAGATGCCACCGAACGACCGTTTCCGTTTCTTCGTCCGCCGCCACCACGCCCACAACCCGGCCGCCGGCAAAAATCCCAGTAGAGAAGTGTTAGTCAGTGCCGCGATTCCCCACAGCAACCCCCACGCAGCCCACGGCGCGCCACCATCCTCGTCTTCGAGACGAAGTGTCAGCCAGAAAATGACGGCGAGCAACAATGCCGCCAAGCTTGTTTCCCAAACCCAGCGCGTGCACCAGAAAATAATTGGAGGCAGCACCGCCCATGCCCACGCGCTCCATAAAGCCACTTTCTCATTGAAGCAGCGCTTGCCAATCAGAAAAATCGGCACACAAGTCAGTGCCGAAAACACACTGCTCAGGCACAGCATGACCATCGCCGACGCCCGCGTGTAAATTCCAAAAACCTTAAATATTCCCGCCATCAGAAATGGATAGACCGGTGGCTCCCACGCCGTCGGCCCCGTGATGCCGTCGAAAGGATCGCCGAACCCCCCGCCCTGAGCCAAAGACCGCGCAATGCGCCCCATTTCAAAGCCGAACCCAAAATTGTCATTTGCAGTTTTAAAACGGTAGGTATGCGCTAGAAAAATCCATCCCACACGCACGAACAGTGCAATAGCCACAATCCACAGGGGGGATTTGCACCACGGCAAGCCGGACCGTTCTGAGATTTCTGCTTTTGCCATCTTAAATCTTAAGAACTCTGGGTGCCCCATCTTTGCACGTTTTTTATGCAAGGGTGGGGTCCAACTATCTCCTCACTCGCAAATGTGCTCCACTTGCCCATACGGCTTTTCCGCGTGCGGCGGCAGGGGAATCTTTTTCACCAGCATCAGTTGGTCCAGCAGCGTTCCGCCATCCTTAATCCCCGCATCCGGGTCGCTTTCGTACGCCGGATCCTTCTCCGCCTCCTCCAGCGTCTCGAACTGAAATCCTTTCTTGCTTAGTAGATCAATGGCCTCCGGCAAAATTGTGCTCGTGTACGCGCCCAGATGTAGCAATAACACATAGTGAATTTCGCGCCCGAACAGCAGTTGAGATTGCGCCCGCGCCAGATCAATAAATTCCGACGCCGTACTCAAATAACTCGAGTGCAGCCACTCTATCGCTTTCTGATCGTTCTTCGGCGCGCAGCGCGCATAGGCGAAATTCCACAAATAGTCTTCCCAGTCGATAGTCACTTCGGCAATTCGGTATCCATGCGTCTTCAGGTAATCCCGCACCGCCCGCCGCTTCTCCACCGTGTCTCCTTCATGCAGGTATGGATACCGCAGCCAGCGCCAATCCCCCTTCGGGGACAGCAATTCGAGCGTGGGCTCGTCCTGCGCCAGGTCGCGTTCCCACGCCTCAGGAGTACTTTTCTCCAGATCCATGTGCGAGTAAGTATGGTTTCCGACCGGTTCGCTAGCTGCCCAAATCTTCAGTGCCTCCGCTCCATCAGGGCTGCCCTCAAGGCGAATCGCATTCAGAAACCCATGCGCCGGAGGAACATGCTTCTTTTTCAGAATGGCGACAGCCACCTTCGCCGTCTCGGCTTGCGTTACGCCCGGAGGCAGGTCGCCGTTCCGCGGCAGATCGTCGAAGGTGATGGCTGCTTTTTGAGCCGCGGAAATGCCGCATAGGGCTAAAAAAATAGCGAGGGGCGAGAACAGGCCTCTAAGACGCGAATTTGTCATGCCAGAGAGTTTACTGCACCTATTCCCTGGCCTTTCTACGTACCTCACTGTAGCCGATTATTTTCGCAGTGATTTGGGGTTTATAGAAAACGGCAGCTGCCATTTACGCATCTACAACGGTGCTTCGGTTATAGCGCCATCGGTCTTGAATTTGTTTGAACGGGAGTGCCCTCAGATGGCTAAAAGAGTGTTGTTGGTAGATGACAACGCTGTAATCCGACGCGCTCTCATCGAATCGTTCAGTGCAGAGCCTGATTTTGAAGTTTGCGGTGAGGCGGAAAATGGCCAACAAGCCATTGAGATAGCCGAAAAATTGGTCCCGGATTTGATCGTGATGGATTTGTCCATGCCGGTAATGAACGGGATCGCCGCGGCCCGAGTTCTGAAAACTCTGTTGCCTGCCGTTGCCCTGATCATATTCAGTGGGTACAGCGATGTGTTCTCTAAGAGGGAAGCCCAGTCCGCTGGCGTTTCCGCCCTGGTTTCGAAGTCCGAGCATTTGTCTGTGCTCGTCAGCAAAGCCCGCAGTTTGGTCGATGAATCCCTTTGACTACTTCACTTTCCAGTCAGGAAATTGGAGCGAATCCCTCTTGATCGTGCGCAGCAGAGACAGCGCGTGTTCAACCGCGTCCCGCTCGGCGTGATGATTAGAGTCATGGGATATGGCTTGCAGCCGGCCGAAAATAATGGCTTCCGCAGATTCCACTCGTGCCTTCAATTTGGCCTTGTCCGACTCCATCAATGCTTCTTGCAAAGGTCTTTGCCACTCCGGATATCGAAGCTCACTCTCAATTTCAGGCTTACTTGCATCTTTCATGTTTAAGCTCCATTTCTCCGGCCCAACCGCACATGTGCCATTTGCGACCTGGTTTTCTTGACCAGGATTCGAGGGATCGCGCGATGACTGATCGCATTCCTCTCGGCAAATTCTTCTTCCGCAATCTTCTTCGCGACCTCGACGGGAATCTGCTCGAAATATGTTTGTACTTTTTTCATCCCAGTCCTTCTTTCTCCAACCAACCTTAGCAGGCATGAACTGATACGGGACATATCTTTTGGGCAGCGGGCACTTATGTTTAGTTTGGCTAAATTGTTGATTTTGTGTCACTTTCCTGCCTTTTCAGCGGGAGGCAGAGACTATTCCTGCAAGGCGTCGCATCTGTCGTTTTAAGGCTCGAATTTATAGTTGCAGACATCATTAGGGCTATTGTACGATTACGTCACGTTAGTTTAATGTTATCGATTCGCAAAGGAGACTTCATGGGGCCTCGGGCCAATTCAGTTCCGATGAACTTCAAAACCATGTCGCAGCCGGATGTTCCTCAAGGCCGCAACGGGAAACACAAGCAGATCGTTACCATGATTCTTTCCGATCTTCATCAGGCGCCGCGGGGGGTTGCGCTCAAAGTGCCGCTGGATGCATTAGCCGAGAGTAAAGAGAAGGTACGGTCCGCGTTGAATCGTGCGACCCGGAAAGCAGGGCTCAATGTTGCCACTGCCACCGATGCTTCTTTTTTGTATGTATGGAATGCAGAATGAACACATTTCGTTCATCCCAGCGAGGCATCTCGCGCGGACATTATCCCGTGACCGGTCTCACATCCCGATGAAGATAAAAGTGAATACTTCTAGTGGCAACTCCAGCGTCTGGCTAGACCCGCCGGGCCCGCCTGCCATCAAACAGGACTCACAGGTCCATGTGCTCGAAAACAAACTCACGGTCCAGGATAGCGAACAGCGGTTCCGATTGCTCGTAGAGGCGGTCCAGGACTATGCCATCTTCATGCTGGACACCGAGGGCCACGTCAAGAACTGGAACGGCGGCGCAAGACGCATAAAAGGATATGAGAGCTCGGAAATTATAGGCAAACACTTTTCCTGCTTTTACCCGGAAGAAGATTTGCGCAACGGCAAGCCGCAATGGGAATTGCAGGTTGCCGCAAAGGAAGGGCGATTCGAGGACGAAGGTTGGCGTGTGCGCAAGGATGGTTCGAAGTTCTGGGCAAATGTCATCATCACGGCCATTCGAGATGATTCCGGCAAACTGATCGGCTTCGGAAAAGTCACTCGCGATTTCACCGAAAGAATGCAACTCGAGAGGTCCTTGCAAGAGGAGGTTGTTCAACGGCGGGAGGCAGAGTCGCATTTACGCAATTCAGAAAAGTCGCTGCGCGACTTGTCCCAACATCTCCTTCGTTCTCAGGATGAAGAGCGAAGACGCATCGGCAGAGATCTTCATGACAGTCTTGGCCAGAGCCTCGTAGCCCTTAAGATTAGGCTTGATGTGTTGGCGTCTTCCTCCGCGCCAAACGATGCCGATACGCGTTCTGGAATTGCAGAATGCCTACACTTGGCGGACGACTCACTGAAGGAACTGCGAACCATCTCCTACCTGATGTATCCTCCCATGCTGGATGAGATGGGTTTGCAATCCGCAATAAGGTGGTATCTCGAGGGGTTCTCTGCGCGTAGCGGGCTCAGCGCCACTTTTGACGTGGACAACGACTTTGGGCGCATGGATCGGGATTTGGAACTCGCGCTATTTCGAGTTCTGCAAGAGAGCCTCACCAATGTGCATCGTCATTCCGGAAGCCAGACCGCGCACATTCGTCTTCAGCTGAAAAACGGAATGGTGACTCTCGAGGTGAGCGACTCAGGAAAAGGAATTTCATCGGGAATCCAGGGAAGGTCTGGCGAAGGCGGCGTGGCGTCACTCGGCGTCGGATTGCGCGGGATGAATGAACGCTTGCTCCAACTGGGCGGCTCGCTCCTGGTCTCCTCGAACGAAAATGGCACCACGGTGACCGCGACCGTCCCCGCGGCAGAATACTCGCCTGCGGAAGAAGAAGAGTCGACCGGGTAGAAGATTCTGCATCTTAAATTAGTCGGTTGACGGGGCCGCCGAGCGCAAGTCCGGGGGCGGCCGCGCGCTATGAAACGTTTTACTTCACCTTCTCCACCAAAGCCTTCATCGCAAGGCTTTCCGGCGTGTCAAGTTTCGAGAGTCCTTCTATCACGCCCGCTCGGTCCGCCTCGGTTCGGTTCTGGCTCACTTTCCACTTGCCTTCCAGCCGCCGAATCGGCAGCTCCAGGCCGACAATCCCTTTCAACTGCGTTCGGATGTAATCTTCCGGCGCATCGCTCACCCTCCATGGTACTGGCGACGGGACCGGCGATCGCGCCTCATGAATGTTGGTGAGCTTCTCCACATTCGTCAGTAGCCAATCTTCATCTTGCATAACCCTTAACGCTCCATACGCATGCACCACAGCGTAATTCCAGGTTGGTACTTCTTTACCATCGCCATACTCTTTTGTTCCGGGATACCAATTCGGCGAAATATAGTGCTGCGGGCCGGCAAAGATTGCCAGCGCATCCACGGTGGGCACAAAATCACGCCACTGCGCGTTCGCCCGCGAGATGTGCGCTTTCAGCACGCCAAATTCCGATCCATCAACTTCCAGAATCATCGGAATATGCGAAGCAAAAAGACCAGACGCTCCCAACGTCACCAGCGTCGCCAGCGGATGAGAAACCATCAGCTCATGCATCACCGGAACGCGTTTTTCTTGGTTATGCCTGGGGATGTACATTTCGCGCCTTGCCCATATCCTAACGCAGCATTGGCGTCACGCGCGGTGCCCCAGGTTCACGCCAGTTTTTCGGGCGTTAACCTGGGCGAGGCAATCTTCAAATCAACACTCATCCCGAACCAACTCGCGCCCAAGCGACGATCCAGAGCGGCGAAACCAAGCTTTTCTGCGCAACCCGGACTTTGTGCAAATTCTTTCACCTTGACGAGTAAAGCACCAAAAGGGCAAACTTGGTGGCCGTATTCGGACTTTCAGATTAAACGCGACCGCACTAATCAGATATCACGCCGAGAGGTTCTTTATGACGTACCCACATTTCGGAAACTCACGATTGATTGTTTCGCTGGGAATTCTTACTCTGGCACTCGTGGGCAGAGGGACTGCAGCGCAAGCGCAGACCTATAGAGTGTTGTACCAGTTCAAGGCGGGTAACGACGGAACACAACCCTACGGTGGGGTCACGATTGATACTAAGCGCAAGGCTTTATATGGAACCACCTCCGAAGATGGTAGCTTCGCTGCCGGTACTGTCTATAAACTCACCGAGCACGGAGAGTCGGTTCTTTACAGCTTCACGGGCACTGGGGGCGATGGCGAATATCCTTCCTATCCGGGCTATCTTGCGCTGGATGCATCGGGAAACTTGTACGGCGCAACTACCGCCGGGGGAAACTACGGGATTGGTTGCGGTAGCATCGGGTGCGGTGTTGTGTTCAAGGTGGAGCAAACAGGTGAAGA
>JBEKTR010000196.1:0-6871 GCA_049515835.1 Terriglobales bacterium
GCCTTCCTTAATCTCGGTGTACTCGCCAAGGATGACGACACCGACTTGGTCTTCTTCCAGGTTCATCGCGATGCCCGCAATATTGTGCGGGAACGAAAGAAGCTCTCCGGCCATGACCTTGTCGAGGCCGTGAACCCGTGCGATTCCATCGCCGAGAGTGATAACCGTGCCTACTTCATCCACGGCAATTTTGGAATCGTAATTCTCAATCTGCTGCCGGATTAACTGTGTGATCTCGTCTGCTTTAATCTGTGCCATAAGTTCAGTTTCTTACTCAGGAAGTTTCAAAATTTGGTCATCCGCCAATTGCTTCACGAATTCGGTCGAGGCGTCCGATGACGGATCCGTCATAGATTGTGCTGCCAATGCGCATCTGCGCTCCGCCAAGCAGCGATGCATCGCGAACATAACGAGCACGAATTTTCTTGCCGGTGAGCTTCGATGCTTGCGCTTCGAGATTCGCTTTTTCCACTGGATTCAGGTCGCGAACGCTGCTGATTTCCGCGTCTACGAACCCCAGTCGCACACTCAGCTCTTTTTCAAATTGTGCGATGATCGCGGGCAAGAATGAAACGCGGCCTTTGTCAATCACAACAGCGAAAAAATTCCGCGTTATCGCTGAAAAACCCTGGCGCTTCGCGATGGCATCGAGAACTCTTCGCTTCTGATCTGTGGGAATCGACGGCGTCTCCCAAGCCTCTCGTAGATCACGGCTTTCGGCAAACAGGGCTGCCATCCCCTTCACTTCTGTGAGCGTTGTCTCCGGATCAAGCCTCGCATCAATCACCGCATCAGCGAAGGCGCGCGCGTACGTATTAGCGATCGATGCCATACTTAGCGTTGGTCCTTTCGCGCTTCCCCGTTGCCGGAAAGCTGACTGGCAAAACTACCCACTAAAGCCTGATCGGAACTCTCATCCACATGAATCTGTCTTTTCGCGAGCGATACGGCCAAATCCGCCACGAAAGCAGTCAAATCGCGCCGTGCCGATTTCGCAGCCGCATCAATTTCATGTTCCGCCGCAGCCACAATGCGCCGCGCATCTTCTTCCGCCGCAGCTTTAATTCTCTCTTCTTCTGCCGCAGCCTCTTTTTCTCCCGCTGCACTCATCGCCGCAATCTCGGCGCCCAGCTTCGAAAGCCGCGCTTCCACTTCGCTCAATCGGCGATTTGCATCTGCGCTCGCCTGGCGCGCCTCTTCCATCGCCTTTTGGATCAAGGCCGTGCGGTTGCGAAACATACTAGGCAAATTCTTGCGCGAGAACCAGAAGATCGCGACAGCTACAATCGCGAAGTTCAGGACTACACAAAGCCAGTACGCGTGCTCCATGTCCAAGCCCGTGATTCTCGCGACGAACTGCACGGCGCCCGATCGTTTAAATTGTGCCGTGTCATCTTCACCGGCAGCTTCCCGTGATTCTTCCGCTAATTGGCGACCCAAGTGCGCCTTGCGGGCACCCTGCGTCTGAGAAGTCGTCTGCACGGGCGCTGCAGGCGCGTCAGGGGTTTGCGTGAATCCTCTGACCCCACTGGCGACGCACACTGTAACGACGACAATGAGGAATAGCTTCTTCATCGGACGCCACCCGTGCCTGCCGGTTGCAACACTGCTCGAATGATTTCCGATGCCAGCCGTGCACTCTCGCCTTGCAATGCGATCTGCGCGGTCTGTTTGTCTTGTTCGAGTTCGGCCTTCGCTTGCTTCACACGGGATTGCGCCTTGACGCGAGCGTCGGCCACAGCTTGTGTTCGGATCTGCAACGCTTGCTGCCGACGCGCTTCCTGTCGCTGGAACATCGCTGCCCGCGCTTCGCGTAGCCGCTGTTCATACTCCGCAGTCTTTGCTTCCGCCGCCCCAACGTCAGCCCGCGCTCTTTCGATTGCGCCTTGGGTTTTGTTGCGTCGCTCCGCGAGGACGCGACTCAAAGGCCTGTGGACAAGGAACAAATACGCCAGATACAGCACCACCATAAATATAATCGTGGGGATGGATCCGAACAGTAATTCGCCCAGCTGCCTTAATGTCTCATCCATAGATTTTGCTTGATGATGCCCGCGTGTTGAGGGTCTTGGGAACTAGCTATTATACATCCGATTTGGGCACCGTCAACGAGGAATCAGGACGATTTCCCGGATTTACGGCCTTGGCCTTTTTCCCTGCTGATTTGTCAAACAACTCTTGACTTCCGCCGGTGAGGGAATAGCATGAAGTTATCACCTCCGATCCAATCCGGATCGAATGGGCCGCTAGCCAAGGAATGTCACCGCTTCTTGGTTGTCGGCCCATTTAAATTCTCCGAGGGTTAGTTCACGATCCAGCTTTTAACTTTCCGCAACACCGACTCCGGCGCTTCCACTTCCAGCATGACCGCTCCATCGAGATATTTGCGCGAAAAAATACGTGATTTTGCTTCCAGTAACGCCAAAATCCTGCCTTCGCTCTGCGGCACCTTCACATGAACATGGCTCACGGCATCTTCCAGGAGCATCTCATCGATCCGCTCCAGAAGCGTGCCAATGCCTATATTTTTCGCCGCAGAAACATGCACCGTCTCGGCATCGTCTTTCAACGATTCCCTTTGCGTTGGTGGGAGCCGGTCAATCTTGTTCATCACGCGTAGGCGTGGCTTCTTGTCGACATCCAGTTCTTTTAGAACTCTTTCGACCTGCACATCCTGCTCCGCCGAGAGCACATTGCTGGCATCGGAAACGTGCAGAATCAGCGCCGCTTTTTGCACTTCTTCCAACGTCGCCCTAAATGCGGTCACCAGAGTGTGCGGCAGATTCCGAATAAAGCCGACCGTGTCTGACAATAGGACCGTGCGCCGCGATGGCAGTTCCACACCTCGAATCGTCGGATCGAGCGTGGCGAACATCCGAGGCGACGCCAGCACGTCGGCGTTCGTCAAGGCATTGAACAACGTGGATTTGCCTGCATTGGTGTAGCCCACCAGGGCAACCGTGGCGACGGGCACCGACTCTCGCCGTTGCCGCTGTTGGGTCCGGATACGGCGTACATTTTCTATTTGTTGCTTTACATGCCGAATTCGGCGGTAAATCTTCCGCCGGTCAGTCTCCAACTGTGTTTCACCGGGGCCACGGGTGCCGATGCCTCCGCCCAATTGCGACATTTCGATTCCGCGTCCCCCCAGCCGGGGCAGCATGTAGTCTAACTGCGCCAGTTCAACCTGCAACTGGCCTTCTCGCGTCCGCGCATACCTGGCAAAAATGTCGAGAATGAGCTGCGTGCGGTCAATGACCCTTGTATGGACAATGCGCTCGATATTGCGCTGCTGAGAGGCCGTGAGATCGTGGTCAAACAAGATCAGGTCGGCCGAAACCGAAGCCGCCGCGCCAGCGATTTCTTCCAGTTTGCCGCTGCCGATTAAAGTTGCCGGATCAGGCCGATCGCGATGTTGCAACAATTCGCCGACTATTTCGGCCCCGGCACTGGTGGCCAGTGTGCGCAGTTCGGCCAGTGATTCTTCGGCGCTGAACTCGGGCACGGCGGGTGCTTTGCTCACTGCTGCCGAAGTCGCCACGTCGCGCGCCACCTGAACCTGGCTTGAATTCTTGCCTTTTTTGTTTCGGGATCGGCTCCGGTAATCCAACCCCACAAGAAAAGCGCGCTCTCGCCTCGCCCCCGTCGCGCCGGGTGGCGTAACCGTTGGCTTGGCGCCGGCCATCGGCGACACGGCACGTTGGGGTCTTTTCCCGCGTAAGGAGACGATACTCTAACTCTCCGAACCGGACGCGCCGACCGCTGCGGCCGTCGAGGTCACAGGCGTGGCCACGCTTGCCGGACGCTCCGTGTGACCATGCATGCCTCTTCCCATCGCGATCGTAGAAATGGCGTGCTTGAAGATCAATTGTTCTTGATTTCCGGTTTCCAGCACGACGGAGTATTTGTCGAACGAACGGATCCGCCCCGTCAACTTCACGCCACTCAACAGGTAAATTGTGATATTGGTACGTTCTTTACGGGCGGTGTTGAGGAAGGTGTCTTGTATGTTCTGCGCCGGCTTGCTTTCCATGCCGATCTCCTTGCGGATCTTCAGCCGACCGGATCTTGATTCAACTAAGATCTTGTCGTCCAAAGATCTCGTTGCTAGCGTTGGCGGAACGGCCAACTTCGTTGCCCCACGACTCACAGGAGTCCAGAGGTCTGCGTTTTCCCTAATAATGGAAAATGCCGCGTACCCGGTATTATCCGTACAATACGGCGTTCTCGTGCGCTTTTCAACCTCATTCGTTGTTCAAATTCGGTACACTAGTCGCTAACCTCGCACATCAACTACATCAACCATGACCACATACTTGATTCTTGCCACTGCGACTGGCCTGTTCGTGTCGCCCTTATTCAGCCTTCCCCAAGACGTCAGCACGAATGTTTTGATGCTCCTCCGCTGGATCCATTTTCTTGCTGGGGTCACGTGGCTCGGATTACTGTATTTCTTCAATCTGGTAAATGGCCCCTTCATGAAAGAACTCGATGGCCAGACGAAGGGCAGAGTTTTTCCGGCTCTCATGTCGCGTGCGCTGATGTGGTTCCGCATCGCGGCCGTCATCACCGTGTTGGCCGGACTCGCCTACTGGGGACAAATTGTCGCCTCGGACGCGCGCAACGCTGGCGCAACCTCCGGCATTGCTATGGGCAGCTTCTTTGGCATCTGGACCATCGCTTGGATACTCATGTATGTCTTACTCGTTCCGGGCAAAGGCCTGCTCAACAAAGGTCCGGTCCTGGCAGTTCTCTACGCCGCCATCCTCATTGCTGCGTCCTGGCTCTTTCTCGCCCTGAACCATCACGGATGGGAAAGTAACCGCATGCTCTCCATCGGCATCGGCGGCGGAATCGGCTGGGTCATGATGCTCAATGTCTGGGGCGTCATCTGGAGAATCCAAAAACGCATCATTCTCTGGACCAAAGACAGCGCCGCCACGGGTAAGCCGATGCCGGAACGAGCGAAAGCTATGGCGCGAATGGCGTTTCTCACATCGCGGGCGAGCGCGTATATGTCGATCCCGCTTTTGTTCTTCATGGCCGCCGCGAGCCACTATCCCATGTTCGGGGGATAAAAGATTAGAAATCCCCTTCGGGCAGGTCTTCCCCTGCCCCACAACACTAACCACTTTGTCATTTTGAGCCATTCGTAGCCGCGCAGCGGCCAGAATGTGCAAGAAATCTGCTGTTCAAAAAAAACCCTCCCGCTCTCGCGGAAGGGCTGATTCGAAAATAGTTCCTAGAATGTAAACTTCGCCGCTATCTGAATTCCGCGCGGGCCGCCGCCACCCAGGAATGGGTTGCCGATGCCCACGTCACCGGTCGCAGTGATGGGATAGCCGCCAGATGCCCCCGCCACTTCATGTCCGTTCACGACTTGAAATCCGCCTGTACCTGCGTCGGCGATAAACGCAGGCAGGAAGGGATTGGCGAAGTTTGGATGGTTGAGCACATTGAAGAAATCTGCACGCAATTGGACATTGACTCTTTCCGTAATTGCAGTGTTCTTGAAAAGCGCTAAGTCCCATTGTTTATACGTTGCCCCATGCAACGAGTTGCGGCCTTCATCACCGAAGTGTCGGGTGCCGGGTACGCAATCCGCCGCGGTACCAGTCGGTGCCGCTTGCGCTGCCGCCGAAATCGTGCACGGAATCGCAAACGAACTCATATCCAAATAGTTGAACGGGTTGTTAGAGTGATAGACAATCGGACCCACCACATCTGGCCGATCAAAGCCATTACCGCTGCCGCTGTAGTCGTCTTCAAAGTTATAGTTCAACTGGAACGGCTGGCCGCTTTGTAAAGTCGCTGTACTGTTGATGCCCCATCCATTTTTCAACCGCTGCATGCTGCCGCCCATCTTCGGCAACTCATACCCGAAAATCCAAGTGAAGCGCTGGGGAAGGTTGAAGTTTGAAGGACCATATTCCAACTGAGGCCTGGTGCTGTCATTCGGCTGCGCGGCGTTGGGCTCAAAATCTTCGCCGTCGCTGGAGTTATCCATCGAACGTGAATAAACGTAGTTTACAACTGAGGTCACCCCGTGCCACCCATTGACCCGGAATTGAGCTTGCAGAGAGTTGTAGTTGGATTGACCTGTCGAGTTTTCTTGGAGAACGTAAAACGCGCCGTAAGGATTGCCCGCGAAAGGCCGGGCCGCGCTACCGTAATCGTTAATGCAGTTGCAAGCAAGATCGGCTGCGTTAATCGCGGCTTCGCTGGGCTGCCCCAGATCAAAGAAGCGCCATAGGCGATGTCCTTGCGAGCCCACATATCCAACCTGCAATACCGTTTTGCTCGTGATTTGCTGCTGAATATTCAGGTTGTAGTTTTCCATGTATGGGGTTTTGATGTTGCGGTCGAATCCAAATACGTCGCACTCGTAATTGCAGGAGCTCTCGCTGCCAAACAAAGGAACGCCCGCCTGAATGGTACCGCCATTCACGCCAGCCGAGTAAATCGGCCGGGCTCCGATGGGATTGTAGGCTGGCCCGGGATCGAAATACGGCGAGTACGGCAAATGCCCCAGAACCATGTCTTGTGAGAACGCATCGTAGAACATGCCCCATCCCGCGCGAACGACAGTCTTGGCGTTCCCGGCGACATCCCACGCCACGCTGACGCGGGGCGCAAAGTCCTTGTAGTCGGGATTGTAGAGACTGCTCAAGCCTGGCTGCCCCACCTGGGTCAAAGTGAAAGTACCACTGCCAGCCGCAGGAGACATGCTGGTGATATTGCTCAGCTGGTTGTCTTTCTCACCCACGACCCCGAAATAATCCCAACGGAATCCATAGTTCAAAGTAATATGTGGAGCGAGTCGGAAGCTGTCCTGCGCATAGAAACCAAAATTATTTTCATAGGTGTGCCG
>JBEKTR010000197.1:0-6849 GCA_049515835.1 Terriglobales bacterium
ATGAAATTGGCGCTCGGGCGATGCCCAACGCCGAAGCTGTGGTTCGCGGCGCGGATGTCGTCGTGACCGTGACACCATCGCCAACGCCCGTCGTCGAAAGCGAATGGGTTGCCGACGGTACGCACATTATTGCGGTCGGATCATGCCGTCCCACGGCCCGCGAGCTCGACCCGGCCCTCGTGAAGCGCTCGCGCCTCATCGTGGATTCCCGCGCCGCCGCCCTCAAAGAAGCGGGCGACATCGTCATTGGCATCGCCGAGGGCCACTGGACGGCGAAACATATTGATGCCGAATTAGGCGAGCTTCCTCACCGGCAAAACAACGAAGAGATCACCATCTTCAAATCACTCGGGCTGGCGGTCGAAGATATTTTCGCCGCGCATCTGGTCATGCAAGCTGAGCCATGAAGATTGAAGATAAAGCTACAATCGCTACATGCCCAGCAAGAAATCGCCAGCTTCGCCGCGCAGTGAGCACTACGTCAAATTGCAGAAGAATTTCTGTTTCGCCTGCGGAAAAGACAATCCCGAAGGCATGCAGTTGAAGTTCGCCGTCAACCAAGACAACACGGGCTATGTCTGCAATTTCAAATTAGACGATCGCTACGTTGGCCCTCCCGGCCACTGCCACGGTGGAATCATCGCCACCATCCTCGACGACGCCATGGGCAAGGTGAATCGTCTGCGCGATGTCGTCGCGCTCACTTCGCAAATTACCGTGAATTATCTCAAGCCGGTTCCGCTGCACAAGCCGCTCCGTGTAGAATCACGCGAAATCGGCGTCCGCGGCCGCCGCCATCTCAACGCCGCAGCCATTCTCAATCCGAAAGGCGAAGTCCTCGCCAGCAGCGAAGGCGTCTTCATCGCGATTGATCCTGAAAAGATGTTCAAGAAGCACTTAAAGAAATAACTATGTAGCACGAGCGTCCTCGCTTGTGTGGCCGCGGAGCGGCGACGGAATGCAGCCCACGGCGCAAGCCGTGGGATCGTAAATCGCAAAACCCTAAGCCCCAAAGGGGCGAAAGTTCGTGCTCCCGCCCAAAGATGTAGAATATCTACAGTACTGGCGCGCCTTTCGCGCGCACTCTTCACGACCGGAAAAGAGTCACAACATGTCCCAGAACAACGGAAAATCGTCCCACGACAGCACCAGCCTTCGTCTCAAGACTGGCCTTGCAGAAATGCTAAAGGGCGGCGTAATCATGGATGTCACCGACGCCGCGCAAGCCGAAATCGCGGAGAAAGCCGGAGCCGTCGCCGTCATGGCCCTCGAGCGCGTGCCCGCGCAAATCCGCGCCGAAGGCGGAGTCGCCCGCATGGCCTCGCCCAAGAAGATCCGCGAAATCATGGCTGTTGTTTCTATCCCTGTCATGGCGAAGTGCCGCATTGGCCACTTTGCGGAAGCCCAAATTTTGCAGGAGCTCGGCGTGGACTACATCGACGAATCCGAAGTGCTCACTCCCGCCGACGAAGCCCATCACGTGGATAAGCACGCTTTCAAAGTTCCATTCGTTTGCGGAGCGCGCAATCTCGGCGAAGCCCTTCGCCGCATCGCCGAAGGCGCAGCCATGATCCGCACCAAGGGTGAAGCCGGCACTGGCGACGTCGTCCACGCCGTCAAGCACATTCGACAGATTGTGCAGGAGATGAAAATCCTCACTGTGCTCGGCGAAGAAGAACTCTACGCCAAAGCCAAAGAGCACGGCGCGCCTTATGAATTGGTGCGCATCGTGGCCAAAGCAGGGAAGCTGCCCGTGCCCAATTTCTCCGCCGGAGGCATCGCCACGCCCGCCGATGCCGCGCTCGTCATGCAGCTCGGAGCCGAAGCCGTGTTCGTTGGCTCAGGCATCTTTATGAAAGATTCGCACACTTTCGCCGATCCCGTCGAAGCCTCAAAGCGCGCTCGGGCCATCGTGAAGGCCGCGACCCACTTTAATGACCCTAAAGTGTTACTTGAAGTCAGCGAAGACCTCACCGGGGCCATGAAAGGCCTCGCCGTCGCCGCCCTGGATGAGGCGAGCATGCTGCAAACCAGAGGATGGTAGGGAACCTATCCTGAACAACGCCAACTGGTGGCCGATTCAAGCGAGGTTGACTTGAGTGAGTAAGATGCATGAAGGAAGCGAGAGGTATCACTCTGCGCTATGATGGCTTCGCATCCATTTACACTTGGGGGTTGCCTTGATGCGCGAGCGCTTGCAGAAACCTGTACTGATAATCTCCGGATTGTTTTTTGTGGCGGGGACGATTCCGCTGGTAATGTTTTTCGCGCGAGAACCCGGGGTGGCGATGATCATGAGCATCTACGTCACGCTTGGGATATTTCTCTTGCTTGCCGCCAGTGACCCGGTGGCGCATCGTAGTCTGATCTTTTTCGCGGGATGGGCGAATATTGCCCACGCCTCGGTAATGTCGGTACAGGCTTACCTGCACGTGATTCAAAGCCGCGAACTGCTGGGAGTCGCCGTGTTTGCTGTCGTCGGCGTCGCGCTGATCGCGATCACTCCGCCGAAGGCGGCTGCCGCGCATATTTCGGCAGCAAAAGCAGCATGATGGTAAGACATGAGACGTGTGGTCCACGTATCGGTCTCACTCCCATGTCTCGCAAGAACAGGGAGACATGGGGCACCCGGCTCTTTTATCTTTTCAACGGAGAAGAAGTGTTTGTTCTTCGAATTGTGCATGGCGCCCGTGACCTGGAAGGTCTTTTCTAGATGGATCCACAGCCCGTTAGCCTTCGGGCCGGCGTCCCCATACACCCGTCCTTTGGCCTAAGCAAGCCCTGTTCCGCGTAATCCACAAGTGCTACACTTATCGCCGCCTTGGGCCCGCCCTTCTTACCGAACACTACTTTGAGGCGCGGGTAGGCAGGGCAAATCTCCCCAAAGGAAATCCCCCGTATGAAAAATCGAAGCTTGGGTTCTTCACTATTAATCGTTGCTTTTTCGCTCACCTCCATCGCTGCCACCGCAGCCAGCCAATGTCCAACCTTCACCTACAAAGATGTCACGGTCAATGTCAGTGGCGCGCTCGAAACCGATAGTTACGCCATTAACGATTCAGGCGTGATCGCTGGTGACTACATCGATAGCACGGGCGTTCAACATGGCATGCTCATGAAGGGCAGCCAGGTGAAAACGATTGACAATCCCGATTGCGCAGCGAGCACTTTGACGTTTTATGGCGTCAACTCAACGGGCGTTGCGGCTGGACAATGTTACTTGAACTCAACGGGTCTTTTGGCTGCTCTTGTCTGGAACCAGGGGAAATTCACCACTCTTGTTCCGCCGGATTCGACCACAGCGAATGCCTCCGGCATAAATGACAACGGCGACGTCGTTGGCAGCTATACGGATTCGAGCGGTCAGCAGCACGGCTTCGTGTATTCCAATGGCAAGTACGTTAAGCTCGATCCGCCGTCGGACGCCGGACTCACCGTGGGCGCGTGGTCTATCAACAACCAGGGCTACGTTACGATTTACACAGAATCGAGCGCGCCGCAATACTTGTCTTACGTAACTCCGGATCTGGGCAAGACGTACATTCCGTTCGCCTATTCCGGCGCGGGATCTCTAGGCACGGTGATTCACGGAATCAACAATAAGAATGGAATTGATGGAACTTATTACGACGCCAATAGCGGAACTCACGGAATCGCGTATTACAAAGGCGAGTTCTGCACGCTTGACGATCCGAACTCCACCAATGCGACGCGCGCAGACGGCATCAACGACAGTTTCGAGATGGTGGGGCGCTACACGGACTCGACGAGCGGTGCGACCGTTGGCTACAGTGTTGTTCCCAACAAATAGTTTGTCCGTTAGTTAAGCTCGACTTCAAATGGCTCCGGGCGCGTGGCCCATTCAAGCCGTCCTTCGGCTTGAGTGGGGCAGTCCCGGCCTGGTTCTTCGCAACCCTCACGGCTCGACTTTGTATAGAGCCGTCATTCCCGTCAGCATGTGTTCGTCAACGTGGCAGTGATACATCCAGGTGCCCGGATTGTCGGGAACCATATCCACGGTTTCCATTTGAGCGGGTCCGAGTAGGATCACATCGGTCCGGTGGCCGTCGTGCAGCACCACATTTCCATGCCAGTGCGGGGTGTGGATATTGCCGAACTCTCCGATCGTTAGCACATACCACCGTACGCGCTGTCCCCTTCTCATGGTCATGACCGGCATGTTGACAAACATCAGACCGTTGATGGTTGACCTGAAATTGACGCCGGTGAAGCCAGACCCGAAGGCGAAGAAGTTGCCTGCATCGTCAACGGCTGAAGCTTCTAATTTGTTCACGCCCTTCGGGTCCGACGTATAAGTATCAATGTTGTGCTGAAGGTACCAGCTTGTGTTTTCATCGACGATCATAAACAGGGTGACGAATTCACGATCCACGTCCTTAGGACGACCATCCGGCCCGGCCATGCCCTTGCGGCTGATGAGGATGGCACCGACTAGCCCGCTCTCTACGTCCCGGAGTTCATCCGCGTGGGAGTGATAAAGCCACACCACAGAGCTTGGATCGTTAGGGCCTGGGCCAGCCCGCTCCGGCACTTCCCAGGTGTAGATGTGCGTTTTGCCCGGTGGTACGCCCATCTTGTCGTCGGAGGGCTCGCCATCGTCGTACCCCGCACCCTCGGAATGCTTGGCATAGAAGACTCCGTGGGGATGCATGCTGAATGGGTGAGAGCCGTTGTTCTTAAAGGTCACGCGGATGGTGTCTCCCACCTCAGCCCGCAGCATTGGACCCAGCATACCCAGATGCTCCCACTCCGAGGCGCGAGGTTTTAGCTGCGTGAAGGTACCGTCGGTATATTCGCGGTAAATGGCTTTTCGATAGATGCTGCCGATACGGTGTGGGCCTGCCTCGGTGAAGAGCTTGGCAGCCGACGTGTAGGGCATGCCCATCATCCGATCCATTCCCAAAGGAGTGTAG
Organism: Terriglobales bacterium; assembly: GCA_049515835.1. Taxonomy (GTDB): domain Bacteria; phylum Acidobacteriota; class Terriglobia; order Terriglobales; family Acidobacteriaceae; genus JAJPHW01. The sequence continues at coordinate 4,935 of JBEKTR010000197.1, forward strand.
TTCCACTCAACTTCGTCTGCGGCTACATAGTAGCTGTGAACAGTGCCGGCCGCGGCGGCGTACACCAGCACAAAGACGGCCACAGACAACAAAGATAGACCCCTAACCAGATGAGATTTGCGCATCCGCGTTTTCCTCGTAGATAAATTTTGTCGGGCTTCAGGGTCGGCTCAGGGATTGTAGGGTATCAGTGGCTGTTACGTACAGTCATAGCCAGAGCGCGGCCAAGCGAATAGCTTCCTAAAGAGCGCTCGCTTGAGCACGACATTCATGCTGCTGGCGGTGGGGAAACCAGCGAGTAGAGGAACAAGAGAATTCCTGCAATGACCAGCGGGCAGCTGATTGCGGCGAAGGCGATAAATGCCAGCGGATGAATCCAGATAAAAGTAATTTCCTGAGTGACGAGCCCAACTCCGATGAGCAAGCCTGCCCATCGCAGACGTTTTTCCATGACAGGTCTCGATTTCATTTCCATCAAACTATTGTCCGCCCTTCCAGAACGTCGCGTCCTTTATGGTTGCGACGTTATGCACAACGTCATGGCAATGCGATGACATGCAGGACAATTGGTTGGAGGTTATGCGGCTCATCATGCCAGGAGTCTTGCTGTGTTTGGGTTCTTCTTCAAAGGCCCGCATGGCGGCATGGCAATGCAGGCATTCGCGGTTATTAAAGGGGACATAGAGTTTGATCTCCGCCGGCTGAGGAACAGTGCCCAGATATTGCACATAAATATGCCGGAGTCCGCGGAACTTGGCGTGCACCGTGCCAAACATGGTGTAGTCCGTGTGGCAGGTGTAGCAGGCATGATCGCGTGGTACAAGGTTGTTCTGAAAATGCGCCGCCGGCAGATAACTGGGGTCATCCACATAGAGGCTCTGCCCGAAGTCGTGCATTACATGACATGAGAGGCAGAATTGTGTGCTCGTGGCGCGCTCCATGTGCTCCGACACGCCCAGATTCAGCGACAATATGGGCAAAATAAAGAGCGCGATGAAGGCCAGAATCTTGCCACCACGCGCCCGCGTGAGTTCTGCGCGTAGGCCCACCAGGATCGCCAGGACGATCACAATAACGACGAAGGCCAGTTCCAAGGTCATTGGGGTTGCCATTTTAAGAAACCGCGCTTCGCGAAGGAATCCCTCCTATTTCTGTCCCAGACTGCGGTAATATTCGACCAGTTCTTTGATTTGGGCCGGCGTGTATTCGCCCTTGTAGGAATCCATGCTCTCACCCTTGCCATCCGTGACTACTTTAATCATGTCGGCTTCGGAGTCTTTCATGTTTTCGTGCACATCTTTCACATGATTTTCCTTGCCCTTCATGGTCTTACCCAAGCCATCTTTTCCGTGACATACAGCACATTTATGGTTGTAATTATCTTCAGTGTCTTGTGCTTTGGATTGGGGTGCGATCACAAATTGACAGATCGCAAAAGCCACAATCATAAACAAAGCCCTGCGCACACTCCTCGCCGTCTTGGCCTCTCTTGCGAATGAATTCATCTCTGCCTCCTAGAAATCTCGTGTCCAGCGGATTGTGAGCAAATTGGCCTGAAAGTTATTTCCCGTGACGATCTGCTCCGTATAGTACGTCCGTTGTAAATCAATGGACAACCGCCCAGCTCGCGGAAAGGCATAATAGACAGTGCCCGTGACAAGTGGCCACCTCAGTGGTCCGTATGCTGGTGGCTCGCCGCTGATTTCCCCGAGTCCAGTGGAACGGTCAAAGTTTCCACTGAGCCTCAACCCGAGGCTCTTCGTCGGCTTGGCTTCAACCCCGCCTTGCCACACGCGGTTGACTTCCTGGTCCCGCAGGAAGTCATTGAGTGGCGCCGTCCCGCGGGCATATACGATGTCCCCTTGCGCGAAGTAGCTCAAATAACTGAACCCGCCGAAGATCGTGAACCGGTCAC
>JBEKTR010000198.1:0-6839 GCA_049515835.1 Terriglobales bacterium
GTACTGGCTGGACTCCCAATCGCCAGCGGGCAGACTACGGCCCAGCAGCCGAGTGCGCCTGTGACGGCGCAACATGAGCCCTCGGCAAATACGCCCGGGCAGTCGGCGCAAACAAAAATCACGCCTCAGCAAGCGAAAGAGCTGTTTCGCGAAGTTGATACCATCCTGAAATTTGCCAGCGATGACACGGGCCTACCCATCAAGCAGGAAGTCAAGCGCAAGCTCGTGGATCGCGATGAAGTGGTCAGTTACCTACAAAAGAACATGAAAGAGGACAAAGATGCGCAGCGCTTGCAGCGCTCTGAGTTAGTGCTCAAGAAATTCGGGCTGCTGCCACGTGACTTTGATCTGAAGACATTTCTGGTTGCGCTATTACGGGAACAAGTTGCCGGTTACTACGACCCAAAAACGAAAACCGTTAATCTGCTCGATTGGCTGGATGTCGAACAGCAGCGTCCTGTGCTGGCGCACGAATTGACGCACGCTTTGCAAGACCAGTCTTACGGTCTGGAAAGGTGGATGAAGGCGGGTGATGTTGATCTGAATGATATTAAAGATCTGAAAGCGGATGACGTTGAAAAAGACGAAATCAGCGATGCCCGGCAAGCCGTCGTGGAAGGGCAGGCAATGGCGGTGTTGCTGGATTACATGCTGGAGCCGCTTGGGAAGTCGATCACCAGTTCTCCGGAGATGCTGGCCGTGCTTGAGGACAGCATGTTGAACGGCACGCCAGATACGCCGGAATTCAAGAACGCGCCAATCTTCATTAAGGAGTCACTGACGTTTCCGTACCGCTATGGTTTGGATTTTGCGGTCGCATTGCTGCGAAGCGGAGGGAAAGAAAAAGCGTTTACAAAAGCATTGGAAAATCCGCCGCAGACGACACGACAGATTATGGAGCCGAAGACCTATTTATCCGGCGAGGCGATCTCTCCGGTGCCGCTCCTCGATTTTAAAAATGATTTGAAGAATTACGAACGCTTTGACATTGGAGCCATGGGCGAGTTTGATGTCGCGCTGCTGGTGGATCAATACGCGGGCACGGAGGAATCGAAGGAAATCTATCCGGCGTGGCGGGGAGGCTATTATTACGCGGTTGTGCCCAAGGGTAAGCCGGCGGGGCCGCTGGGGTTCGTTTACGTCTCGCGTTGGGCGAGCGCGGAGAAGGCCGATGAATTTGCGGCGATTTATGCGAAGTCTCTGAAAGACCGTTACCAGCAGGCGCATCTTGTTGCCGAGGCCGGCAAACCGGCAGTTGACCTGACAAAGACAAAATCTCTTTCGGGAGCGCACGCGTGGGAGACGGAGGAAGGCGCAGTGACGATTCATGCCGAAGGCGACGAGTTGCTGATTACGGAGAGTCTGGATGCAGCGACCGCGCAAAAATTCGATGACGAGTTGTTTGCGGCAACGGCAACCGCGCACTGACCGCGCGTCCCGGTCACTTGTATAATCAAAAATTCCTGGCAATTTATTGCAGGCATAGCAAGGAGAGCGTCTTGCCGCAAGCAGAAATTGGCATTATCGGAGGCAGCGGGCTTTACCAGATGCCCGGCCTCACCGATGTTCATGAATTGAAGCAGGAGACGCCGTTTGGCGAGCCGTCGGACGCTTACATTCTGGGAATGCTGGCAGGGCGCAAGGTGGCGTTCCTGGCCCGGCATGGACGCGGACATCGCATTTTGCCGTCGGAATTAAATTTCAGCGCCAATATTTATGGATTTAAGCAGTTGGGGGTCGAACGCATTGTTTCGGTATCCGCGGTGGGATCGCTTAAGGAAGATCACCGTCCGATGGACTTTGTGATTCCCGATCAATTTTTCGATCGCACGCGGCATCGCGTGGATACATTTTTTGGCGAGGGTATCGTGGCGCACATCGGATTTGGCGATCCGATTTGCCCGGAGTTAAGCACGACGGTTGCGACGTCGGCCAAGAAAGCAGGCGTGAACGCGAAGCCGGGCGGAACGTATGTGTGCATGGAAGGGCCGCAGTTTTCGACCAAGGCAGAATCGAACGTCTATCGCAGTTGGGGCATGGATGTAATCGGCATGACCAATTTGCAAGAAGCGAAGCTCGCGCGTGAAGCTGAGATTTGCTATGTGACGATCGCGATGGTCACTGATTACGATTGCTGGCATCCGCATCACGATTCGGTGACGGTCGATCAAATCATTGGTGTGCTGAATAAGAATGCCGAGAACGCCGCCAATGTGGTGCGCGAAACGGTTGCGGCGATGCCCTCCAAGCGAAGCTGCAAATGCGGCTCGGCGCTGGCGCACGCGATCCTGACCGATCGCAGCAAGATTCCGGCGAAGACGCGAGAGAAGCTGAAGTTAATCCTCAATAAATACCTGGAAGGCTAACTAAATAATGAGCATTTTAGCTGTAGGTTCTGTTGCATTCGATACCATTGTCACGCCTTCGGGGAAGGTTGAAAACATTCTCGGAGGCTCGGGCACGTATTTTTCGCTTGCGGCCAGCTATTTCACGGACGTTCGACTGGTCGCGGTGGTTGGCGAAGACTTCACGGCCGAAGACGAGAAAATTCTCACGAAGCGCGGGGTGGATACGCGGGGCATTGAACACACAAAGGGTAAGACTTTTCGCTGGGGTGGGCATTATCTCGATAATCTGAATGAAGCGAAGACTGAGTTCACGGAACTGAATGTGTTTCAGAATTTCAAACCACGTATTCCGGCGGAGTACGAAGATTCCACTTTTCTTTTTCTCGGGAATATACAGCCCAGCTTACAGGCCACCGTTTGCCGCGAAATGGGCAAGGTAAAGCTCATTGGCGGTGACACGATGAACTACTGGATTCAGAGCGCACGCCCCGAACTGCTCGAAACCTTGAAGTTGGTGAACGTACTGCTCATCAACGACGGAGAAGTAAAGATGCTGGCGGAAGAAAAGAGCCTTCCGCGCGCCGCGCTTAAAGTGCTTGCAATGGGACCGAAAGCGTTAGTCGTCAAGCACGGTGAGTACGGTGCGACGATTTTCTTCCGCGAGAGTGCGTTTGGGATTGGGCGGCATCCGTTTCGCGCACCGACGTTGCCGATCGATGAAGTGAAAGATCCGACGGGCGCGGGAGATTCGTTTGCGGGCGGATTTATGGGTTATATCGCGTCTCAGGAAGAAATCAACCGTGAAGTTCTGAAACGTGCTTTGTTTTACGGTGGGGTCATGGGTTCGTTTGCAGTGGAACGTTTTGGCACGGAGCGTTTGCAATCGCTGAAGCGCGAAGAGATTGAGGAGCGCTTTCAGATTTTCCGCGAACTGACGCATCTTGAATAGGAGGCGGCGTGCGGCTGAGAGCATGAAGGCCTCTACTGAGAATCGTTTGGACCCGGAGATATTTCTGGTTGCGCAGATAGCGACTTGTGTCTCGGTGCTGTCGTTCCTCTATTACTTAAAACAAGGCGACATTCTTCTTTACGGCGATGTGTTCGGGCACATTAATATTGCCCGGCGAGTTTTCGATTCCCGCACGCCGGGTCTATTGGAGTTGGGCACGGTATGGTTGCCATTGCCGCACTTGCTGATGATTCCGTTCCTGCTAGGGAATTGGATGTGGCAAACCGGCATCGGCGGTTCGATTCCATCACTGATTGCATACATCTTCGCAGTGACCGGAATCTTTCGCCTAGTCCGCAATGCTTTGAGCGGGCCCGCTTCTCCGGACGTCTCGGCTCGCCGTTGCGCGTGGATTGCCGCGCTGATTGTGGCCGCAAATCCTAACCTTATTTACATGCAGGCGACCGCGATGACCGAGGCCCTCTATCTCGGCTTCGCGATCTGGGCAGTGGTTTACTTCGCGGAGTTTGTGGAGGAGAACAATTCAGCCGACGGCGAGATGGCCAAGCCACTCATGAAATGTGGCTTTTGTCTGATCGGTGCGTCCCTCACCCGTTACGACGGTTGGTTTCTCGCTGTCGTAGTCTCCTTCTCCGTGATTGCGTTGCAAATGTTCGGACGGCGAAAGTCTGCGCTCACAACTGTCAAGTTTTTGCTTTTGGCGGCCGCGGCGCCGATTCTTTGGATTTCTTATAACGCGGCTGCTTATCGCAATCCATTGGAATTTGCCAATGGACCTTATTCAGCCAAAGCATTGTCCCAGAAAGACGCTGCCGGAGGGACCGCACCGTATCCGGGCGCGGGGAGTATCCCGGTGGCTTCCAAGTTTTTTTTGAAGTCCGCCGAATTGAATGTAGCGGAAGGGAATTGGGGACGCTTTTGGCTTGCGATCGCCTTCATTGGCGTGTGCGTTTTGCTCGCCTGTCAGGGCCGGTTTTGGCCATTGCTTCTATTGTGGTCGCCGCTTCCGTTCTACGGCTTGTCGATGGCGTATGGAGGCGTTCCCATTTACCTCCCAATATGGTGGCCGCATGGTTACTACAATGTTCGCTACGGCCTCGAATTGATTCCCGCGTTCGCAGTCTTCATAGCCATCGCTTTGTTTGAGGTATTGCGCCGAATTCCAATTCCCCGCGCGCGGCTTGCGCCGGTTCTATTGGTCTTGGCGTTAGTGACCGGCTGCTATAGCGAAGTTTGGCGTGCTCAACCGATATGCTTCCGCGAAGCGTTGGTGAACTCCAAGGCTCGGAACAGCGTAGAGGGAGCTCTTGGAGAGAATCTGAAAATGCTGCCGCCCAACTCCACGATCCTGATGTATATCGGCAATCACGTCGGGGCGTTGCAACGTGAGGGTATTCCGATTCGTAGGACGATTAACGAAAACAACACGTGGCCGTGGCGGAAACGCACCGACCCTCTGGGGCTATGGGAGGCCGCGCTGGCCAACCCCTCTCAGTTTGCGGATTACGTAGTTGCTGAAGATGGCGATGCGGTAGCCCAGTACGTCAATCGCGGACAACTGACGTCCTTGGTGGTCATTCACACGTCCGGCGCGCCGCCGATCACGATTTACAGTACACCGCGAGCGCGAGCCGGCCGTTGAATATCCGAGCCGAAGGAGATGCGAGCCGAAGCAGCCGCTAGCGAAAGAAAGCCGCGATGCTAGAATCGCGGGGCTGGGGCGAATGCCTATGAGGACACCCGCTTTCTCCATTCCTTTTGTAAAAGTATCTGCATGCGGCAACGACTTTCTTGTGATCGATGGCGAGCACGCCACAACACACCCTACGGAATTGACACGAAAACTTTGCGATCGCCACGAGGGTATTGGCGCTGATGGCGTCGAATGGCTTTATCCCGACGCCATCGCCGCCACGTATGCGCGCTTGTTCAATGCAGATGGCTCGGAAGCTGAGATATCTGGAAATGGAACGCGCTGCGTTGCAGCATATCTTTTTTTGGAGGCGCAAGACTCAGCGGCTTCTAATCGCGAAATTTCGATAAGAACGGGCGCAGGAATTAAGATTTGTATACTTAAGGCAAAGAGCGGTATGCATTACGAATTCGAAACAGATATGGGCTCGCCGCAAGTGAGCGGAGAAATAGTACTCACACTTCCTTCGTGCGAGGTGCACGCAATTGCCAGCTCGATGGGGAATCCTCATCTTAGCGTTTTCGTTGATCAATTTAGCGCAAATTGGCAAGCGCAGGCAGCTGAGATTGCACGCCATGCCAATATGCCCAACGGCGTCAATATAGAAATGGTCAAATTGATCGATGCCAGCAATATTGAAGTCCGCTTTTTTGAACGTGGCGTGGGTGAAACGCAATCTTCCGGAACCGGTTCGTGCGCTGCAGCCGTGGCAGCGATTTTTTCGAAGCGTGCGATTTCGCCCGTCCGAGTCCTAGCGCAAGGCGGCGCGCAAAGCGTGCGCTGGGATGGGAACGTCTTTCTATTTGGACCCGCTCAAATCGTCGCGCGTGGAGAATTGTTCCTTCCCGAATTGCTTTAATTATGCCCCGGATGTCCCCGAAAACACACTCCTGAGTCGGAAATTCGCCTGATAATATGGTTGACATGCGGTCTTCATCGCGCACAAAACCGCCAGCTCTACAGCGTGGTGATACCATCGGCATCATCGCTCCCGCCAGCAACGTAAAGCCGGAGATGCTGAAGGCGGGATGCGAAACCCTCACTCGCATGGGTTACAAGCCATTCTATTTGGATTCAATCTTTGACCAGGATTTGTATTTTGCCGGCTCAGTGGAACGCCGCGCTCGCGAATTCGAAGCGATGCTACGCGACGAAAGGGTAAAAGCGATTCTCTGCGCTCGTGGCGGATATGGCTCGAATTATCTTCTTCCACCGCTCGATATGGACCTCGTCGCGCAAAATCCAAAAATCGTTGTGGGGTGCAGTGATATTACCTGCCTGCTCACATATATCTACGATGCGACGGGCATAGTTACATTCCATGGACCCATGGCGGCTGGTGACTTTGCCCGAAATTCGGTGGATGCGGCATCATGGCGAGCCGCTCTGGAAGGAATACCTCGGTGGAAGCTCGACGCGAGTTCCGGCGCGGCGCCGCTCGTGGAGGGCGCCGCGGATGGGATACTTTATGGCGGTTGTTTATCGATTCTGGTCGCGTCGCTTGGAACGCCATACGAAATTTCTACGGACGGCACAATTTTGTTTATCGAAGACGTCGCCGCAAAACCCTACCAGATTGACCGCATGCTCATGCAACTGAAACTGGCCGGAAAACTCTCCAGAGTGCGAGGGATAATCTTTGGCGAAATGCTCGATTGCCTCCAAAATGAAAATCAAGGCTACACGCTGCAGGAAGTCATTCTGCGGATTGTCGGCGATCTCAAAGTTCCAGTCGCTTACGGTCTGCGTTCGGGACATGTCACTCGAGATAGCATCACGTTACCCATTGGTGTGCCAGCGCGTCTGCGAGTGCAGCGCGATGTGAAAT
>JBEKTR010000199.1:0-6801 GCA_049515835.1 Terriglobales bacterium
AAGGCTGGCGTTATCAGCACCAAGCATCCCGTAAAAATTCTGGGCAACGGTGAGATTTCGACCGCGCTTACGGTACACGCCCACAAGTTTTCCAAATCGGCGCAGGAAAAAATCACCAAAGCAGGCGGTAAGGTCGAGGTTCTGTAGTCATGTTAGAGAAGCTGGCGAACATCTTCCGGATTCCAGACCTGCGCAAGCGTATTCTTTTCACGCTCGGCTTGCTGGCAGTTTACCGCCTGGGCGGGCACATTCCCACGCCTGGCGTGAATGCGGATAAACTGGCGCAGTTCTTCGATCAGAGCCGCGGTAGTTTTCTTGGTTTGGTGGACATGTTCTCCGGCGGCCAGCTCCGTCGTCTCACCATTTTCGCCTTGGGCATTATGCCCTACATCACTGCGTCCATCATTTTGCAGCTGCTGACCGTTGTCTATGAGCCGCTGGCCAAGCTGCAAAAAGAAGGAGAACTGGGCCGCAAGAAGATTACGCAGTGGACGCGCTATCTGACGGTACTACTCAGCCTGGTTCAGTCGTTCGGCATCGCCATCAGCTTGCAGAAGGCTGGCGACTTCGTGATTAATCCCGGCGTCGGCTTTGTACTTATGACGGTGCTGACATTGACCACGGGCAGCGCCTTCGTCATGTGGCTGGGTGAGCAGATCACAGAACGCGGCATTGGGAACGGCATGTCGTTGCTCATCTTCGCGGGCATCGTCGTCGGCCTACCGCGCGGTGTGTTCGACTTGATTGATAAAGCAAAAACGCAGGCTTGGGGAGTATTTACCGTGCCCGCGATGATTCTGCTCGTTGCTGTGATGCTGCTAATCGTCGCTTTCATTGTCTATGTGGAGCGCAGCGAACGTCGCATTCCAGTGCAATATGCGAAACGCGTCGTGGGGCGGAAAGTCATGGGTGGTCAGTCCACACATCTTCCCTTGCGTGTGAACGCTGGTGGCGTCATGCCAGTCATCTTTGCATCTTCGATTCTGACTTTGCCGCAGATGCTGGGTCAGCCGCTCAAGGACAACCGCTATTTCAGCCCCGTGTTCCATGCGCTGGCTTGGGGTGAGCCGCTTTATACGTTGCTTTATGCCGTTGGCATCATTTTCTTCGCGTATTTCTACGTCTCGATCGTGTTCAACCCGAGCGAAGTGGCTGACAATATGCGCAAGTATGGCGGATTTATTCCCGGCATTCGTCCCGGCAAGCGCACAGCGGACGCCATCAACGAGATTCTGACACGCATCACCTTGGTAGGCGCGCTTTATCTCATTATCATTTCGTTCATTCCAGAGTGGATGATTGCCGGTATTCACCTGAATCACTTGCCCGGTGCGATCGGTGGGTTCTTTGAACGCCTGCCCACTTGGGTCACGAATGGTTTGGGCGTCACGTTCTATTTCGGTGGCACGTCACTGCTCATTGTCGTCGGCGTAGCCATGGATACAGTGACCCAGATCGAAGCCCAGCTCATTATGCGGCACTATGACGGCTTCACGCCACGCAGTGGACGCATGCGCGGCCGCCGCTGGTAGAGGCTGAACTGGAACGCGATGGCGAATCAAAGTCTGGGTGGCGAAGGTCTGCCTGGTAAGGATTTGCGAAGCGAAGACGCCGCTTCGCGCTGCATCGGCCCCGTGATCCTGCTGGGACCGCCGGGCGCTGGCAAGGGCACACAGTCCAAGCGGATTGTAACGAAGTTTAAGGTTCCGCAGATCTCCACTGGTGACCTGCTGCGGGACAATGTTGCGCGGCATACGCCGCTCGGCATGCAGGCTAAAGCCGTCATGGAACGCGGCGATCTGGTTTCCGACGACTTGGTTGAGGAAATGGTCGCGGAGCGGTTGAAACGCGATGATGCGCACCGCGGATTTATTTTGGATGGATTTCCACGAACTGTGGAGCAGGCGATCTGGTTCGACGGATTTTTGAAGCATGGGCTCTTTGACAACCAAAAACGCAAGGCGACCGCGCCAATTGTGATTCGCATGGACGTGGACTATAATCTATTGAAGCTCCGTCTTACGGGACGCCGATCCTGTCCCACCTGTGGGCGCATTTATAACGTTCACTCTCAGCCTGCCAGTGTTGACGAAGTTTGCGACCTCGACGGCTCGAAGTTGGTTATCCGAGACGATGATCGCGAGGAAGTAATTCAGGAGCGGTTGGCTACCTACGAGCGGCTGACTAAGCCGGTGGCGGATTATTACGACCGCCGGCGCCGGTTGCACGTGGTCAATGGAGACCGTCAGCCCGACCAGGTGACGGAAGATATTTTTCGGGAGATTTTGCGCCACTCCGCTGCGGCGGACGGCCGTTAGCGAATGGCCATTGTTTGCAAGTCGGCGGCGGAGATTGAGAAGATGCGGCGCAGCGGGCACATCGTGCGCCAGGTTCTCGATTATCTGCGGACTTTGGTAGAGCCGGGCGTGACCACGATGGACTTGGAGCGCGCCGCGGAAAAGAAGATTGCGGAGTTTGGCGCCAAGCCCGCGTTCAAGGGATATTTTGATTATCCCTGTGTGTTGTGTACTTCGATCAATGAAGAGATTGTGCATGGCATACCGTCAGCCAAGCGAGCGATGAAGGCCGGCGACATCGTTTCGATCGACTGCGGCGTGGTGCTCGATGGCTACTACGGCGATTCGGCGATCACGGTCGCGGTAGGCGATTCAGTAGTGCCGGAACTGCAAAAGCTTTTGGAAGTGACTGAAGCTTCGCTGTATAAGGGCATTCAGCAGGTGCTCATCGGTAACTCCGTGGGCGATGTAGGCGCTGCCGTTCAGGAGTATGTCGAGGCCAACGGTTTCAGCGTCGTTCGGGAGTTCGTAGGGCACGGCATCGGTACCAAGTTGCATGAGGAACCGCAGGTGCCGAATTATGGTTCGCGCGGGCATGGGACAAAGTTGCGCGAAGGCATGGTCCTGGCGATTGAGCCCATGGTGAATTTCGGCAAACCGGAGACAAGGGTGCTCGACGACAAGTGGACCGCAGTGACCGCTGATGGCAGTTTTAGCGCTCATTTTGAGCACTGCGTGGCGGTGACGAAAAATGGTCCGGTGGTTTTGACGCAGTAAAGCAGCAATTAGCTCTTAGCCATTGGCTTCGAGCCCTAAAAGCCAAAGGCCAAGTGCCAAAGGCCAAGTTCAGTCTAAGGAGTGCATGAGCAAGGAAGACGCGATTGAAGTTATGGCAGTCGTTCTAGAACCGCTGCCGAACGCCATGTTCCGAGTGGAACTGGAAAACAAACATCAGGTTTTAGCTCACGTTTCCGGAAAGATGCGCAAGAACTTTATCCGCATTCTACCGGGCGACAAAGTGGCAGTTGAGCTTTCGCCTTACGATCTGAATCGTGGGCGCATTGTTTACAGGTACAAATAGGAAAATTATGAAAGTTCGGGCATCGGTAAAGAAAATTTGCGACAAGTGCAAGGTCATTCACCGGAAGGGCGTGGTGCGGGTGATCTGCGAAAATTCCAAACATAAGCAACGGCAGGGTTAAGGAGCACTATGGCACGTATTGCAGGCGTCGATCTTCCGCGCAACAAGCACACGAATATCGCGCTCACTTACATTTACGGCATCGGGCATCCGCGCGCCGCCAGGATTTTGGCGAAAGCGAACGTAGAAGCGGTGAAGAAGATCCAGGATCTCAGCGAGGAAGAGGTCAACCGCATCCGCCAGGTGATCGAAGCCGAGGGCATGGTCGAGGGCGATCTCCGCAAGGAAGTTTCTCTGAACATTAAGCGGCTCATCGAAATCGGCTCCTATCGCGGAAACCGTCACCGCCGCGGTTTACCGGTTCGGGGACAGCGTACGCACACCAACGCGCGCACCCGTAAAGGTCCGCGTAAGGGAACGGTCGCGCAGAAGAAGAAGTCGGCGGCAAAAACTTAGTGGTCTGCTGTTAGTGGTCAGTCGCCAGAGCGACTCTCCCAGGCGTTTAAGAAAATTTATCGGCCATTGACCGCAACTGGTTACTGGCAACTGGAAACTGAATTTATGGCAAAACCAGTAGCAGCGGGCGGCGCAGCCGCCGAGAAAAAAGGCAAGAAGAAGACGTTTAAGAAGAAGGAGCGCAAGCACGTCTCCCATGGCGTGGCGCACATTCAAGCGTCTTTCAACAATACGATCGTCACCATTTCCGATCCTGCGGGCAACGTGCTCTCCTGGAAGAGTTCAGGTTCGCTCGGCTTCCGCGGATCGCGTAAAGGCACGCCCTTCGCTGCCCAGCAGGCCGCTTCAAACGCCGCCAACATGGCCCGCGATCACGGGGTGCGCAGCGTCGAGGTCCGCGTCAGCGGTCCCGGTTCCGGCCGCGAGTCGGCAATCCGCGCTCTCGCTGCTTCCGGCATTGACGTTCGCACCATTAAAGATTCCACGCCGATTCCGCATAACGGTTGCCGTCCGCCGAAGCGTCGTCGTGTATAGGAAGTAGCGATTGTGCTGGCTGCTCAGTTCGGCGGCTGGCAACTGATTTTTAGCCCGGGAAGAAGGGTGAAGCCATACCCGTAAACCGGACATCTAATAGAGGAGAGTAAATGGCCCGATACACTGATCCTGTCTGTCGCCTTTGCCGTCGCGAAGGCATGAAGCTGTTTCTCAAAGGCACTCGCTGTTTCAGCGACAAGTGCGCCATCGAGAAGCGTAACTTTGCCCCCGGTCAGCACGGTAAAGACCGCAAGGCGAAAATTGTTGGCTACGGCCTGCAACTGCGCGAAAAGCAGAAGACCAAGCGTATGTATTTCACGCAGGAGGGCCAGTTTCGCAATTACTTCGAAAAGGCTGCTGCGTCGCAGGGTGTTACTGGCGAAGTGCTCTTGCAACAGCTTGAGCGCCGTCTCGATAACGTCGTTTTCCGCATGGGCTTCGGAGTCTCCCGCCGTCAGGCGCGGCAACTGGTGCGTCACGGCCATATTCATGTGAATGGGAGAAAGGTCAATATTCCATCGTTCCCTGTTAACGCCGGTGACGAGATCACGGTCCGCGAGGCCAGCCGCAAGTTGGCAATCCTTGAATCGGCAAAAGAGGTAGCCAGCCACGGCCATGCGCCCAACTGGTTGCAGATTGACCGTGACAATTACTCCGGTCGCATCGTCTCTTTGCCCAAGCGTGATGAAATTCAAATGCCGGTTAATGAACAATTGATCGTTGAGTTGTACAGCAAGTAAAGTTTAGGTCCACCATTTCGAGCCAGTTCAGCCTTTGTCTGCGCTTGACCTGAAGCCGGACCGCTTCAGGGAGCAGGCATTGAGCCAAATGGCCGAAGGAGAATAAACAATGCTTTGGAAGGGCTTTCAAAAACCGAAACGTCTCGCCGTTGACACTCAGACTTTAACCGATAAGTACGGCATTTTCTGGGCGCAGCCGTTTGAACGCGGCTTCGGCACCACCATCGGCAACGCGCTCCGCCGCGTCCTCTTGTCTTCGATTGAGGGCGCTGCCGTCACTGCCGTAAAGATGGAAGGCGTGCTTCACGAATTCCAATCCATCCCCGGCGTGGTCGAGGACGCGACTGACATTATCCTGAACCTCAAGCAGGTTCCGTTCAAACTGAGCGGCGACGCTCCCAAGACGATTTACCTGCGCGCCGATCAGGCGGGCGTCATCACCTCCGGCATGATCGAGGCTGACGCGGATGTCGAAGTGCTCGACAAGGATGTTTACATTGCCACCGTCAGCGAGGGCGGCAAGCTCGATCTGGAAATGCGCCTCAAGCGCGGCCGTGGCTACGTCTCCGCCGATAAGAACTTCGACGAAGATCTGGGCATCGGCTTCATTCCTATCGATTCCGTTCACTCGCCCGTACGCAAGTGCAATTACACTGTCGAAGCGGCCCGTCTCGGTCAGATCACCGACTACGACAAGCTCACGCTTGAAGTCTGGACCAACGGCTCCATCACTCCGGCCGATGCCATCGGCCTCGCGGCGAAGCTGGTGAAGGACCACATGAATATCTTCATCAACTTTGAGGAAGATATCGAGACTGCCATCTCCAGCGACGACCGCAAGCCGGAAATCAAGAATGAAAACTTGAACCGCTCGGTCGAGGAATTGGAACTCTCGGTCCGTAGCTACAACTGTCTAAAGAACGCCAATATTCAGACCATTGGCGAGCTGATTCAAAAGACCGAAGCCGAAATGCTCAAGACCAAGAACTTTGGCCGCAAGTCGCTGAATGAAATTAAGGAAATTCTAGGCACCATGGGTTTGAGCCTTGGTATGAAGATCGACGACCACGGTAACGCCGTGCCCGGTCCGACTTCCAACCAGATTCTGCCCGCGTCAGCCTACGGCGACGACGACTTGTAGAAACTTGTTTCAGGTTTCGGGTCTCGAGTTTTTTGTAATCTCGGGCCCGAAACTTTGAAACCTTCAAACTTTGACACTTTGAAACAAGAAGGATCTTGTCATGCGTCACAAAGTTGCAGGCTGGAAACTCGGACGTAACACCGCGCACCGCCGCTCCTTGCTGCGGAACCTGGTGACTTCGATCATCATCGAAGAGCGTATCGAAACAACCGTTCCCAAAGCCAAGGCCATGCGGCCGATCGTCGAAAAGATGATTACCCTCGGCAAACGCGGCGATCTCGCGGCCCGCCGTCAGGCGCTCGCCTATCTCATGACCGGCGCAGCCGTGGACAAGTTGTTCGATACCATCGGCCCCCGGTTCGGCGATCGTCAGGGCGGTTATCTGCGCATCATCCGCTCCGCTCCTCGCAAGGGTGATGGTGCTGAGCGCGCCTTCATCGAATTGCTCGGCAGCGAAAAGCTCCTCGATGAGCGCCGCGAAAAACGCACCGA
>JBEKTR010000200.1:0-6777 GCA_049515835.1 Terriglobales bacterium
GCCATCATGCGCCGCCTTGGGATTGACGATAAACAAACCACCCCGCGCGCTGTGCTCTCGCATATTTCCTGGGCAAAGAATCACATGCTCGATCCGCAGGAAGTGTATTTGCAGTCGGGCGACCCCAAGACGGAGCGTGTGGCGCAGATTTACGCGGAATACAAAAAGGAATTGGCCAAGGCCAACGCGCTCGATTTTGATGACTTATTGCTCGAAGCGGCGCGTTTACTGAAATCTGTGGCGACTGTCCGCGAATACTACAACCGTCGTTTTCAGTACATTCTGGTCGACGAATATCAGGACACAAACCGTCCGCAATATGAACTGATGCGCTTGCTAGCTGGCGAGCGCCATAATATCTGCGCTGTGGGCGATGAAGATCAGTCGATTTATTCGTGGCGAGGCGCCGATATTCGCAACATTTTGGAGTTCGAAAAAGATTTCCCTGAGGCGAAAATTATTCGACTCGAACAGAACTACCGTTCAACCCAAAACATTTTGCAAGGCGCTTCAGCCGTTGTCGCCAACAACATTCACCGTAAAGGCAAGAACTTATGGACTGACCGGCAGGGCGGAGCAAAAATTGGCTATTACGAAGCGCCCGACGGGGAGAATGAAGCGCTATTCGCGGCTGACACGGTATCTAAATATCTTCGCGAAGCCGGAAAAGATAGCGATGGCAATGAAGCGCGGGCGGCAATTTTGTACCGCACCAATTCGCAGTCGCGCTTGTTTGAAGAAGCCATGCGGCGCTATGGATTGAAATACCATGTTGTTGGAGGATTTTCCTTCTACGAACGCGCCGAAATCAAAGACATGATTTCGTACCTCAAAGTCATCCATAATCCCGATGACACAATTTCGCTTTTGCGAGTAATTAACACACCAGTGCGCGGCATCGGCAAGACTACAGTCGAAATACTGGAACGCGTGGCGCTCGAAACCGGATTGTCTTTGTGGAATGCGATGGCAGAAGTGATTCGGCGGCAGTTGTTGCCGCCAAGGGCGTTGGCTGCATTGAATATCTTCCGCCGACTGATTGAAGATGGCCGGGCGATGCTTGCCGGGACTTATGTGGAACATCTCGAGGGCGATATTCACGTGTCTGATGTGACGGGGACACCCTCGCCTGCGTTGCCCGTAATGGCCGAAACCGCAGAAGACGACACAGATTTTGATCCCGGCAATTTCAGCTTCGATTTCGGTGAGGCTGCAGAAGCAGAAATTTCATCGGCTGAGACTGGAGCGCTACATGCCGCTGCCGAGGCTGCTTTTCGCCTCCCCAGTGAAGCCGCCAATGTGGCCGAACTTCTGAAATTTCTCATCGACCGCACTCGCTACATCAAGCTGCTCGAAGAAGAAGATTCGCCGGAAGCATACTCCCGGGTAGAAAACCTACGCGAATTGGTCAATGCAGCTATGGACTCGAAAGACCGAGGAGAAACGCTTGACCAATTTCTCGATCATGCCGCGCTGGTCAGCGATGCCGACGGCTACGACGAGCGGGCACAGATCACGCTGATGACGCTGCACGCGGCCAAGGGCCTTGAATTTCCGTTGGTCGTTCTTGCTGGTCTTGAAGAAGGATTGTTTCCGCATTCACGAACCTTTCTTCATCCTGACGATGTCGAAGAGGAGCGTCGCCTCTGCTATGTCGGCATGACACGCGCCATGGACCGTCTCATCGTCTCGCGCGCGGTTTATCGCCGCCGCTACGGAACCGATCTGCCTGAAGCTAGCATTCCTTCGCGGTTTCTCGAAGAAATTCCACCGCAGTTGCTCGAAGAATTGGGAACATCGCGTGGTCGCGTGGGGACGAATCGTTCGGCAGAGCGAAGCGCGGCAGCCGATGAAGGCCGGCATTATTCCTACGAGGATGAAGACCAGAGCGCAGTTTGGAGTGAGCGTTCGCAAGCGAAAGCGGCGACCGCGAAATACTCTGGCCAGGCGTATAACTCCATTGGTAATATCGCCGAGTTTTTTGCCTCGAGGGGCAAGAAGTTCTCACTACCGAAAGTGCCTGTGGAAGCTCCGAAAGGTAAGGTCAATTTTCGTCCCGGACAAAAGGTCAAACATCCCAAATATGGCGAAGGGACGGTCTATCAGCGCGAAGGAGAAGGCGAAAATGCCAAGGTTACGGTACAATTTCCTCGGTTCGGTTTGAAAAAGCTGATGGAGAAGTATGCCCAGCTGGAACGCGGTTAAAATCGATTTCGCAGTTCTAGGAAAACTCATATAAATGCCAAATACAAAAGCACTTAGCAGAGACGAAAGAAAGAAAGCAAAACGCACCGCACGCAAGAAAAGCGGTACCGAAAAGCCGCTGAAGCCCCGGGAGTATGCCCGCGGATCGGCCAAACGCAAGGTGAAGAAACTGGTGCGCGGAGCGGCGAAGCGGTAATTTAGGAGTCTGACTTGGCCGGGCTATTGCCGGCCAAGTTTTCTCTCTCACAACTAGGACGGGCCTTTGGCACAAACCCCCACGACCGAGCCTGCATCTATCCGCACATCAGATAGTCAGTTGTTGTGCTGCAAATCCATAGACAAGCTCATTTCGGATGCTGAGCGTCCCGAGCACAGCCTACAAAAGACTTTGGGACCGTGGTCGCTGACTGCGCTGGGCATTGGCGCGATCATCGGCTCAGGAATTTTTGTTCTTACCGGCACCGCTGCGGCGGGCGAGCACTTTGAAGCACCATCGATCCTGCACGCGCAGGTACTCGATCTTTTTGCGAATTTCATCCGCACCGGAAGCACTGCCGGCGCCCTGATGCACGGCCGTCCGGCGGCAGGTCCCTCGATAGCAATTTCTTTTCTTCTTGTGGCTGTGGCGTGTAGCTTTGCGGGCCTTTGTTACGCAGAGCTGGCCTCAATGATCCCCATCGCGGGCAGCGCTTATACGTATTCTTACGCTACGCTCGGCGAGATTTTTGCCTGGATCATCGGTTGGGATTTGATTCTGGAATACGTCGTCAGCAACGTTGCGGTTGCTGTCGGCTTCAGCGGCTATTCGAAAGCACAGCTGGCCGCTTTTGGCGTCAATTTGCCGGATAAATGGTCAACTCCGGTTTTCGCTGGCGGTCATTGGACCGGAGCTTACTTCAATCTGCCGGGGTTTCTGATTGTTTTTGTGCTCACTGTGCTTTTGGTGCGTGGCGTACGTGAGTCCGCCAAAGCCAACAACCTTATGGTGCTGATCAAAATCGGCGCCATTCTCACCTTTCTCGTGGTGGGTGGAATGTTGGTAAATCCCAACAACTGGCAGCCGTTTGCGCCGTCAGGCTTTGCCGGGATTGTCACCGGAGGGGCGATTGTTTTCTTTACTTACATCGGCTTCGATTCGGTTTCCACCGCTGCGGAGGAATGTGGCAATCCTCAGAAAGACCTGCCTTTTGGCATTATTGCGTCGCTCGTGGTTTGTACAATTTTGTATATCGGTGTTGCCATCGTCCTGCTCGGCATGATGAAGTACACGACCTTCGCGGCCGGCCCCGCTGCGGATGCTCCCGTGGCCTACGCCCTAAAGATGCTGGGTGCCCATCCCTTTTTCCGTTCGGTCATCGTATTGGGCGCGTTGATGGGCATGATTTCTTCGATTCTCGTATTTCAATATGGCCAAGCTCGCATCTGGTACGCAATGTCGCGAGACGGATTGCTACCCAAGCTTTTCAGCGCGGTGCATCCTAAATTCAAGACTCCGCACTGGTCCACGTGGATTGCCTGTTTCGCTGTCGGCATTCCCGCTGGCATGGTGGATATCGGGGACGCTGCCGATCTCTCCAACATCGGAACTTTATTCGCTTTTGTGTTGGTGTCACTGGGCGTGATTCTGCTTCGCCGCCGTCAACCCGACCGCAGACGCGGGTTCAGAGTGCCGCTCGTACCATGGTTCCCGCTGATCTCCATCATTCTTTGCGGCGGATTGATGACGGGCCTTACTGTCATCACTTGGATTCGGTTCGTGGTCTGGCTTGTTCTTGGCTTGGGTATTTACGCATTCTACAGCCGCCACCACAGCGAGTTCGCCCAAAAAGCGTAGGCGCTGGTCTCCGTATCCGATCAAGCGAAGCTGACAACGCCGTCACTCAATCCGGTACCATATTCTCGTGAGCGAAGTTTCACCAAAGCGGCCCAGCCAGTTTCTTCTCTCGTTACCGAAGGCCGAACTGCATCTTCATTTGGAGGGCTCCATCGACCCGCACACCCTACTCGAACTAAAACGCCGCCATGGCGTATCGAGTTCACTGAAAGATGTGGAAGCGCTTTATACCTACTCCGGCTTCACCAGCTTTCTGATGGCGTTCAAGGCTGTGACCGAAGACGTCAGTACAGCCGAAGACTACGAGCTCATTACATATGAACTCATGCGCCGCCTAAAAGACGAAAACGTGCTGCACGCCGAGGTCTATGTTTCCGTGGGCATGTGCCTGTGGCGCAAACAGGATTTCGACGCAATTTTTGAAGGGCTCGATCGTGGTCGATCGCGAGGGGAAAAAGACTTTGGCATTTCGCTTTTGTGGATTTTTGACGCCGTGCGCCAGTTCGGTGCCGATGCTGCCAAAAACGTTTTTGAACTAGCTGTCCGCTATCGGGATCGACATGTGATCGGGATCGGGATCGGCGGAGATGAGGTAAAAGGTCCTCCCGAGATGTTTCGCGAAGTGTATGCTTATGCTGAATCGAAGGGCTTGCGGCTCACTGCTCATGCCGGAGAAACGGCCGGCCCTGATTCAATTTGGGGCGCGCTAAATCTCCGCGCCGAGCGCATAGGTCACGGATTGACTGCTGCGCAAGATTCCGAACTTGTCGAAGAGCTTGCCCAGCGCCAGATTCCCATCGAAATTTGCATCACGAGCAATCTGCGCACAGGAGCTTGTAAGTCATTGGCCGAGCATCCCGTTCGCGAATATTTCGATCATGGCGTCATGATCACCCTGAATAGTGACGATCCGGCGATGTTCGGGACGTCGTTGCTGAACGAATATCAACTCGCACAGGACAGTTTTGGGTTCACCGACGAGCACCTTCGCGAGATCGCTCGTAACTCATTCGAAGCATCGTTTCTTCCCGCGGAGAAAAAGTTGCAATTCCTGAACCTGCTCGACGCCTCACCCGTCGCGCGTTAACGCCTACCCCTCGTGCTACGCTGAATCTTTCGTAAATTCATGACTCTATCCACTACGCTCATTCCGGCACTGTTCAGCTTGGGTGCGGTCCTTACCTGGGGAACCAGCGACTTTCTTGGCGGATACGGTGCGCGCCGCGTCAACGCCCTTCTGCTGACTACGATCGCCCACGCTGCGGGAACGACGTTTATGTTGCTGTCGGCGTTAGGGGCCCATGCGGTTTTTCCGTCACAGCATGCCGTGATTTGGTCTTGCGCCGCTGGGCTCAGCGGCGGCGGCGCGCTCGCATTGTTCTATCGCTCATTGGCGTCGGGCAATATGGGTCTCACAGCGCCCGTTGCCGCGGTGTTCAGCGCTGCGATTCCCGTGGCCATCGGGGTTGCGCGGGAAGGTTTTCCGGGCGTTGCACCTGCCTCCGGATTTCTACTTGCCGCAAGCGGCATCTGGCTTGTCTCCCGCACGGAAGATGGGCAGCGGCCCAAAGGTATCGGGCTGGCCCTCATCGCCGGCGCAGGCTTTGCCGGATATTATCTTTGCACGCGCCAAGCCGGCGCTGGCTCTGCTCTTTGGATTGCGACTCTTGCCCGCGCTTCTTCCTTCACAATTACTTCCATCATTGTTTTGCTATCGCGCAGCTTCAAACCGATGGATGGTCAAGGGGTTAAAATCGGCGTTCTAGCCGGATGCATTGACGTCACCGGCAGCGTGGCCTACATTCTCGCCGCGCAGTCCGGAAGACTCGATTCGACCGTCGTGCTCAGTTCGCTTTATCCGGTGGTAACGGTGCTTTTGGCGCGCGTCGTTCTTCACGAGCATTTCACCCGTTGGCGAGTGGTAGGAATGGCTGCGGCGTTGCTGGCAGTTCCGCTGATTGCGCTTTAGAGTATGCATGTCATTCCGATGCCCCTCGCTTTGACCAAGGGGCGAGGAACCTTGTGCGCGGCTCCTATGTACCTGACTTCCTCGCATTTGCCGGCTGCAATATGTTCAAATAACAATTGCGCCCAATGATCAACGGCAAACACATCGCAGTGGTGTTACCCGCTTACAACGCGGAGAAGACGCTTGAGGCCACAGTACGCGAACTGCCCGACTTGGTTGACATTACCATTCTCGTGGACGACCACAGCTCCGACCGCACCTTGGAAGAAGCTGTGCGACTAGGAGTGCGCGCGTTCGTTCACGACCGCAACTACGGCTACGGACGCAACCAGCAAACTTGCTACCGCGAGGCCCTGGCCGCTGGCGCAGACGTCGTCATCATGGTGCACCCAGACTATCAGTACACGCCGCTGCTCGTGACTGCGATGGCCAGCATGGTCGCGTACGATGTTTACGATGTCGTTCTGGGCTCGCGCATTATCGGCGGAGGCGCATTGCGCGGCGGCATGCCTGTTTGGAAGTACATCGCCAACCGCTTCCTTACCGCCTTTGAGAATTTATTCCTGGGAATCAAATTGTCGGAGTATCACACCGGCTACCGCGCCTTCAGCCGCCGCGCCTTAACCGAGCTTCCGCTGCTGGAAAATTCCGACGACTTCGTTTTCGACAATCAAATGCTGGCACAGTGCGCCTATTTCGGATTCCGTATCGGCGAAGTTTCCTGCCCGACGCGTTACTTCAAAGAAGCTTCTTCCATCAACTTCCGCCG
>JBEKTR010000201.1:0-6758 GCA_049515835.1 Terriglobales bacterium
GCGATTTCTTGAGCACGATTCTCCGCGATAAAGATTTGGCGTTCGTGATGAATTTCGATGTGAATTCGGAACTCATCCAGGATTTTACGAGTTCGGTTTCAAAGCTAAAGCATGCAATGAACGATGTACGCATCAATACGGCCGGGGGCGGCGGTGTGGTTATTCCAGGGGGCGGTGGTAATCCAGTGCCTTCGCCCACCGGGCCCAAAGGCACAGTTTTGTATGACGCCGTCTATCTGGCAGCTCACGACGAACTTTCTCAGCAAGTGGGACGTAAAGCGATGATCCTGCTCACCGACGGCGAAGACGAAGGCAGCCAGCTCCGCATCAAAGACGCGATTGAGGCGGCTCAAAAGTCCGACACAATCGTGTATGTGCTTTTGTGTGCCGACCGCGGCTTTTACGGAATGATGGGATACTCCGGCGACAGCGAGATGAAGAAGCTGACGTCTGAAACAGGTGGCCGCGTGATTGAAGTCGGCAACAAACAAGATAAGTTGCGCGATGCGTTTACTCAGATATCCAATGAACTTCGGAGCCAGTACAACATTGGCTACACGCCCACCAATACCGTCAAAGATGGCTCATTCCGGAAGATTGAGATTCAGGTGAAAAGTAACAAGGACTATAAGATCCAGTCGCGGAATGGCTACTACGCAATGGCGAAACAGGATTAAGGGTGTGCCGCTGCCCCATCCAAACTCCTGTACTTAGCCTGCGTCTCCCCACCGAGGCTACCCCACCATTTCGCGTTCTTTGCGAAAGGGTGGGAGGCAATGGCCCCAACCCAATCATCCCCGGTAGCATAAGTCGGCGGAGCTTTTAAAGCATGTGAAAACCACGTCATCGAGGTTCGACCTGGCGGGTGGCCCGACCTTTCACGCCCGGTTTTTCTTTCCCGTTCCAAAAAACTGTGGGTGGTTCGTCCTCGCGTTTTTGGCGAGAGCCTCCCCTGAGCGGAGTCGAAGGGGCGGGTACGATGCTGCCGACAGTATGGGTTTTAATCCGGGCAGTTCGAATCCTTCGAGCGAAACCATTCGCGGTTGGCAGTCGTGACTCCCACAGATGTACTGGTTCCGGCTATTCAAAGGCCCGGGCCACCCGCCGGGTCGTGAATGTGACGCGAGCAGGACAGCAGAGGGCCTATACGTCTATTGCTTGGGGACGAATGTTACTTGAATGAACGCTTCCCTTTCGCGTTCGCCTTTGTATCCCGAAGGAAAAATCTTAGTTTTCACGAAGGTCAAAGCGTCGTTAGCAAGCGGGCCGTTGCGCTCGATGAGTTCCGCGTCGAGTACTCTACCTGCATCGTTCAACAGCGCATGGACAATGGCCGGCTGAACTCCATTCTGCCCAGGCAGTTGATCGTCTTCTATCCATAAATGAACGGGAGCGGTCATCATGAAAGCGGGACCGCGCGCCAGCATGTCCTGGGTGGGAATGAATTCATTCTGCGTGGGCTGCGGGTCGGCGATGGAGTCGAGATGAATTTGCAAAACTGTGTCGCCGCCCTGCACAACGTAAATAGAGCGCGAGAGAGTGCGTCCGTGAAACTTAAGAGTCTCGTCGTAGTTATAAACGGTGTAAATACCGGGCGCCTCGGAATAAGTGCGGAGAAACCCGGACTTTGGGTCAATGCAGAACTCGCGTTCCTCCCAATGGCGGCCTAGTTCCTCATTCGATGCAGCGCCAGGACCACGTGATTGCAGAATACACATTACATCTGTGCCCTCCCACCGCGCAGCCGCGACGCGCAGGTAGGATGCGGCGAACTGTCCGCTTATAGGCCAAAAGACGGCTTCGCGAACCATTTTGACGCGCAGAGGAATAGGGCCTTTGGGCTTTTCGTCATAAGGCGCGCCCTCATAAAAAATTCTATGGATGGAGTAATCGGCGACACGGGCTGACCAGTGCCAGGTTCGGCCATTCATCCAGGTTTCATCGACATCACCGGCGCCAATGTAATGGCTGGCGCCGGTCGATTCAAAAGAAACTTTCATGGTGAATGGTGCGCCGCCGGCGGTGTGCATTCCGTTGTTTTGACGGGCCCCTTCAAGAAGGCCTAGGACCAGCATGCGACGGGCAGGGTCATTCAACGATTGCGCGGGGCCGGTTGCGAGCTCAAGGGGATCGTCGGGCAGTGGCGCGACAGTCTGCGATTTTTGCGCGATACAGAACGCCGAAAGCAAGGCTGTGATGAGTAACGAGCGGATGGCGGACATAAATGCCTCCGTTACGATTTAGACGAAAAGATATTACTCCGAAGCATGACGATGGACAAGAGTGTTCGACCCAAGCATATGGCCAGCGACTCTAGACGCGATCTCTAAGGGGAACCACAAACTTCAGCCCCGACCAGATCTCGCTGACCGCACAGACTTTTACATCCACCAGCCTGTTGGCCAATCCGATTTCACGAATTACATCGTCGTTGAGATCAGTCGCCACTTTCGAGATTTTTTTCGGCCAACTGACCCATAACATCCCCGCAGGAACAAGGCGATTCGCGTAACACGCAAATTCCTTTTCCACCTCGACCCGGGAACTCACAAAAATCATGGCGAAATCAAGTTGGCTGGAAGCGCTTTTGGAAGATGCAAGAGCTGCCTCTAATTCGGCTTTTACTTCTGCGGGCAACTTATGGAATGCAACGCGGAAGTTTTCCTTGATTCCCAGCTTTTTAGCTAGTGGTGTTCCAGAATATCCGGACATTACCGGCTCGGCGCGTAGTAGCCGTGGCGGCTGCGGACGTGGTCACCTTTGTGGCCGAGAACGGCAATTTCTATCGTGCGAAAGCGTCCGTCGGGTTCAAATCCGGCCGGCTTATAAGAAACCGCGTACTGGCTGCGGAGCTCGTCCTGAATTTCGCCGAAGGCATTGGCCACGTCGGTGAGCTGAAAGGGGAAGAAAGCGCGACCGCCCGTTGCGTCCGCGATTCGTTGCAACACTTTGTCGCCGGTACTCTTGTCACCGCTGATGTTGGTGCTGATGGTGTAAATGATGACTTCCGCCCGCTCCGCCATTTCAATCGCCTCTTCGCGGGTCACGTGGCTCTGATTGTCGTCTCCGTCGCTGAGCAGAATGATCGCCCGGCGCACGGGGCCGTTCGCTTGGTCGGCCTTCATCAGCTTGTCACGGCTGGCAAAATAGATGGCGTCAAATAAGGCAGTGCCGCCACCTGGCCGCAAGGCGTGCACCCCATCATCTAATAGCCCGGAATCGTCGGTGAAATCCTGAGTAACCTCCGGCGTGGAATCAAAACCCACGACAAATGCTTTGTCATAACGGGGACGAATCGTCTGATTGAGAAACTCAATCGCCGACTGCTGCTCAAATTTGAACCGGTCGCGCACAGAGTTGCTGGCATCCACAAGCAGCCCAACCTGCAAAGGCAGATCAGTCTGCCGGCTGAAGCTGCGAATTTCGATGGCGGGCCGCCCATCATCAACGACCTGAACATCCTGCTTCTGTAAATCCTTCACATAATGACCATGCTTGTCGGTCACAGTAAAGACGACGTTAACTTCACTGACGGTCCGATGGATAGTAGTGGTGAGATCAGAATCTTGAGATGGCGCTACCACAGGCGGGGGCGTACTGGGCGCCGGCGCATTTCCACTGTCTTGCCCGAACGAAATAATCGAGAGGCATAGAACTGCTAGAAGAGGAATGACAAATTTCATTCTGTTTGCATTATAGCTGGCGTAGGGCCGGGCGACGCCGGCGTTTCCCTGTTGCCATATCCAGCCTACTTCAGCGCCTTCTCCAGCAATCCGGCGCTTTCAGATCCGCCGCGCGACTCAACGTATTTGCTCATAATCGGGAGAAATTTGGCCGCCATTTCCGGCGACAGGCCCAGCTTATGGAACGCTTCGGCGGCTTCCGCCATGCGGCCCATGGAACCCATACTCCCGGGCAGTTCGCTTTCGAGACTGGAAAATTCCGACTGATGCGTAAGCGGAGGAGCGGCTTTGAGCAGGCTTCCCATGTTAGGCACAGCCGAAGAGACTTTACTGAATTCGCCTTCAGTCAAACGGGACTTGGCAAGAGAAAACAGCGTTCCTGCGCCGCCCTTGGCCTGCGTCGGCGAAATGGCGAGACCCTTGGAAAGCTGGCTGATGAGACCACTGCCCGCAGACGCAACGGCTGAAGTTTGAGCAAAAAGATTCGCGGCGAAGACGCAAAGCGCGGTAAGCAAGAGTGCACGTTTCATAGTGCGCCAATAATACAGCAGTTTTTATGGTTCTCGCAGATGGTCATTCGATCCGAGCAGTGCGGGGCGCCTGCTTAATCCTTAATTTCGAATTCTAATTTCTGATCTTTAGATGTCGGCGTGGATTTTGACTTCCAGATCACGAAGCTGGCGCTGCATCTCCCGCATCTGAGCGCGGAATTTCGCGGAGTCGAAGGTCTTCGATTTGAAATCGGCCAACTGCTTCTTTAACTCATCGCTCTGTACGCGCATGGCTTCCTGAATATCCCCGCGCGAATGCTCCATTTCAGCGCGCGTCTGAGTGAGCGCGGCCTGCGTTTCCACGCTGATCTCCGGAACTTCGAAGCTTTCATTGAGAATCTGTCCGGTCTGCCGCGGCGGCAGAGTCAGCGTTAAGGTCTGTTCTTTTTTATCGCGAAGAATGGTGATGGTGGCGCTGTTGTCTTTGCCCGCGCGAAGGGCGCGGGAGAAGTCTCCGGCGTCGTTGATGGGTTCGCCGTTGGTTTTAACAATGACGTCGCCGGCGTGGAATCCGGCTTTCTCCGCACGGCTGCCCTTTTCCACCGAGCGAACAAGGACTCCCTGACCGCTTTTGGCGCCGAAAAATTCGCCCAGCTGCGGTGTCATATTTTCGACCATCAACCCGCTGCGCATCCAGGAGTGGACCACAACGACGGAGACGGGATAATCCATGTCCGGCATCGCAGGCATCGCGGGCATGGCAGGAATCGCCGGAATCGCGGGGATGGCAGGAATCGCCGGCATGGTGAACCTAAAGTTCTTGGGCCCGTAATTGTAGGCAAATTCTTTGGAGCGGTCAGCGAGCTGCGCCTTGAGTGTCATCTGCTGGCCCTTGCGGCTGATGCCAAGGGTGATGACGCGCCCAGCCGGAATTTCGCGAATGACGCGCCGCAACTGTTCGACGCTTTCAATCGGCGTGTTGTTCACGTTGAGAATGACGTCCTGCTCCTTGAGGCCGGCTTTGCCGGCAGGGGCGTCCTGGTCCACCATGGTCACTTCGACGCCGTGCTCGTCTTTCAAATTCAGGGCGCTCAGGCGCTCGGGCGTAATGTCGCGAGTATCCACGCCGAGATACGGAGTGGGTTCGGAGTCATCACTGGAGTAGCCGAAAGCGTAGTTGGACGGGCCACTCGAAGCCATTGCAGAGCTTGTGGCCAAAGTCAGTACGAAGATGGCGATGAATGTACGCATGTTGTGTCTCCCTGAAAACTTGGGCAGGTGAGGACATCCTTCGACGTCGCTCAGGACAAGCTCTGCCCCTACATAAATCACTACTCGCCGCGGCGGATATAAATGTCGCCCGTCGTGGTGGAAATCTTTACCGCGGGACCGCCGCCATTGAGGCTGCCTTCGGCAGTCACGGTCCGCGGACCCCAATCATTGCCATCGCTGTGCACTGCGATTTCCGGGAAATCGGAGTGGATGGTGTGGCCGCTCGCCACCTCAATCGATGCCTTTACAGCGACGTGAACATTGGCCGCAATGTAAACCGTAATGTCACCGGCTGAAGTTTCCAGCGATGAATCGTGGCCGATGCCGGCGACGAGATGGGCGATGATGCTGCCAGCGCCAGTCTCGGCGTGGGCTGCGGGGACGCCGTTGAGTTCGATGCTGCCACCGCCAGTTTCCGCGCGCACCGGCCCTTTGGCCGAAGCCAAACGGATGCTGCCGCCGCCGGTATCCAGCTCGGCAGGGCCGCCGACATCACCGATGTCGATGCTCCCGCCGCCAGTGGACGCTTTCACGCGGCCGTTGCAGCTTTGCACGCGGATGCTGCCGCCGCCTGTCTCGAGGATCGTTTCCTGCTGGCAGGAATTAACATCGATGTTGCCGCCGCCGCTGCTGGCTTCAACCTTGCCTTGAGCGTCGCCGATGCGAATGGTCCCGCCTCCGGTTTCGAGCGACAACTCGCCGCCGATGCGACCGATATCAATGTTGCCTCCGCCGGTTTCTGCTTTGACCGACCCGCCAATGTCTTCGAGGCGAATGCCGCCGCCGCCACTTTGCGCGTCCACCCGGCCTGTAATGCCTTGCACTTGAACGCTGCCGCCGTCCGTTTCAATTTTGGCGGAGTCCATGTCACGCGGAACATTGATGATGAACTCGCCGTTGAAACGGTGCGGGCGGCCGTCTTCTTCCCACTCGCCAGTGATTGAGGCGGTGTCGCCGCGCATGTTGGCGGTGATTTTATAGGCATTGAAAGCGTGGCGGGCGCGGTCTTCCGAACCCGGGGCCTGGGTATGAATGGTGTACGTGATGCCTTGCTGCGAGCCGCCGTAAACTTTGATAGTCCCGACTTCAACTTGGACATGAAGATTCCGGGCGTTGCCGAGCGAGCCCGTAATTTCTTGCGTCCAGTTGCCGCTTTCGTTGTAAACGCGGGTCTGTTGGGCCAGAGCCAGCGGGGCGACCACGAGAACCGCCGCTACGAGTTTGTAAAACTTATTCAATGAGTTCTCCTAAAACGTCTTCTTAACTAATCCATCTCGGAAGACTGCGCCGCCATCAGGCGGGCCTGCGTCCG
>JBEKTR010000202.1:0-6746 GCA_049515835.1 Terriglobales bacterium
CCGGCGACATTGTCGGGTTTTACACAGACACGGGAAGCAATGACCACGGATTTTTGGAACATGAGGGAAGCTTCACTTCGATCGATTTCCCTAACGCTTCCACTACACAGGCAAACGGGATCAACAACGCCGGAGACATTGTCGGCGGGTATGTCGACCAAGCCAGCATGTGGCACGGGTTCGTCCTGCACGACGGTGTGTTTCAGTCAATCGACCCTCCTAGCTCGGACTTTTCGGAGGCGTACGGGATCAATGATCAGGGCGTCATTTCCGGATATGCCAGCTACTACGACGGGACAGGCGACATCGATAGCGGCTATGTGCTCGCGCAAGGACAATTGAAGACTTTCTACGTCGATAATAATGTGTATACGTGCGTGCAGGGGATTAACAATAAGAACGAACTGGTCGGATTCTTCGATGTCCCGACCTTGCCGAATCAGGGATTCGCGCTGAGCCGAACGCAGTACGTGCCGCTAAATTTTCCAGCATCGATAGACACCCGCCCGAGGGCGATCAACTCTAATGACGTCGTAGTTGGCTGGTTTATAAGCGCCGCTGGAACGATGCACGGGTTTGTGGCAACTCGCTAGCCTTTGATCGGCCGCCGTGACGGCAGAGTCTTTGATCATTATTCGTTTGTACTATCAGTAAAGAGGCCGGCCCCCACTCGCGGTTTTGGACGCTGCGAATCCCGACGGAAACGTTCTCGCGGCTTTAAATATCCGACGATCTATGCCGACGGGGATGTTTGTGGTCCGAAGTATTGCTTCCCACCCTTTCGCAAAGAACGCGAAATGGTGGGGCAGCCTCAGTTGAAGCGATGCGCGAGATCCTTCGGCTTCGCTTAGGGCAGGCTCATGAAGCCGTGCCCTTCCACGAGCGAGCCTTTCATGCAGACAATAAAATTAAAATTGTCATCCTGAGCGTAGCGAAGGACCTATGCATTTGCCCACGTTACTGTAGATAAAATACATAGGTCCCTCGCTGGTGAATCTTCACTCCGTGAAGATTCACTTTCGCTCAGGATGACAATTCGGTTAGAGTTTCGAAAAGCAGGTTCCTCGTTGTTGCGCTCACTCGGAATGACAAGGTGGTAGGGCTTGTGGAGATGCGCGCGAGACCCCCTTCGGCGCGCGATGCAAAGCGCGGGCTCTCAGGATGACAAGGTTGTAGGAGATGCGATTGGCCACACGGCGCATCTAACTATCTGACGATTGAGCAAAGTGCGATAATCCTCAGGATCAAGATAAAGATTAACGATTAAAGATTGCAGGAGGCCAAACGATGGAACGTATTTCAGGGCGGCGACATGATTTGCGATTGAAGTGGTTGGCAGCCGTGGCGGCGCTGGTGTGCGCGTTCACGATTGCCGCGCCAGAGTTAGCCCGAGCACAGGGCACCGACGCTTCGGCGCAACTTGGCGTTCCGGTGCAGATGGTGGTGACCGTGCAAGCGCGCAAGGGCAAAACCGTCCCCGAAGTGACCAAGGAAGATGCTCTAGTGCATCAAGGGCGCGACCGCCGCAAGACCCTCGACTGGGTGCCGCTGCAAGGCGAGCGCGCGGGCCTGCAACTGTTTCTGCTGATTGACGACTCCGCGAACTTCAGCCTGGGTTCAAAGTTGGACGAGCTTCGCGATTTCATTCAGGCGCAACCTGCCTCCACCAAAGTTGGCGTGGCCTACATGCAGAACGGCACCGCACGAGTGCTGCAAGAGCTGACCAATGACCACGCGGCGGCAGCGAAAGTCGTGCGGCTCCCGTTGGGCAGCGCGGGCGGCGGCGCCAGTCCCTATTTTTCGCTGCAAGATCTCATCAAGCGCTGGCCTGAAGCCAACGAGCGTCGCGAAGTTCTGATGATCACCAATGGCGTGGATCGCTACTGGGGGAATAAATCGGGCAACACCTATGTGGACACCTCGCTCGATCAAGCGCAACGAGCGGGCGTGCTGGTGTATTCCATTTACACGCCGGGGAATCGGGCTGGGTTCGGCGGATCCCGTGGGTTTGGACGGGTGAACTGGGGGCAAAATTATCTTTCACAGATTGGCGACGGTAGTGGAGCGGAAGCCTATTACCTGGGCAACGGCGCTCCGGTATCGTTCCGTCCTTATCTCGATGACCTATCGGACAAGCTCAATCACCAGTATCTGCTGACGTTTCAAGCTAAGCCGGAGAAAAAAGCTGGACTTCAGGCAGTCAAGGTGACGACCGAAGTCCCGAATGTGCAGTTGCTCCATGCAAGCCAGGTCTTTGTGCCGGCCATGCCGGAATAAATATCTCCACTTAAGCCGGAGACGGCTTGAGCGGGTCATCCCGGAGAGCCTACGAGCGGAGCCGATGAACACAGCAATTGATAACCTGCTGGACGCGCAGAAGCGCGCGATGGCCGGGCGCCCGAAAGTGGGCGGTTTTCCGTATCTGGCCGACACATTGCGGCGGGCCGGTGTGACGCGAAATCGGTGGTATCTACCGGCGTGCGAAAGTCTTTACCTAACAAAAGAGGGGCCGGTGGTGACTCAGGGCACACCGCTGATATCCGGCACGGTTGATGTGCCTGCGTTTGATCGGGGCGCGCTCATCAAGGCACTGCGAACTGATCAGGCAGGCGAAGGCACCTTTCCCGAATTTCTGTCAGCGACGTGGCGTGCGGGAGTTGTCCGGTACGATGTCGATTTTGACGCGCGCACCGTCACTTATCACGGTTGCAACGGAGAGGAATACGTCGAGGGCTATCCCGCTGCACAAGTGGAGTAGGGAAGCCCTCTTTGCCTGTGGGCCCCCGGGCCTTCCTATCAGCCACAAAATTCTCATGCAAAGAAACGCCGTTGAGGGTAAGATGGCGCGTCGCGAAAATACGGCGCAAAAATTCAAAGAATGAGAAGGTCAGTGGCGATGAGCGGTTCACATAGAGCGGTCGGAATATTGACAGTTTGTATTGGATTCGTGCTGGCTGGGCAAGCGCAGCAGCAAATCGCGAGCGATTACGCTCCTCACACCGATTTTTCCGTGTACAAGACTTATTTCTGGGAAAAGATTAGCGCGCCGGATAGCACATGGATGGACAGCATTGAGGGCGCGATTGACGCGCAACTCGCGGCGAAGGGATGGACCCGCATGAAAAACAGTGGCGACGCGGCGTTGTTCGCCATTACGAGTTCGGGCGAGGCGGCGATGTTCGAACATTTCTACGGCGGTATGCCGGGATGGCGATGGCGGGGTTGGTCGGAGCCGGTTTCTTATAACCAGGGAACGCTAGTCGTGGATATTTTTGATACGAACTCGCAGGCGCTGATTTGGCGCGGATTTATTTCGGAGTCTGTGTCCAAGAAAGAGCCGAAAGAAATCGACAAGCTCGATAAAGACGTAGGCAAACTGTTCAAAGATTTTCCGCCAAAGAAGTAAATGATTTCGACCAGCTGTGACTTACAGGGGGCATCTCATGAAGGACTTTCGTCCGAAGTTTATTTTTCTGTGCGCGGCATTTTTGGTGATTCTCGCCGGAAAGACCAGTTGGGCGCAGGATTTGAAGCCTCCGGCGGTGGATGTGACGGGAACGTGGTCGATTCTGTCGGAGAGCGAAGAAGGCCGTGAATCTTTGAAGACAGTGGAGTTCATCCAGGAAGGCAATCAGATCCGGGGAACGTTCAAGGGACCGAACCAGTCCGGCGGCATTTCCGGGTTTGTCAGTGGAAAGCACATTCGCTTCATCACGCTCACCCCCAATCAGCTTAAGTTTCGTGGGAGGGTTGACGGAAATACCATTAGCGGGACGGTCGGTTTCCGGGGAAAAACCGGCGAGTGGACAGCGACGCGTCTCGGCGTACCGAATGCGGCACAGAACCCATAAGGATGCATCCCCGGCTCAAACCAAATCGCGCTCAAGCTGGGTACCCGCCAGTTCAAACCCCATGTGCGATCCAGATAGTGTGATCGCGGCAAACGCCAATCAGGAATTCTGAGCGAAATGATTTTTCTCCATTCGAATTCGAAACTTGTATAATCCCGCACATGCAAGGAACACCTTGGAGAACAATTGCGCTTGGCTGGCTGTTGCTCATCTCGGTCTGCTCAATGGGAGGACAAGAAGTGAAATCTCCAGAATCTGAACAGTCGAAGGCGCCCGCCAAAGCGGAGCAGCGTGGACGCATCATTGGAATCGGCGGTATCTTCTTCAAATCCGCGAATCGTGATCAGATGCGCGAATGGTATGCGAAGCATCTTGGACTCGCGGACAAAGGCGAAGGTGTGATGCTTCCGTGGCGCGAGCACGACGACCCGCAAAAGGAACACGTTACAGTTTGGACTGTTTTTCCCGCCTCCACTAAGTACTTCGATCCCAGCCCCGCACCGTTCATGATCAACTACATCGTAGACGATATGGATGCTTTGCTAGACCGCTTAAAACAAGAGGGAGTCAAGATTGACGCCAAGCGAATGGACGAATCCTACGGCCGCTTTGCCTGGATCTATGACTCGGATGGAAACAAGATTGAGCTCTGGCAGCCGCTACCTGCAAAGCCCTAAGGCAAAGAGGAGTTTAATTATCGCGCCCTGCCAAAATCATCATTGTCTGGCCGAACCGGGTTTGGGCCAACCAGTTTGGGCGAACTAGCTTTGGGAGAACCAGTCCTGTTGGACCGACCGTGATTTTTGATACGCAATTCGTAAAGGAGTGCAAATGAACTATACTCGTCTCGCGCTGGCGGCGCTTGGTGGCACGGTTGCGTATTTTGCCTTTGGGTTCTTATTGATGTGGCTGGTGCCAGCTCTTATCGACGAAGCCCATAAATACCCGGACGTATTCCGACCCAAGGAAAAAATGATGGCTGTCATGCCAATTGGAATGGTCGCAACCTTGATAGCGATCCTGGTTGTCGCCATAATTTTCGCGATGATACAGATACATCCGGGCGGATCGGGCGCTACGGAGGGTGCGCTCTTCGGCGCTCTCATTGGCATTTTCGTGGTTTGCGCGTTTGTGTTGCACAACTACGTGAACTTGAACATCGGGCCGAAACTAGCTCTGGGACAGGCTGTTGCTTACTTCGTCCAGTGGATTGTCGTCGGAATAGTCATCGGTCTTATTTACAAACCCCTCTCTACACCATAGACCGTAAATCATATCTGTTGTTGTTCAGCGTATATCCCCATTCCACCTGGGCAGGACAGGAATGTCCGCGCTAAACGATTCAAGTCATTCACATGACATTTTCGGTATTTGATTTGAGACTGCCGCCAATATTTCTAACTTTTTTGCATCAGACCAGTCATAAGTATCATTTGCGCGGGGCATGACTTAAAAAAGGATGCGCCGCGACTAACCGAGGTGGCGATGCACTTGACCGTTCTGTCTTCTCTTTTTCTCTCGCTTTTTGCTTCCGAAATTCCTTGCATAGTGCTTTCGACCTGGACGGCTGCCGTTGTGCTACTGGCGATTGGTGGCTTAGCGGCGCGAAGCGCGGTCGCCGAGGCGCGTGGCCTGGATAAGATTGTCGCGCTGCGCTACATGTTTTTCGCCATGCCGCTGGCGGTGTTTGGCGCTGAACACCTTTGCACGGGCAAAGGAATGATCGAGATGGTGCCGGCCTACATGCCATGGCGGTTGTTCTGGATATACTTCATCGGCGTTGCGCTGGTGGCGGCGTCGCTGAGTATTGCCATGAGGATTCAAGTGCGATGGTCAGGACTTTTGTTTGGCGTCATGATGTTTTTGTTTGTTGCGATGATTCACTTTCCGGGAGCGCTAGCTGAAAAGCACAACCGAATTCTCTGGACGATTGTTTTCCGCGAGTCGTCGTTCGGTGGCGGAGGGTGGCTGCTTGCGGCCAGTGCCACGCCGGGGTGGAGCGCTCGGGTAGGTCGCATACTGGCGACTGTCGGTCGCGCGTTGATCGGGTTGGCTGCGGTCTTTTTTGGCTTTGAGCACTTTCTGCACCCGGCGAATGTCCCCGGCGTTCCCCTCGAAAAGCTGATGCCAATATGGATTCCGGGGCCTGCGGTCATTGCTTATGTAACGGGAGCGATTCTGCTGGTTTGCGGCGTGAGCATTCTGGCGGGGAAGAAGATGCGAACTATGGCGACGTATCTTGGAACATGGATTATGCTGCTGGTCGTCTTTATTTATGTCCCCATTCTGATTGTGTCGGTGCTCAATCCGAGTGTTGGGGCAAGAGTAGAGGGGATCAACTACTTCGCGGATACGATGCTGTTCGCGGGCGCGATACTTGCGCTGGCGGGCGCGACGAGAGAGTCGGCGTAGGACAAAAATCCCAGGTTAGCGTCAAAACCGACGCAAACCTGGGTCACCAGCGCAGAGATCTCAGGGCAGACAAAAGAATGTCCACGCCACATTAGGTCACAATTCAAGATCAAACGGCGACGTCGGGCCAGTAAGGGCGTTCGGCGTCGGCCAACTTGCCGCTTTCATAGCGGTCGTGATGACGGACCCAAATCATGCTGAAGGGAAGATTGTCTTCATCGCGGCCTTTGGGGGCGAAGTCGAGATAGTTGTACGTATTGATGGTGTTTTCGCTACCGCGAGCATAGGCAGAGTAGGTGTGAAAGATGCTGCCGTCTTTGTCTTTGTAGAAGACGCTGATGCCGGGCGCTTCCGCGCTGGGGAATTGCGTCATCTCGTAGTTGTATTCGACCTTGCCGCTCGCGATCTGCTCAGGAGTGAATGAGACCTGATAGTCGTAGTTGAAATCTCTTTCGTTCGACGAGGCCCAGCTAAACTTCCAAC
>JBEKTR010000203.1:0-6714 GCA_049515835.1 Terriglobales bacterium
GTCGGGAATTTCTGCGGCAGGAATACATGACGCGGAAGAGCATGTGAGTGCTCCTTCGCCGAAGACCGTGAGTTCAACGGCCGCTGCGGCGCACAGTTCGGACAGTCAAATTGCGGCTGGCCTTCTGCGCCGGCGCTGGCCGCTGCTGGCGGGCATCATCATTTCAGTAGTATGCTCGTCCCTGGCTTTTTATATATTGGGGCACAAAGCCACAAAGGCGGCGCCGACACAGTATTCATTCCGCCAACTCACGTTCAATGGCAAAGTTCAAAATGCGGTTATCTCGCCCGACGGCAAATTTCTTGCCTATGTTCTGAGTAAGCCCGAAGGCCTTACCCTGCATACGCTCTCGATCGCTACGGGTAGTGATGTCGAAATCGTTCCGGCTGGCGCGGGTTGTTGTCAGGAGCCAGTATTTAGTCCGAGCGGAGATTATGTTTATTTCTTCGCAGAGGAATCCATTAAATCTGTACCCATTCTAGGTGGCCCGGTTCGCATCGTCTTTAGCAACGCGGCGGGTAGTGTTGGCTTTTCGCCGGACGGCAAACGCGTTGCCTTTGTCCGCGCGGACAGTAAGACGGTAGGCACGAAGTTGATCATCGCTGGCGTGGATGGAACAGGCGAGACGAACGCGTTTGATTCGGCCAACGGCGCTTTCTTATCCTCAATTGCGGTTGGACGCGACATCTTTGGTATGCCGCAATGGTCACCAGACGGGTCACGCATCGCCTTTATTTACGATTTCATCGGTGAGGGTGTGACCTCGAAAATCGCAGTATTGCAAGTGGCGAATCTCAAAAACCCTCCTCAGCTGATTGATTTGCCGGGTGCCACCGGCGGCTTCAATTGGAACACGCAGGGGTCTGGTTTCCTGGTTTCGATGAGCGGGCAAGAAAATGGCATGCCACAGCTCTGGACGGTGGCTTATCCCAGCGGCGAGAAAACGAAGTTAACGGACGATTTTGTCGGCTATCAGGGCGTTTCCGTGGCCGCAAACGGAGTCTTAATTACGCTGCATGCAGCACCCCAGGATTCGGTATTCGTGGCGCCGAAGGACCTCAACAATTTTAAGAATATATCCACAACTTCAACCACGGGAGACGGCAAAAGAGGCCTCGCTTGGACGAAAGATGGGCAGCTGATTCTAACGCGCGATTTTGGTCGGCAAGGTCAACTTTGGCTGGAGAATCCCGACGGCGGCAATGCGCATTCTATCGTTCAAAGAAACGAGGCTGCCTTCTCTGACCTCAGTGTTACTTCGCGCAATCAGGTGGTTTTCTCCCTGACCTACCCCCAGTCCCAACTGCTGCGCGTGAACCTGGATGGTTCTCAACTGATCGAACTAACCGACGCGAAAGCGGATTTTGCCTTCCCAGTGGTGGGATCAGAAGGAAACTGGGTTTATTTCTTGCACTTCGGCAAAGATCTGCACCAGGGTCTTATGAAGGTGTCCGTAGAAGGAGGCCCCATGAGCGAGGTATGGTCCGGCTTTATTTTTGCTGATGGGTTGGCAGTTTCACCCGACACCCAGCATCTTTTTGCAGTGACTCGCGGCGAGAATGGTGAGCATGTTCCCGCGGTCTTGGATATTTCTAAGACGCCACCTGAGGTTGCGAGGATGGCGCCCATTTTTTCAGATGTCCAGGCATACCGAGATGCAAATTTCGCGTGGACGCCGGACGGCCGTTCCATCACTTACAAGTTTAGGCAGGGAGCCGCCGACAATCTTTGGTCCGTCCCTATCGCAGGCGGCAAGCCGACCCAACTCACCCACTTTACCGACATGAACATCAATTCCCAGGCATGGTCCAGTGATGGCCGCCTGGCTGTCAGCCGGGGAGTTCCCAATACCGACGCCGTCCTCGGCACTCCGGTTTCGGAAGCAATTGCAGGCTCCTCGCGTTAACAAACGACGATATTTACCCATCTTTGTTGGGTTTTGCTGCCTTTCTCGCCCGTGTTTCTTCCTCACGTACAACGACTTCCGTACCGTCTCTGGTACTTTGGTTATGGTTCCCGGTAATGTGTTCCACGGCTTCGCCCTTGCCTACCACTAATAGGCGTACCTGACAGGTACACCACAACAAATAGACTTAACATGTGATTGCAATACAGTTACTCTCCCCAATAAACCCAAAAAACCCAGCAAAACGCGGAATTAGCCGGAAGGCTTCCTGATTTTCGCGTTGATATATGCTCGGCTCACTGTGATTCCCCGGAATGCGTTTCACAAGGGGCACACAAGGGAACTATGGCCGACTCGCGGG
Organism: Terriglobales bacterium; assembly: GCA_049515835.1. Lineage (GTDB taxonomy): Bacteria > Acidobacteriota > Terriglobia > Terriglobales > Acidobacteriaceae > JAJPHW01. The sequence continues at coordinate 2,268 of JBEKTR010000203.1, forward strand.
AAGTGATGAACATTCGCCAGGCGTCGCAATACCTGGGCGTGAGTCCGGACACCCTTTACAAGTACGTCGGCGAACAGACGATCCCGGCTTTCAAACTGGGAAATCGCTGGCGCTTCAAGAAGTCGAAGCTCGACCAGTGGATGGAAGAGAAGTCGTCGCAAAGCGACGGCCGCTCGGAAAAATCGAAAGCGGCTGGAAAGTCAGCCGGAGTTTAGTAGGGGACGCGGGCAATTAGCCGCGCGACATAAACGAGCAAAGGTGGCCACATGTTTGGAATGGGATCGAAATCGATTGTGGGTTTGGATGTTGGGTCCTCGAGCATTAAGGCCGTGGAACTGAAAAAGAGCCGCTCGGGTATTGAGGTCACGCACCTCGGCCTGGAACCGCTGGCTCCAGATATCGTCGTCGATTCAATGATTGTGGACTCGGGCACCGTCTCGAGCGCGATTTCCAAGCTCTTTGTTGATAACCAAATCAAGACCAAGCAGGTGGCTACTGCGGTCAGCGGTCACTCGGTCATCGTGAAGAAAATTTCGCTCCCGACCATGAGCGATCAGGAATTGGCGGAAACCATCGAGAAGGAAGCGGCGCAGCATATTCCGTTCGATCTGTCCGACGTCAACCTCGACTACCAGATTCTTTCCGAGGAATCCGGCAATCCGCAGATGGACGTTCTGCTCGTCGCCGTGAAAAAGGACAAGATCCTCAACTACACCAACGTGCTCTCGATGGCTGGCCGCACCCCAGCTATCGTGGACATCGATTCCTTGGCGCTCCAGAACTGCTACGAGTACAACTACGAACCCGCGCCGGGGCAGGTGGTGGCTTTGCTGAACCTTGGTGCCAGCGTCATGAACATCAACATCGTGAAAGGTACAACTCCGTTGTTCCCGCGCGACGTCAGCGTGGGCGGCCACCAGTACACGGATTCGCTCCAAAAGGAACTCGATCTCAGCTTCGACGATGCCGAGTCGCTCAAGCTGGGCAACAAAGTTGGCACTGTCAGCGAAGACGCGAAGACGCCGATTTTGCAGCAGGTCACCGAAATCATCGTTCTGGAAATCCAGAAGACGTTCGACTTTTTCCGGGCCAGCGCCTCCGGCGAGCACATCGAGAAGATTTATGTTGCCGGCGGATCGTCGAAAGTCCCCGGCTTGGTCGAAGCTTTGCGCCAGGAATTTTCACTGCCGGTCGAGATTCTCAATCCCTTTCAACGTATTACGCCCCCACAGGGCAAGGGGATGGAACTGATTGAGCAGAATGCAGGCCAGATGGCGGTAGCGGTGGGTTTGGCTTTAAGGAGTTTTGAAAACCTATGATCAAAATTAACCTGCTGGGCATCGCAAAGGCAAAAGGCAAGCGCGGTGGCGCTGCGTCCGCTCCAGTCATGGAAGTGGGTGACGTTGGCTCGCCTCGCGTTAAAGCCTTGATCGTGATCGGTCTGGTCGGTGCGCTCAATTTTAGCTATTGGCATCAGCTGGATACGCACAAGAAAGCCATTGACTCGAAGATGCAAGTCGCGGAGCGCAAGAATCGCGAGCTCGCTGACGTAAAGGCTCGCTACCTGGAACGCCAGAAGCAAGCCGACGCTTACAAACGGCGTGTAGATGTGATCGATCAGTTGCGCGCCAATCAAGCCGGCCCTGTCAGCCTCATGGCCATGATGGGTGACACCGTCAACGGCACGGAAGCAGTATGGCTAAACACCATGAAGGACCAAGGAAACAGCGTGGATATCGAAGGCATGGCACTGAGCACGGATGCCGTTGCAAACCTCATTGGCAACCTGCAAAAGACCGGCTACTTCCACAACATCGAGATCAAAGAAACGTATCAGGAGCCTTCGTTTAAAGACATGCAGGCGTTCCAGTTTACGTTGAGCTGCGAAAAAGGGAAGTCATAAGAGGCGGAGACCATGGCGAATTTTGACGAAATTCCGGCAAGCATCAAGCAATGGGCGACGCTGTTGGGCGGCGCTTTGTTGGTGACCGGTGGCCTGTTTTTCACAGTCTACAAGAGCCAACAACAGGCCAACGACACGGCGGAGAAAAATCTGACCACTAAGCTGCGTGAAAACTCGGAACTGGAGTCATACCGTCCCAAGCTCGCGGAGATGGATCGCCAGGTGGCGAGCCTCAAGCAGCAAATGGAAATCGAGCGCCACATCGTGCCCGACGAAAAAGAAGTGGATGGCTTTATCAAGATGATGGACGCCGAGGCCGCGAAGGCTGGCATCGAGATCCGCCGTTACACCGCAATGCCAGTCATGGCCAAAGATTATTACACCGAGCTTCCCTTCGAGATGGAACTCGACGGCCCGTACTACTCGATGGTGAATTTCTTCGATCGTGTGAGCAAGCTCGAGCGCATCGTCAACATCTCGAGTCTGCTCGTCGCCACGCCGAAGCGAGGCACCGATGCCAAAACCAAGCACACTTATACGTATGCGCCGGGCGAGAGCATCGTCGCGACTTGTGATGCAAGCACCTTTTTCAGTCACAACCAGGAACCGCCGGCTAGCACGCCGGGCAAGAAGTAGGGGGATCTATGAAGCTGACGACTGGAATACTGATTACGATTCTGATGACTGGAAGTGCGATGGCACAGCAGCAAGCCTCTACGCCCAGTTTTTGGGATAGCCTGCGCGCCAAAATAATGGGCAGCCCTGCGCCGAAACCGGCTCCGTCACATCCAGCGACGACCCCGGCTAATGGCGCTAAACCCGCCACCACGGCAAATGGAAAGCCGAGCCCGGTCCAGCCCGCTGCTCAAACGAATGTTCAGCAGGCCGGACAAATGAAGGGCGCATCTCCAGTCGCGCCCGCCGCGAAGGCTCAGTCTCAGTCGGCCCAAGTGCAACCTTCAAAGGCGGCTCAGATGCAGACGACGTCGGCTCCTGCAAACAAGAATCAGGCTCCGCAGGTAGCCAAGGCTGCACCGGCTCTGGTGCCGACGAAGAACCAGTCGCCGCAAGCTGCTCAACTTCAGCCGGCAAAAGCTCCGGCTACAAACGCTCAACTGACACCGGTCGTAGCCGCGAAGCCCGCGGACACGAAGACTAAATCGACGACTCCGAAAATAGCCGCGGTTGACCCGAAGACGGCTGTCATCCAGAAAGTAGCCGAGAATGCAAAGGCTGCCGACGCGAAAGCCGCAGCCGACGCAAAGGTCTTAGAGAACAAAACTGCTGAAGCCGCAGATGCCAAATCGACAGTGGCGGTCGAAGATAGTAAGACAGCCGCAAATACGAAGAGTGCGACCAAGGAATTCAACTACACCGGCCAGCGCGATCCCTTTATTAGTCCGGTGCGGACGGCCGCCACGGGTGGTTCCGGTTGTAGCACCGGCAAACGCTGCCTGGCCATCGATCAGATCAACCTGAAAGGCGTCATCAAGTCCGAGGCCGGCATGATCGCGGTCGTCACGAATTCGATGGACAAAGCGTATTTTCTGCGGGAAAACGATCCCGTGTTTAACGGGTTTGTCGTGAAAATTACCGGCGATGCGGTGATTTTCAGCGAAACATACGAAGACAAACTGGGCAAGCCGCTGACCCGGGAAGTGACCAAAAAGCTCACGACCCCGGCGGTGTAACACCATGAAATACGAAATGGAAATAAGACAGATTTTGGGGCGAGCCCAGTGCAAGCCTAATCGAGGGAGAGGCAAAATGCGAAAGCAACTGCTGAGTGTTTTTCTACCGCTGCTGGCGATGGTGATGGTGGCGCCGGCCGAGACGCCCGTAACGGGCGCAGCGGCAACCGGGCGCTCCGCGCTCGAAAAGGTCAATGTGACCCGCACGGCGGACGGATTCAACGTGGAATTGACGGCGCGGGGAACAGTCACGCCCAAGCTGACCACGCTGGATTCGCCGGCGCGTTTGGTGTTGGATCTTCCCAACACGGTCGCGGCCACCACGCGTGGACACATCACCGTGCCAAGCGGTGAAGTGAAGGACGTCCGCATTGGCATGGACGGCCAGAATCCGCCCACCACCCGTGTGGTCGTGGATTTACTTCACGCCTGCCAGTATGAGCTGGGCTCAGCCGATGGCAATCGCATTGTCCTAAAGTTGCACGACGGTGCTGACAAGAGCGCCAAGCAGACCGCCAGCAAGACTGCGCCGGCCAATGTTCTGCCCGCAACGCCCGCGAAAGTCGTGGCCGCAGCCACGGCACCTGTTGCTAGCCAGCCGACGCCAGCTACGCCGACTACGGTAGCCAACAGCTTCGTCGTCGTCGAACCGACCTATGCGCCAAAAGAGGCCTATGCGCCAGCCGCAGGTTCTCCTGCGGAACCGGTGCGCGCCCTTGAAGCCGCTTCGAAGTTCGTGGAGCGCCCGGAAGAGAGCCTGTTGCCTTCGACCAGCGCTTCGATGCAGCAGTCCAATCCGAATACCATCCAGCCGGCGGTGAATCTCGCCGCGGAACAAAAAGCTCAGGACCAT
>JBEKTR010000204.1:0-6706 GCA_049515835.1 Terriglobales bacterium
TCCGTCAATGCCGTCGCTAGTTGCTCAAGAAACGGAACGTAGGCCAAGGTCACGCGGTTGTAGAGCATGGCGAAGTCCACATGCCGCGCCGTTACATGCGAGAGCGGCAGAAACGACAGCGCTATGTCGCCACTCTTCACCCCAAAAGGCTTTAGGGCACAGCCAATGTTGCTCGCCAGGTTGCGGTGCGTGAGCATCACGCCTTTCGGCGTGCCCGTTGTTCCCGACGTATAAATAATCGTCGCCAGATCTTCAGGCTGAACTACGTTCGCGTCCGTATCGAAGCGTATGTCTCGCCGGTTGGGGCCCGCCATCATCAATGCTGACATGGGCGTCACATCTTGGTGCCCCTGTGCCGATGGCGCTTCGTCCATCACTACAATCCGGTTAATTTTCGTCTGATGCTGCACCGCCAAAGCTTTTTGTAGCTGCGCGTCCGAGGAAACAAAAACAATTCGCGCGCCGGAATCGTTGAGAATGTATGCCGATTGCTCTGCGGTGAGCGTCGCATAGATGGGAACGGAAACCGCGCCAAGAAGCTGGCAGGCGAAATCGGCGATCGTCCACTCCGGACGATTCTCGCTCAGAATGGCGACGCGATCTCCCTTGCCGATGCCTTGTTCCCGCAGCCACAGAGCCACTCCCACGACATCGCGATAAAGTTCGCTGGACGAAATCGATGCCCAATGGCCCGACTCGCGGTGCATCATCACGACGCGCTCATCGCGCTCCACAATCGAATAAAAGATGTCGTTAAGAGTATTTAGGCTCATGCTTGCGCAGTGAATAAGATGTTTGCACTCTACTGTTTTTCGCGGATACAGGCAACGCAAGTTTGACGCTGGGAAACCCCGTTGTTATCATCGAAATGCGGGGTGGAGCAGTCTGGTAGCTCGTTGGGCTCATAACCCAAAGGTCGGTGGTTCAAATCCACCCCCCGCAACCAAAGAATCAATAAGATAGGGCCGCTCCCCAGAGGCGGCCCTTTGTATTGTGCGCATATTGTGCGGAATTGAAACTTTATGCGCGATGGATTTGTACTGGCTGGCGTTTCTTTTCCTGCTCCGCAGTCGCAGCCAGATAGTCTTGTGTGCGCTGCATAGCGTCTCGCAGATCAGCCTCGCTGACGATGTTATAGCGGTCAAAGATGCTTCTGGTGAGGTGACCGCTCACGCTCATGGCTACACGCTCTGGCACCCCGGCCCGAATCATGTTTCTAACCGAACTCCGCCGTAGATCGTGAAAGAGTTTGCCTGAAACTCCGGCCATTCGGCAGGCAGTGGCCCATGCCTTGCGGAAGTCCACATCTGCTAAAAGGGGTGCGGTATCTAAACTGGCATCGCGGCATGGCACGGCATTGTGGAGCAAGAGATCGGGTCTTGCTCCATTAATCTTTGCAGGCTTCCCCGATGCTCTCAATGACCCGCTCAGTCTGCTGTTTGAGTTTCTCCAAAACCTCTACCTTGAAATCACCACTCAGCGATATTTCAGCTTTGAGGTTACGGGGGATAGACTGTGTTGCCCACGAAGTTTATCTCAGATAGAAATTGTAGAAAGTTAACACATTGCCTCCCGCGCCGGTGATCGAAGTGCAAACGGCAGAAACCGTAATCGTTATCGTGATGTCTCCCCCCAGCTGTGCCGTATATCCTTGCGCAAATTCGCCTCCATCAGCTGTTAGCAACTGTGGAACCTCTGACTGCGGAAGGTTGTAAAAGGAACTGCCACCGGCATGCTGCCAACCATAATTAACCGTTTCGTATTCAAAGCACGGTCGTGCTCCATTGTTTGTGACATCAACAGAAATGTCGAGACTCTGATCATTTAGGGTCTCGCCATTTGTAACGGGCAGTCCCGTCCAGTTGTCGATGACTTGTAAAGTGGTAGGCCCTATCGGCTTCTTGTCTGATGCCGAGGCACTTGCAGCACATAGAAAAATCGCGAACCAGGAAAAGGCTTTTTTCATATATATAAACTCCGGTTAGGCGAAAGTGGCAAGCATCGAGCGCTATGGAGTTTACTCCATTCAACCGCGCGTATCAAAGAAGTTCTTTGGTGGATGCGCTGTGCGTATTCTGTGCGCGAACGAGGTACGAAAGCAACCGAAATGCACCGAGAGTGAAGCGATTAAATGTCGGTGTTTACAACGGATTGTGGTTTGCTCTAGGCTGGCGTGTAGCGCAAAGTTGCCCTCATAACCCAAAGGTCGGTGGTTCAAATCCACCCCCCGCAACCAACCTCAAGCAGTTCTCAAATCAATCACTTGAAGCGGATCGAAGGAAGCTTTCAGAATTTGAATCTGCTTCCATTACGCTCCCATTAGCAGAAAAGCTGACTCCAGTCGTGCTTCTGTGAGGGGATGCTTGAGAACCATCGCGACGACTTTGCTGTCTGCTGCGCGTTTCTAATCCGAGACCGATTGCGTATAAATGTTCATCGTGGTCCGGATGTTGGCACGCCGCAACAACTCCTGCGGCACCTTGATATCGGTTCCGGCGCTGGGCAGCATGGTCGAGTAGGTGTGACGGAACGTGTGCCAGCCGATCTTGCCAATGCCAGACACGAATCGCTGCCGGCTTCAGTTGTCGCTGTAAGATCGTTCTCGGTCCACTCCAGCGGCGTCCGCTTCTTCGTGGCCGCTTTTGCGATCTCGCCTTCCCAAACCTGCAATCGTCGAGCGAAAAATCTGTTAGTATGGCCACTCTGTGAGGTGGGTATGCCCCAATTTGTGATCGAACGGGAGATTCCGGGCGCAGGTAAATTGTCCGACGCGGAACTGCAGGCAGTCGCCAGAAAATCGGTGGGGGTGCTGAAGGACATGGGACCCGAGATTAAGTGGCTTCATAGCTATGTCACGGGCGATAAAGTCTATTGCGTATACCTTGCCCCGGACGAGGAAACCGTTCGCGAGCACGCACGCCGCGGGGGGTTTCCGGCGAATCGCATCTCAGCAGTGCGACGAATGATTGATCCTAACACTGCAAATTAAGTTATAGAGGCTGAGCTTCAACGACCTGGGTGGACCTCTTCGTTAAGGGCCTCACGAATGGCTTGCTCGATAGGCATCGCCCACCCTTCCATCCAGGCGGTCAGACCAGCAGCATCGCCAAGCGTTCGGCGCGCAAACTCCAAGGCCTTCTCCAGTCTCGGTTGTTCGGTCGGAGTGAGCGGTGCGTTTAATCGTTGACGAAGGGCGGCGGCGGCCCCAGCAAGATGCAGCGATTCCACGGCATTCGATTGTGCAGCTGCGGTGGCGGCGAGGCATTCCAGAACCCGAGCGATGCCGCGTTTGTGACCCAATACCTTAAACATCTGGATGCTTTCACTATAAAGACGGCGAGCTTCACCGTCGTTTCCTTGATCGGAGCAGAGGCTGGCTAGATCGGAGAGGGCGCTGGCAATTCCCCAGTCGTCTCGCAGCTGGCGGAATGTGGCGAGACTTTGTTCGCAAAATGAACGCGCAGCGACTAAATCCGCTTTCTCCCGAGCCACGTCACCCTGGCAGTTAAGCGTCCATGCGACGCCGGCACCGTCTCCAGCTTTGCGGAACATGATCAGGCACTCGTCGTAAAGCGAAGACGCGCGGGCATATTCACCCTGTAACTTGGCGACATTGGCGAGATTGCTGAGGGCGCGCGCGATATCTGCGGAATCGCCGAGGTCCTTCCAAATCGCGAGACAGCGCTCAAAGAGCAAGGCTGCTTCGGGCAGTTCGCCACGATCGCGGGCGTTGACGGCCAGGGCATTGATGGCGACGGCAACGCCACGATCATCGTTGATTGAGAGACATTGCTCAAGACTATCTTCGAACAGCTGGCGGGCCGACACGTAATCCCCTTCCTCCCCGGCTAGGACGGCTGCCGCGAAGAGTAAGCGAGCGCGCAACTTGGGACGCGCCGCAGTTCCTTCCATGTCCAGCAGCCGGGTGATCGCATCTCGGCCTTCGCTGAGATATTCTCGAGTTTCCCAGAAGCGAAATAGAGCAGCACCTAAGCGAAGACCCCACTCGGCGTCCCCGGTTTTGATCAGATAATCGAGCGCGAGACGGAAGTTGTCGTGATCAATCTCAAAACGGTCAAGCCATTCCGGGTGAGCTACTACATCTTCCGCGCCCTCTTCGGCGAGTACAAGATAGTAAGCGGCATGGGCGCGCCGCGCTGCCGCTTCATCGCTGCTCTCGGCGAGACGTTCGATAGCGTACTCACGGATAGTGGAGAGCATAATAAATCGGGTTTCGGCATCAACTTGTTCGACCTGCTGCGCGAGGCTCTTGTCCACCATGGAAGCCATGCCATCGAGAATGTCGAGTCCCAGATCGCCCTTGGTGTCGCAAACGGCTTCCGCCGCTTCCAAGGTGCAGCCTCCGGTAAACACGGAAAGCCTGCGGAAAAGTGTCTGTTCAGAGGCATTAAGCAAACCGTAACTCCAGTCCACGGTGCTCCGAAGCGTTTGTTGGCGGGTTGGCAGGTCGCGAGCGCCGCCGGTCAGCAGGTTCAAACGGCTCTCCAAGCGTATGAGCATGGCAGACGGCGGGAGCAGCTTGATACGCGCCGCTGCCAGTTCAATGGCCAGAGGCAGACCGTCTAGGCGAGCGCAAATGGCGGCCACAGCAGGCGCATTTTCGCGAGTCAGTGCGAATTCGGGCCTCACTGCCTGCGCGCGTTCCACAAAAAGCGCCACGGCAGGAAGACGCGAAAGCACTTCAAGGGCTGGGATGCACTTGAGATCAGGAAGGGCAAGAGGTGGAACAGGGAATTCATATTCGCCATAGACATGAAGTGGCGACTGGCTTGTGACTACGATCTTGAGTTTTGGACTCGTGGCGAGCAGCCGGGCAATCACCGGCGCGGAGGCGACGAGGTGTTCGAAGTTATCGAGTAACAGAAGGATCGGCTGCTCGAGCCCGCTTAAATATCCTTTCAAGCTTTCCTGCGACGACTGATTTACAGTTTCGCGTACTCCCAACGCTTGCGCTATCGTGGAAGCGATCAGAGCGGGATCGCTGATTGCTGATAGAGGGACGAAGCAAACACTCCGTGGCAACTCGGCAGCGCCTTCGGCAGCCACGTGCAGGGCCAGGCGAGTCTTCCCGATGCCGCCCGGCCCCGTAAGGGTCACTAGTTGCACATCCGCACGGCTCAAGAGCTGGCGGAGAGCCGTCGCTTCGCGTTCGCGCCCAATAAACGCTGTGCGTTGAACTGGGAGGTTGTTGACAAGAGACTCCGAGGGACGCCCAGACACCTCGGCCAGGCGGTCGCGCACGGCCGCTAAGTCGCGAGCCAAGTCCTTGGTCGAGGCATAGCGCCCCTTGGGATCTTTGGCGAGGCAGCGGCCAACGATCCAAAGAAATGGAGGAGGCACTTGCAGCATTCTGGAACCGAGGTTCTCCGGTTCATCGCGAAGAATGGCGGCGGTGGTCTCCGCGTGAGTCTTTTTCCGGAATGGCGGGAATCCGGCAACCATCTCGTAAAGTACAGATCCGAAAGAAAACTGATCGGAGCGGAAATCGATTTCATCGCCCCTAGCCTGCTCAGGAGACATGTAGCCGACCGTGCCGAGTATCGTGCCATGCTCCGTGATGGTCGTCGAAGCGTCCGAATCCCCAGATCGGTTGAGTGCCCGCAGTTTCGCCAGCCCGAAATCTAGAATCTTCGTGGTTGCATCGCCAGAGACCATGAGATTCTCCGGCTTCAAATCGCGATGAACCATTCCAATTGCGTGGGCGCTGGCTAGAGCGTCAGCAATCTGCGCTGCGATCGCGACAGCTTTGCGGAAGGGAATGGGGCCAGAGGTCAGCAATTCCCGCACCGTCTCCCCGGCCACCAGTTCCATGGCGATGTACCGAGTTCCATTTACGTCGCCGAGTTCATAGATGGTGACGATGTTGGGATGATTGAGGGCGCAGGCAGACCGTGCCTCCTGCTCAAATCGGGACAGAGCATCAGGCTGAGAACAGCGCTCCAGTAAAAGGGTCTTGATAGCAACTTCGCGGTCAAGACGAATGTCCCTGGCGCGATAGACTTCGCCCATGCCACCGATTCCCAGGCGCTGGAGAATCTCGTAATTTCCGAAGCGGATACCCGGCGACAAGGCGGATATAAGGGAGGAAGGCGTTTCTGGCGGGTTCATGTACCTCGCTGTGGTGCAGCTATCGGCCCGGCAAGGTTGGTCGCTGCGTGCCTGGTCTTGACTTCTTACTCGCCGCCGCGAACTGGTCTCCGCAGCAGCGCCCCTGAGTGCGTTTATAATACACCTGATTTCAGGAGAGAATTCATGGATGTGCGGTCATTGCAGCGCCCGCTAAAAGAGCGGTACCGGCAAGATCCTTCGAGCTCCCGAATCGTGCTGACGGCGCACGGCCGTCAGACGGACGCGCCCATTGCCTGCTCGGTTGACCTGGGGCGGGCAATCTACAACGCGCAAGCGCACCAGGGCGTCGGCGGAGCGGGTACCGGAGCCTGCTCCGGAGACCTTCTCTTGGGCGCACTCGCCGCCTGCGCTCAGATCACTTGCCAAATGGTCGCCGCTGCGATGGGAATAGCCACTGAGGGAATTGATGTTACCGTCGAGGGAGATCTTGACCTCCAAGGAACGCTGGGAATATCGAAAGAGGCGCCGGTTGGATTTCAGAGCATTCGAGTCATTTTCGACGTCCGTGCGCCACAAGCAACGGGCGAACAGCTCAGTGCGTTACAGGCGAAAACGG